>VFZW01000012.1 GCA_016871055.1 Acidobacteriota bacterium
TCGAGCAAGGCCGTGGCTGACCTCGGCGTGGCCGCCCTGCAGGTGACACCGGTTCATTACGTGTTCCGGCCGGACGACGATTCGATGGTGCGCCACTTCGGCGCGATCGCCGACCAGACGGGCATTCCGGTGATTATCTACAACGTGGTGCCGTGGTCATATCTGTTGCCGCCGCTACTGGTGCGCATTCTCCGCGATGTCGACGGCGTGATCGGCGTGAAGCAGAGCGCCAGTGACATGAAGGCTCTGGCGGACTTGCTGTTGCTGAGCGAAGAGGCCGGCATTCGTAGTCGCGTGCGGATTCTCTCCGCTGTGGATGCCTTGCTCTATCCATCGTTCCATCTGGGGTCGGACGGCGCTGTGGCGGCGATCCTCAGCGCGGCTCCCGAAGCGTGTGTTGCGTTGTGGGACGCGGTCCATAGAGGTGACGACGCCGCGGCGCTTCCGCTCCACAAGAATCTATTGCGCCTGTGGAATGCGATCGACGCGCCGAATCTGCCGGCGAACGTCAGAGCCGCGATGCGACCCCAAGGGCGGCAAGGTGGCGTTCCGCGTCCGCCCATGCCGGCCAGTTCCAGCGCGCAAGAGGTGAAGATCCAAGCCGCGATGGCGGCGATCCAACCCGCCGTGATGGTTTAGTCGAATCAATTACGAAAGGAATTGCCATGTCTCTTTGTAGAGGAGTGCTTGTGAAGGTAACGCGTCTCGGATTATTGATTGCCCTTTTCTGCCCGTGGCTGGCGGGCCAGGTGACCACAGCCACGATCTACGGCACGGTGCTGGACGCATCCGGCGCCGCGGTGCCTGGGGCGGTGATCACGATCAACAATGAAGGCACCGGCGCCACCTCTACGGTCACGTCGGGAACGCAGGGCGAGTTCACTTCGACGTTCCTCCCGGTGGGCCGCTATTCGGTGTCGACCGAGGCGAAGGGCTTCAAGGCTCAGAAACAGACCGGGCTCGATTTGGCGGCTGGCCAGCGCGCCCAACTCGACATCAAGCTGGAAGTGGGAAACGTCACGGAAACCGTCGCGGTGTCGGCCGAGGCGCCGCTGCTCGTGACCACCACTGCCGAACAGCGCACCAATCTCAATACGGCCGAGGTGCGCGAACTGCCCACGGCGCGGCGCGACTGGACCAACCTGCTCCGCATCGGCACCGGAATCTCGACGGCCGGCAGCGGCGGACTCACGCTGAACGGACTGCCGCCGGCCAGTTTCCGCCTGACGGTGGATGGCACGGACGCCGAGGGCGACCCTGAATTGCCGTCGCTGTCGATGTACCAGGATTTCAATTTCGTGAAGGGCGTGAGCATGGAGGCTATTTCAGAAGTCAACGTCGCCAAGGGCATCGCGTCGGCCGAGATCGCCAACACCATGTCCGGCAACGTCAACCTGATCACCAAGAGCGGGTCGAACGACTTTCACGGCAGCGTGTTTGAGAACAACCAGACGGAGAACTACTCGGCGCGAAATCAGTTCCAGGCGGCCAAGGCGCCGATTGTGTTCAACCAATTCGGCGGGTCGCTCGGCGGGCGCATTATCCGCAACAAGCTGTTCTTTTTCGGCGTCTATGAGGGCTATCGCGAAAAGGCGTTCCGGCCTATCAACGGCAATGTGCCCAGCCAGGAGTTCCGCGCCCGCATGCTGGCGGCCGTGCCCGCCTATAAGCCGTACTTCGACATGTTCCCGCTGCCCAACACGCCGGTGGCTCCGGGCGCGGTGACGGGGTTCTATCAGGGGTCGGGCTCGAACACCTCCACCGACGACCATGCCATCACGCGCGTCGACTATCACATCAACAGCGCCAATCTGCTGTCGGCGCGCTACACACGTGGACGCCCCTTCCGGGACCAGCCGCGCGTCACCACCAACTTCCGGACTTTCGACGGACTCACCGAGGTCGGCACGCTCAGCCATACGCATATCCGCGCGTCGTTCAGCAATGAGTTTCGGTTCGGCTACAACGGCAACGACGTCCGCCGGGTGGACAATATCTTCACGCTCGGCGTACCTGCCATCGGCGGCAACCTGGGCTTCGGCGACGGCGGCGAGACGCTGTTCAAAGGCGGATCGACAAAGAGCTTTGAAGATGTCGTGGCGCTCACGCGCGGGCGGCATGCATTAAAGTTCGGCGGCCTGTTCAACCGCCGCCTGGCGGGACGCGACAACATCGAGGTGCCCGACATCCGCTACGCCACCGTGGACGACATGCTGGCGAACCGTCCGGTGCAGGCACAGGTGACCTGGGGCACGAATCCGTACCTGCTCCGCAACTGGGGCATCGGCTTCTTCGTGCAGGACGATTTCCGCGTCAACCGGCGGCTGATGCTGAATCTAGGCATGCGCTACGACTACCAGGCGGTGCCGTCGGAACGCGACGGCCGGCTGTTCAATCGCAGCGCTCCGTTCGGCTTCGGGCCCCTGCGTCCGGCCGACTCAATCTACGACGCCGACGTCCTAAACTTCAGCCCGCGCTTCGGCTTCGCCTACACGGCGGACCAGGCGAGCAAGACTGTCGTGCGCGGCGGGTTTGGCGTGTTCATGAATCCGCACCCGCTGTTCGGCAGTGTCACCGGGCTGGTGCGCAACGCGGTGGACGAGCCCGGCCGGTTCATCTTCGTGCGCTCCGACATCGACCGCCTCGGACTGCGCTATCCGATCACCAACGCCAACACCCTGCAGTATGTCCGCGGCGCTAATGCGCCGTGGTCGGGTGGCAGCGTCAACACCAACTTCCCGAATCCCTACAGCCTGCAATGGAACCTGGGAATCCAGCGGGAAATCACCAAGAGCCTGGCCATTGAAACGGCCTACGTTGCCTCGCGCGGCATCAAGCTGAACCTGGTGCGAGACTTCAACCAGGTCGACCGGCTCACCGGCGCGCGCAACCCCGCCTTCAGCCAGATCCGCCACTACGACACGTCGGAATCAAGCCGCTATCACTCCTGGCAAACCTCGCTGCGCAAGCGTATGTCGCGCGACTTCCTGTTTAACGTGCACTACACCTATGCCAACAACCTCTCCTACAACGACGGCGACCTGCTGCTGCCGGATCAGCGGCCGCAAGACAACGACAACATCCGGGCCGAGCGGGGTCCCACGCCCTACGACATCCGCCACCGGTTCGTTTCAGACTTCCTGTATGAGCTGCCGTTTCTGCGTGTGAGCGGTGCCAGCGGCCGCGCGGCGCGGCTGGCCGCCGGGGGCTGGCAGTTCTCCGGCATTCTCTCGGCCAACACCGGATCGGCATTCAATCTCACCCAGCCTTCCTCGGTTCCGGGCAGCCGTCCGGACTACGTGGGCGGCGCTCCGCTCAACAGCGACTATCGCAAAACGCTCGTGTACCTCAATACGGCCGCCTTTGCCCGCGTTACCATCATTGCCGCCAGCGGCGCCACGGCGCGGCCCGGCACCATCGGACGCAATGCGCTGCGTGGTCCCGGCGCCTGGACGCTCGATCTTGGACTGGCGAAGAACTTCGACTTCACCGAGCGCGTCCGCTTCCAGTTCCGCGTGGACATGTTCAACTCGCTGAACCACACCAACCTGGGCGGGTTGTCCACCAACATCACCGCGGGCAACTTCGGCCGCCTCACCAGCGCCGGATCGCGCACCGTGCAGTTGAATGGCAGGTTTAGCTTCTAAGGAGGGTTAGTGTGTTGGTTCAGCCTGAAATGGAGAGAGTGCGCTCTCCGGTAATGAGTGTTCCGCCCTTCGGGCGGGGATTTTCAAGGCATGAGGGTCTACCGATCCGATGTGGCCTATTTGAAGAGCGCGGAAGCGAGGCCGCCGCGCTCCGATCATCGTCTCGATGAGCCCACCGGACTATCCCTTAGCATGGTTGCGTCCCCGCAGTGCCGCTTCCGTTTCGCCCGGCAAAATCATTGTAGCGCCGCCGCCACCAGCGCGGCCAACTTCCGGAAAGCGCATTCGGGCACGGATCGGAGTGACCTGTCACTGCCCAAGCTAAAGATCATGGACAAAACACGCACAATCGGGGGGATTATCCCTCCCATGCTGACCCCTTTTGACGCAGAAGACCGGATTAACGAAAGCGCGCATCGCGCCGAAGTCCGCTACCTCGTGGAGACTGCAGGCGTGCACGGGCTCGCCGTATGTGGGAGTATAGGCGAAGGTCAGACCCTTTCGGTCGAGGAGACCCGCGAACTGACCGCGTGGACCACCGAGGAGGTGCGTTCCCGTATTCCGGTGATCACCGGAATCATCACCAACTGCACTAGATCGGCGTTCGAGCGCGGGAAGGCCGTGGCCGATCTTGACGTGGCCGCCTTACAGATAACTCCGCCTCACTACCTCTTCCGTCCGAGCGACGAGGCGATGCTGCGCTACTTCGCGACGGTATTTGAGAAGACGGGGATTCCCGTGATCATTTACAACGTGGTCCCGTGGTCGTACCTCTCTCCGGCGCTGCTGGCCCGTATTCTGCGCGAAGTAGACGGCGTGATCGGCATTAAGCAAAGCACAAGCGACGTGAAGACGCTGGCGGACCTGCTCCTGATGCAGAAGGAAGGGCTCATCCCCCAAGATAAGCGAATTCTCGCGGCGGTGGATGCGCTCCTCTACGCGAGCTTTGCGCTCGGAGCGCATGGGGCCATATCCGGCATCCTGGCTGGAGCGCCGGAATGGAGCGTCGCGCTTTGGAATGCGGTGCAGCGCGGCGATCACGTGCAAGCGCTTGAGTTGCATCAAAAACTCCTGCGCTTCTATAACGCCTTCTTTGCGGAAAACCGTCCGGCCAATCTGAAGACCGCACTGAAGCTGCAGGGACGCGACGCCGGACTGCCGCGGCCGCCCATGCCGCCCAGTTCGCCCGAACAAGTGGAGAAACTCCGCCAGGTGATCGAGACCATGGGCCAATCACTCGCAACAGTGGAGAGATAGTCATGAACATTTCCAGACGCCGTCTATTTCCCGTGGCCTTTATGGGAATCGCCGCCGGCACTCCGCGGATGCAAGGCGCCGGCGCTGCCACGCCGGAGCCGTCCAGCGACTGGACTCGCCAAGCATTCGAAGACTCCGTGCTCGATTCGAGCACCGTCGTCTTTGACGGGAAAAGCCCGAACCGTCTGGCCTGCAATACGAACCTCCGTAAGATGCCCGATGGTACGCTGGCGATGACGATGCTTGGGGGCGGCGATGACGAACCGCTGCCCGAGAACAATATCTTTCTCACCTGGAGCCGAGATCAAGGCAAGACCTGGTCTGAGTTGCAGCCGCTCCTGCTTGGTTTCAAAGAGAAAGATCGCAGCCGCGCGCTGGTCCCGCCGGAGCTGATGGTTCACAACGGGCGGTGCTGGCTATTCTTCTATGTGCACGATGGTAAGTTCGGCGAATGGTCGAGTTGGTACTCCACCAGTGACGACTCCGGCCACACCTGGAGCAAAGCCACCCCGATACCGGGCGAGCTCCATCGAAGCACGGCCGTGCGTAACCACATCATCACCAGGAAGGGCGACATCATGCTGCCCTTCCAGCACTACCTTGCCGAGCCCCGCAACGTGAATCCGCGGAATGGAGTGCTGATCAGCAGCGATGGCGGCAAGTTATTTCGTCAGCATGGCTGGATTCGCGTCAGCGACGACGACCGCTACACCGGCTGGACGGAGCCGGGCCTTTTCGAACACACCAACGGAGCCATCACGATGCTGCTTCGACGGGACGGCAGCGGTGTACTCTACCGAGCCGACTCTCCCGACGGAGGAAAGACATGGCCGGCAATGGCGCTTCCGACGGCTATTCCCAATCCAGGCAGCAAGTTCACCCTTTATCCACTCGGCGGCGAACGCGTGGCGCTGCTTCACAATCCGCACCCGAAAACGCGCAACCCTCTCTCCCTTTGGGTCTCCTTCGACGGGATGGAGACATGGCCGTATCGAAGGGACCTCGTACGCCTTCCGCCGCCACCGCCCGGCGGGCGCATCACCGGCTCGCTCGCGGGCATGAACTACCCGGACGGCTTCGTTAGCGAAGACCGATCCTACTTGCACTTTGCCTATGACGAGCGCCGGAGCCGGGCGATCTACTACGCAGCCAAGCTACCGCTGCTGCCTGCCTGAGCCTAGCGAAGTCGCATGAGGAGGGACCATGTCCGTTCAGAACTCCATCGCATCAGCGGGCGCGCGACCAATGTCAATGAGATCCGGCCCGAACGGCGCGGCGCACGGCAGGATCAGTCGTTGCGGCCCTTCCCGCAATACGCCAACGTCATCCTGCGCGCGAACAACTGGGGTAACTCGTCGTATCACGGGTTCAACCTGAAGGCGGAGAAGCGGTTCTCGAAGGGGCTGAATCTGTTGAGCAACTACACGTGGTCGAAGTTCTTGGATGACGTGCAGGTGGCCTCCGAAGCCGGCGGAGCGGGTGCGCAAAGCTATCACGCGCGGCATCTGGATAAGTCCTACAGCGGGAATGACATCCGGCATCGCTGGGTGTCGAGCGCCGTCTATGAACTGCCGGTCGGCCACGGCTGCGCGCTGGCGCTACCCGCCGGTTGGATCGACAAGGCGTTTGGCGGCTGGAGCGCCGGCGTCATCGCAGAGTTGCGGACTGGTTTGCCGTTCGGCGTCATAGAGCAGACGAACCGGTTGAATGCGTTCTCCTCCACGCAGAGGCCGAACCTGGTGTCACCCTGGAATGTGTCCGGTGGCCGGTCCCGCGCGGAACAAATCGCGCGATACTTCAACACTGCCGCTTTCGTCTTCCCCGGCGACGGCGTGCTCGGCAGTTCGCCGAGGAACGTGGGCTCCGGTCCGGGCTCGGTGGGCTTGGAGATGTCGCTCTTGAAGGATGTCGCGGTGAGTGAGCGAGTCTCGCTGCAACTGCGCGGAGAGTTCTTCAGCATTCTGAACCGGCCGAACTTCGGGTTGCCGAACGGAGCGCGCGGCAGTGGGGCCTTCGGTACCATCGCGGGTGCGGGCGGCGCGCGGCAGATACAACTGGGATTGAGGCTGGCATTCTAACCATGAACATCACACGAAGAACTTTGCTGGGATCGTTGGCTTTCAACGGGTGGGCCCAGCCCGCGGCGGAGCAAATCTGGGATCCCGCCGTGCGCCTGCCAAAGGCGGCGGAACTCACGGAACTCGCCGGATTGCGCTTTTCGGTCATCAAGAAATACGAACCGGAACGCGACGGTGGCTACGGCTTCCTGCACGGAGTGGGCCTGGCGTGGCACAAGGGCAAGCTCTACGCCTCGTTCGCCCACAACAAGAATCCAGAGAACACCACCGGCGAAGAGGCTCGCTGGCGGGTGAGCGAAGATGGCGGCCAGACGTGGAGCGCCGTCTTCGACATGGACAAGGGAACTCCCGAAGTCGCCGTGAGTCACGGGTCGTTCCTATCGCATCGCGGCAAGCTGTGGGCTTTCATGGGCGCCTTCTCGGGTAAGCGAGAGAACGTGCATACGCGCGCCTATGTGCTCGACGAGAAGCGCAATTCCTGGCAGCCGCGGGGCGTCATCGTGCGGGAGGGCTTCTGGCCCATGCAGGAGCCGCTGCGCATGAGTAACGGCAATTGGATCCTCGCGGGCTTCGACGTCGGAAACGGCAACCCCGCAGCGGTGGCCATCAGCAAAGGCGACGACTTCACGAACTGGGAGCACGTGGTCATCCCACGCGATTCGGCGCTCAAGACCATGTGGGGAGAGTCAACGGTGATCGTCGATGGCAATCAAGTGCTGAACATCGCCCGCTACGGTGGCGAGGCACTGGCGCTGGTTTCGCGCAGCAGCGATGGCGGCCGGGCGTGGACGCCGATGCGCGTGGCCAATCTACCCATGGCGACGTCGAAGCCCTATGCGGGAACACTCAGCACGCGGCAGCGCTATCTCGTCTGCACGACGACGGCGGACACCAAGGGCCAGCGCGCGCCGTTGACCATCGCTGTCGGCCGGCCCGGCCAAGCGCTGTTCAGCAAGGTCTTTCGCATCCGGAACGCCGAACACTCCGCCGGAGAATCCGATCCCGGTGCTCGTCTCGCGTATCCGTATGCGGTCGAGCACAAGGGCCACCTCTACATTGGTTACTCGAACAGCGGCGGACGGCGCGGCAACAAGAATAACGACAACAGCGCGGAGTTGGCTGTTATTCCGTTGGATTCGCTGCGTGTCGCTTGAGGAGCGCCATCCCGGTGCCGCGGAACGTAGCTGAACGTTTTGCGGGCCGCCGCTCGCAAACTCTTCGACATTGAACCGTAGAACTCTTGGCCGGCTGCGGCGTTTTCGCCCGGGTTCCGGGCTGAACCGATCAGACGATCGGCTCCGCTTTCCATCACGGTTCTCGCCGTTGGCGTAGCCCATCCAGGGGCGTCCCGTTGCCTTACACTTTCCGGCCATGCTAAACGATCGTGACGCCTGTGGCTTTCCAAATGTGCCGCCAATGGTCCTATCCCAGCAGTTTCAATCGCCCAGCGATGCCTGCGGCTCCCGCAGCCGCTTCCGCCACCACGCCCGCGCCGTAATATCGTCAAACAGCGAATACGCCACCGGCGTCACCAGCAGCGTCAGCAGCAGCGAAAGCGTCTGCCCGCCGATCACAACCACCGCCACCGCGCGCCGTTCTTCCGCTCCCGGCCCCGTGCCGACCGCGAGCGGAATCATGCCCGCGACAAGAGCCAGCGTCGTCATCAGAATCGGACGCAGCCGGTCGCGATTGCCCTGAATGATGGCCTCCGCCCGAGGCATGCCGTGCGCGCGCAGGTTGTTCATGTGGTCGATCTGCAAAATCGAATTCTTTTTCACCACGCCGAATAGCACCAGAATGCCGAGCGCCGAGTACAAATTAATCGTATTGCCGGTCGCCCACAGCGATAGCAGCGCGAACGGAATCGACAGTGGCAGCGACAGCAGAATCGTGAACGGATGCACCAGGTTCTCAAACTGCGAGGCCAGGATCATGTACATGAACGCGATCGACAGCGCGAACGCGATCAGAAACTCCTTGCCGGTGCGTTCGAGTTCGCGCGCGCGGCCGGAAACGGATGTCGTGTATGCCGGCGGCATGTTCATCTCGCGGGCGGCTTCGCGCAGCGCTTCGATGCGGTCCGCGAGCGCGAAGCCTGGCCCGACGCCCGCTCGCAGACTGGCCTGACGCTGCCTGTCGAAACGGTCGATGCGCGTAGGACTCGTGTCGTTCACAAGACCGACGACAGAATCCAGACGAACGAGTTGGCCGTTGTCGCGGGGGACGAATAGCCGCGAAATCGCCTCGGCCGAATCGCGGTACTTGTGCTGTAAGCGCAGTTCGACGTCGTAGTCTTCGTTCAAGGCGTGATCGCGGAAACGCGTGACTTTTTCCTCGCCGCCCACCATCACACGCAAAGCTTGTGCGATATCACGCGTCGAAACCGCCAGATCGGCCGCGCGGCTGCGATCGATCTCCACGCGCAGTTCGGGATTGTTCAACTTCAGCGTAATATCGCCGTCGACGATGCCGCCAAGATTCGCTGCGCCGTCGCGCAGTTCGGCCGTGTACTTGGCCAGCGCCAGCAACTCCGGTCCGCGAATCACGAAATCGATTTCGTGATTGCCGCCGCCCAGGCTAAACGACGGCGCGTTGCGCACGCGCACACCCAGCTCTTTGTAGCGGCTCAATTTCTTGCGCACCGCCAGCATCACGCTGCGCTGCGAGTAGTTTCCCTTGAACGCGTCGAGCGGTCCATGCAGAATCCGCGTCAGCGATAGCGTGCGTTGTTCGTGCGGCACCACGCGCACGAAAAGATCGGCTCGATTCACGCTCCCGCCCATCGGGCTGCCGCCGATATCGGCGATGACATCGGTCACGCCCGGCACTTCACGGACGTCCTTCTCAACCTGCAAGAGGACTTCGTTCATGCCCGCGACGCTGATGCCTTCCGGCGCGTTGACTTCGACTTCGAACTCGGCTTCATCGACGTCGGTCGGAATATACTCCTGCCTGACGGTTTGATAGAGCGGTATCGACGACAGGGCGACCAGCAGCCCCAGCGCGGAAACGGCCAGGCGGTGGCGCATCGAGAACCGCAGCATCCCAGTGTATGCCCGGTCGATATGACGATAGAAACCCTCGCGCGATTCGGCGTGCGTCGAATCGCCGTGCTTCTTCAACAGGCGCGCCGCCATCATCGGTGTCAGCGTGAACGAGACGAACAAGCTCACCATGATCGCGACGGCCGAAGTGATGCCGAACTGATAAAGGAAGCGCCCGGAGATCGATGACATAAACGACACGGGCACGAAGATCACCGCAAGGCTTAGCGTCGTCGCCAGCACCGCCATTCCGATGTCGCGCGTCGCTTCGACCGACGCCTCGAACGGCCCCATGTGCTTCTCTTCGATGAAGCGGAAGATGTTCTCGACGACGATGATGGCATCGTCGATCACAATGCCCACCATCAACACCAGCGCGAGCATCGTCACCGAGTTTAGAGTGAAGCCAAGCGCTTCCATTGCACCGAAACTCGCGATCACCGACACCGGAATCGCAATGCCCGCGATTACCGTGCTCTGCCAGCTTCTGGTGAACCACATCACAACCAACGATGCCAGTACGCTGCCCAACACCAGATGCAGATTGATCTCGCTGAGCGCGAGTTTGATGTAATGCGACTGATCTCGAATGTAGGTCACTTCCACGCCCGCCGGCAGGACCGTCTTCGCGCGTTTCATGTTGGTCTTGACGCCTTCAATCGCCTCGACAGTGTTCGCGCCCGATTGCCGCCGGATGTTGATGATCACCGCGGGTTTGCCGTTCAGCCGGGCCAGCGTTCGTTCTTCCTTCGTGCCGTCTTCGGCGTAGCCGATGTCGGAGATGCGCACCGGAGTTTGATTCACCGTCGCGATGACGAGATCGTTGAACGCGCGCGCATCGGTCAACCGCCCGGCTGTTCGCAGCGTTTGTTCATGGGTGCCGGACGTCACATTGCCGCCCGGAATATCGGCGTTCTGGCGGGCGAGCGCCGTGGCCACGCGGTTGATGGGAATCTTGTACGCGGCGAGGCGGTCGGCGTCGGCCCAAATGTTGATGGCGCGTTCCCGTCCGCCAACGATCTGCACTTCGCCGACGCCGGACGAGCGCTCAATGAGAGGTTTGACGACTTTGTCGGCGAGCTCGGTCAACTCGCGGATCGGCTTCGGGCCCGAGAGCGCGATCGCCAGCACGGGCGTGCTTTCGTTGTCGTACTTGGAGACCAGCGGCGGCTCCACTTCATCGGGCAACTGCCGCAAGATCGACGCCACGCGGTCGCGCACATCCTGCGCCGCCGAATCGATGTTGCGATGCAGTTCGAAATTCACGATGATCGTCGACCGCCCGTGATGCGATACGCTGCGCAGCTCGCGAATGCCTTCGACGGTGTTGACCGCTTCTTCGATTACATCCGAGACGAGCGTCTCCACTTCTTCCGGCCCCGCGCCCGGCAGCGTCGTGCGGACCGACACGGTTGGAATATCGACTTGCGGAAATCGATCGACGGCTAGACGCGTGTAGCTAGATCCGCCGACAACAACCAACGCGAGGATCATCATTGCCGCGAACACCGGCCGCCGGATGCAAATTTCGGCGAGCTTTTGCATGGCTTACGTACTGCCTCCGACCGTTACGGCTTGGCCCGCGGCCAGATTGCCGGGCTTGACGATCACGGTCTCATCGGCCGCGAGGCCTTCGACGATCTCGATGCGCGTGCCTTCGCGAACGCCTGTTTTTACCGGCTTTTCAACCGCTTTGCCATCGACGATCGTCAGCACGCGTTCCAGGCCCGCGAACGTCACCAATGCGGACGGAGGGATAAAGACGGCCGACTGATCGGTCTCGGCCAGAATCGCCGCGTTGACGAAAGCACCCGGCCGCAGCTTGCCGTTTGCGTTAGGTACTTCTGCCTCGATCAGCAACGTCCGCGTTGCTTCTTCGATCGCCGGGCTCAATCGCGCGACGATGCCGAAGTGTTCCTCGGTCTGTTGATCGACGCGGATGCGAACGTGCTGTCCAGCCCGCACCTTCGCGGCAGCGCGTTCGGGAACCGCGAGCCGCAAACGCAGCGGATGAATCGTAACGATCGAGGCTACCGGTGCGCCCGCGGCGACAAACTGCCCGGCCGATACATTCCGCTCGACGATCGCGCCCTCCACCGGCGCCGTCAGGACCGCGTAGGTCAACTGCTGCCGCGCCATCTCCAAATCCGCGCGACGCTGTGCGAGTTGCGCCTGCCGGTTGCGAATCTCTTCCAGGCCGTCTTGATGGCGGCTTTCGGCGATCTGGAAATTCGCCGTCGCGGTCTCGAGATCCGACTGCGGAATCAACTTCTGATTGAACAGAAGCTGCGCGCGATCGCGCCGCAATTTTGCTTCGGCCAACGCCGCGGCGGCTTGGCGAACAGTGGGCGTCTGCGCCGCGACGACGGTATCGTCGGTGCCATCGGCCGAAAGGCCGAGACGCGTGCGGGATTGATACAGTGCCGCTGTCGCCTGTTGGAGCGCGATTCGCAGATCGGTTGGATCAATCTGCGCGATGACGTCTCCCTTGCGTACCGTATCGCCGAGATCGACTTTTATGTCGAGCAGCCGTCCGGTGACGCGCATCGCCAGCGTAACGCGTTCACGAGCCGCCAACGTGCCGGTCGATTCGATCGTCCGCACAATCGATTCGCGCGTCGACTTCGCAACACGCACGGTGCGAGCCTTGGGCGCGGCATTCGGGTCGCTTGCCGCGCCAACCGGTTTATTTCCGCCGCACCCGGCCAGCAACAGGCAAATCGAAATCGCCAAACGGATCATCATGTCGAAACAGCATTGTATCGTTGTCCGCGGGTGTCGATCAGGCACCCTCCAAACAGGGGCGAACCGCGCGGCCGTTCGCCCCCAGATTTCTTACAGCATCAAGCCAAGTACGCCGTTGTAAATCCCCTCGGCCGCATTCCAGTTGACGACGTTCCACCAAGCGTCGATGTAATCGGGCCGGCGGTTCTGATAGTTGAGGTAGTAGGCGTGCTCCCACACGTCGAGGCCGATGACCGGGGTCTTGTTGTCCATCAGCGGCGAATCCTGATTGGCCGAGGACGTGATCGTCACCGTGCCGTCGGCGTTCTTGACAAGCCAGGCCCAACCGGAGCCGAAGCGGCCAGTCGCCGCCGCCTTGAATTGCGCCTTGAAGTTCGTGAAGTCGCCGTAAGCCGCGTTGATCGCCGCGGCCAGATTGCCGATCGGCTCGCCACCGCCACCGGTGCCGTTCGGCGCCATGATCACCCAGAAGAGCGAGTGATTGGCATGGCCGCCGCCGTGGTTGCGGATCGCGCCTTGCTTGCCGGCGGGCACGATCGCCATGTTGTCGGCGAGCAACTCGGCCAGCGGCTTGCCTTCGAGAGCGGCGTCACCGGTGACGGCGTTGTTCAGGTTCGTCACATAGGTCTGATGATGTTTGGTACGGTGAATGTCCATCGTCGCCGCGTCGATGTAGGGCTCGAGCGCGTTGTTGGCGTAGGCGAGTTCGGGAAGTGCAAAAGGCATGGTCAGGGTTCTCCTTGAAAGTTAGATGCGATTCAATTCGTATTGATGCGCAATTCGGAACATTGTGTCTTCGGCGAAGTGTTTGGTCAAGATCTGCATGCCGACCGGCAGTCCGTCCTTGGTCGCGCCGCATGGCACGCTCATGCACGGCACGCCGGAAAGCGAGCCGGTAATCGTGTAGATATCGCTCAAATACATCTGCAGCGGATCGTCGACTTTTTCGCCGAGTTTGAAGGCAGGGAAGGGCGAAACGGGCGCGATGATCGCGTCGACTTTTTCGAACGCCTGGGCGAAATCGCGAGTAATCAACGACCGGACACGCTGCGCTTTGAGGTAATAGGCGTCGTAGTAGCCGTGGCTCAGCACGTATGCGCCGAGCATGATCCGCCGCTTCGCTTCGGCGCCAAAGCCTTCGCCGCGCGAACGGCGGTACATGTTGATCAAAGAATCGCTGCGCTCGCTGCGGCGGGTGTAGCGGACGCCGTCGAACCGCGACAGATTCGCGCTGACTTCGGCGGTGCAGATGATGTAGTAGGCTTCGATGGCGTAATCGGTGTGCGGCATCGAGATGTCGATCACTTCGACTCCCTGCTTGCGCAGCGTTTCAATGCCGTTGTGGATGTTGTCGCCGGTGTCGCTCGCTAATCCGTTGAAGTATTCCTTCGGAATGCCGACCTTCAGGCCTTTCAGCGGCTGCTGCATCGAGACGGCGTAGTCCTGCACGGGGTGGGCGGCGCTTGTTGCATCTCGCGTGTCGCGCCCGGCGATGGCACGAAGTAGCGTCGCGGCGTCGCTGACATTGCGCGCGAAAGGGCCGATATGATCGAGCGAACTCGCAAAGGCCACGAGGCCATAGCGGGAGACGCGTCCGTATGTTGGCGTTACGCCGACGCAGCCGCAGAAACTAGCGGGCTGGCGAATCGATCCGCCTGTGTCGGAGCCGAGCGAGACGACCGCGGTGCCTTGAGCGACGATTGCGGCCGAACCGCCGCTTGATCCGCCCGGAACGCGATCGAGCGCGACTGGGTTACGCACGGGCCCGAACGCGGAGTTTTCGTTCGACGAACCCATCGCGAACTCATCGCAATTCGTCTTGCCGATAATTACCCCGCCCGCGGCCTCCAGCCGTTCAACGGCAGTGGCGTTATACGGCGGCACATACGTCTCGAGGATCTTCGAGCCGCATGTCGTGCGGACGCCCTTCGTCACGATGACGTCCTTGACGCCAACGGGTACACCTGCGAGCGCGCCGGGGTCTTCGCCCGCGGCCAATTTGGCGTCGACGATGGCGGCGGAAGCGAGCGCGCGATCGTCGGAGAAGGTCAGATACGCGTTCGTCTTCGCGTTTTCGGCCTTCGCGAAAGCGAACGCCTCCTGAGTCAGTTCGATGGCGCTGAATCGTTTCTGCGCGAGACCCTCGCGGATCTGTTGAATCGTAAGCGCGGAGATGTTCATATTAGCGCTCGATGACCTTCGGCACTTTGAAATAGCCGCCACCGCTTACTGGCGCGTTGGCGAGCGCGTCGGCGTTCGACAACGACGGCACAACTTCATCGGCCCGCAGGGTGGCGGTTTCTTCGGCGTCGTAGAGCACCTGGGTCATCGGTTCGACGCCCGTGGTGTCGAGTTCGTTCAGTTTGTCCATGTGCGAAAGAATGTCGCTCAAATCGTGCGCGTAGCGATGAACCTCGCCGTCGGTTAGCGTGAGATTGGCCAGGCCTGCGACGTAACGGACCTGCTCGTCGGTGAGCTTCAAGCGGAAATCCTCATTCGTTGTTTGTCTTCCTTCTCGCTCTTGGCGCGAGAGGCGATGTAGAGCAGCCGGAAGATGGGGTCGGAAATTCCATCGGCATCTTCGCCGGCGGAATCGATAGCCGTGTGTGGGAGGCGGCGCGGCGCGCCAACGCGAAATTCGAGCGCTTCGATCACGCCCGGCCCGGCGATCTGTTTGATCTTGGCCAGAATCTGCGGCGCCAGCGTCGTGAGCTGATGCTGCCAGACCGCGTCCTCGACATCGACGACGAGTTTGGTGCCATAGAGCTTCAACGGCCCCGTGCGATTCGCCAGACGTTTGCCGACGGCCGAGGGCCACACGGCGACAGCCAACTCATCGGAGGAGAGCTTGGCCGCGCCGTCCTTAATTTTGGCGAGCAGTCTAGCGGTTCGTTGCATCGCAGCGGGAACTCTCGATTCTAGCACTGGCGGAACTGTAAGCCGGTTTCTGTGCCGCGATTGCGCGCGGCGGCAATCATTCCTCTGGGCCAGGCATCTCTACCTGGCTCTAGCAACCTACCCGGGCGTTTAACGGTACGGGCCGCACCTTCGCCTCTATTTGGTCTTGCTCCGCGTGGGGTTTGCCTTGCTGCCCGCGTTGCCGCCGGCACGGTGCGCTCTTACCGCACCTTTTCACCCTTACCGCGATTGCTCGCGGCGGTATATTCTCTGTGGCACTTTCCGTGAAACCCGATTTGATCGAGCCCCCCCGGCCGTTAGCCGGCACGTCGCCCTATGGAGACCGGACTTTCCTCCCGCTAGCCTCTTCGAGCGGCCAGCCAGCGATTGCCCGTTCCACCAGTGCAACATCCATTGTAGCCGCGTGATACGATCTGCGTGTGGCCGCCGCTTCCAAGACCGTTCGAGTCACCCACTGGGTGATGACAGTTGCCTTTCTCGCGATGCTGGTAACGGGAGTGGAGATTGTTATCTCCCACCCGCGATTTTATTGGGGCGAGGATGGCAACGTATACATGCCCGCGCTGTTTCAATTACCGATTCCCGCGTCGCGCGGGTCGGTGCCGACTGGCTAAGGCTACGTGCTGCCGGATCAGAACGGATGGAGCCGGTATCTTCATTTTCAGGCCGGGTGGGTGCTTGTGATGACCGGCCTGGTCTACGTGTTGCACGGCTGGCGCGCGGGACACTTTCGGCGGAACTTGTTTCCGGAGAAGGGTGAGCTTTCGGTTGGCGCGTTGATGGACGTACTGAAAAAACATCTCCGATTCGAAAGACCAGCCGAAGGCGCGCCCTACAACATCCTGCAACGGCTTACCTACTTGATCGTTGTTTTCGGACTCGTTCCCGCGATGGTTTGGACAGGCCTTGCGATGTCGCCAAGTTTCACGGCCGGCTTTCCGTTCGTCGTCGATTGGGTAGGCGGGTTCGAGTCGGCGCGGACGATACATTTCTTTGTGACCGTTGCGCTCGCGTTGTTTCTCGTCGCTCACATCGCGATGATTATTCTCGCGGGATTTAAGAGCCGGATGCGGGCGATGACGGTTGGAGTGAAGGAGACCGTATGAGCGATCAATCCAGACGGAAGTTGATTACGACGGGTGTGGCCGTTGCCGCCGGAGCTGGCGTTGCGGCGGCGGCGTCTCAGTATGGTTTGATTCCGCCGGACAGCGGCGGCTTCTACGGTCCCGGCGAAACGCTCACCTACGCGGCCCAGCGTATCTTGCGGGGCCAGTCTCCGGCGCGCGAGTTTCCGCGCGAGAAGATTTCCAAAGCGCCGTTTGCGAACGGCAAACCGCCGGCCGACAAGTTGTTCTTGAGCCACCAGGCGAACGGCTTCGTCGATTGGCGCTTGTCGATCGATGGTATGGTGTCGCGGCCGTTGTCGCTCTCGATCGAAGAGTTGAAAAAGATGCCGTCACGCAGCCAGATTACGCATTTGGCGTGTGAGGAAGGGTGGTCCTATATCGCCGAGTGGATCGGCGTGCCGTTGGCGCACGTGCTGGAGTTGGCGGGGGCCGATCTGAAGGCGAAGTATGTGGTGTATTCTTCGCCGAAGATTCAGCGCGGGCGGTACGACAGTATGGACATGGCCGAGGCGCTGCATCAACAGACGGTGGTTGCACACGGGATGAACGGCGGCGAGTTGCCGATCGGGCACGGCGGCCCGCTGCGGATGCGCGTGCCGCGGCACTTGGGATACAAGAGCGTCAAGTATTTGGCGACGATTACGTTGACCGACAGCGTGGCCGGAATCGGCAAGGGTAAGGGGTCGTCGGCCGCTGATGCGGGCTATTCCTGGTACGCGGGGATTTAGTCGTGAAGTCCGTGATATCGCGTCGTAACCTGATCACCTCCGGGGTGGCCGTCGCCGCGGGCGCGGGTGTTGCCGGGGCGGCGTCGCAATTCGGTCTGATTCCGCCGGACTGTGGTGGGATTTTCGGTCCAGGCGAAACGCTGACCTATGCGGCCCACCGATTATTGACGGGCGACTCGCTTGCTCGCGAGTTCCCGCGCGAGAAGATTTCGCCGAAGCCATTCGCAAAGGGAGCTCCTCCGTCCGATGAACTGTTTCGCTCGCATCAGGCCAGCGGGTTTTCGGATTGGAAACTGTCGGTGGACGGCATGGTTGCCCGGCCGGTTTCGTTATCGATAGCGGAGTTGAAGAAGCTGCCGGTGCGCCGCCAGATTACGCTGTTTGTGTGCGAAGAAGGGTGGTCGTACATCGCGGAATGGATCGGCGTGGCGCTTGCCGATGTGTTGGAGTTGGCCGGAGCGGATTTGAAGGCGAAGTATGTGGTCTACGCGACTCCGAAACTACAGCGGTCACGATATGACAGCGTCGATATGGCGGAAGCGCTGCATCCCCAGACCTTCGTTACGTACGGCATGAACGCGAGCGAGTTGCCGATTGGGCACGGAGGCCCGCTGCGGATGCGCCTCCCGCGCCAACTTGGCTACAAGAATTTGAAATATCTGACGGCGATTACGGTAACCGATGAGTTGTCGAAGTATGGGAAGGGAAGGGGATCATCGTCGGCGGACGGGAAATACTCCTGGTATGCGGGGATTTGAGGGAACACTCGATATAATGTGAATCAGAGGTACCCATGAACAGCGAATACGTTGAGTTCAAGAACGGTGGCTATTACGTGAAGGGAGTCCGCGTGTCGCTCGACTCCATCGTTCATTGTTTCCAACAGGGCGCGTCGCCGGAGGCTATTCAAGAGGACTTCCCGGTGCTTCAACTTTCGCAGGTATACGGAGCAATCGCGTTCTATTTAGATAACAAAGCCGAGGTAGATCGAACGATTCGGGAGTTGGAGCGCGAGGTTGCGGCATCAACGATTCCGGTGTCGGTGGCCGATCCAGAGCTGTGGGCGAAGATTGAGAAAGCGCGAGCGGCCATGGCTAACCCGCGCGCTTGAGCATTCGATTTCAAGCGGACTACGATCTTCGGGTTGCGATAGTCGAGGGAGTGAGGCGGGCGGAACCCACGATCGACTTCAGGACCGCGCACGACGCCGGGTTCTTCGGCTTGGGTGACCCAGAGGTTTTGAGACGTTGCGCGCAGGATGGTCGTGTCATCGTCTCTCACGACTGCCGAACCATGCCGGCGCATTTTCGCGATCACTTGGCGATGGGCGCAACGAGCCCCGGACTCATCGTCATTCCCCAGAGTTGCCCCATTGGTATTGCGGTGGAGAATTTGCTATTGGTTTGGTCTGTCTTCGATTCGTGCGAACTCGCAAACCGGACGTATCACGTTCCGGCGCTCGAGTTTCATCGTTTTGTTCGCTAGCGTACAGGTACTATGGTTCCATGCGCTGGATAGCTTGTTTGTGCGGTCTTGCCGTGTTCGCCCAGGATCCGTTGCCCGAGGATCGCGGGGCGGCGGGGCTGTACTTGAAGTTGAAGAAGTTGCAAACGACGGCGCGGGTCATGCACATCGTTGCGCACCCGGACGATGAGGACGCCGCCACTGTAACCCATTTGAGCCGCGGGCTCGGCGTGGAGATGACGATTCTGTCGTTGACGCGCGGGGAGAGTGGAGCGAATCTTGTTACCGGCGATTTCTTCGACCGGCTTGGCGTATTGCGCACGGTCGAGTTTCAGAAAGCCGCGAGGTACTATGACGCGCATCTGCTGTTCACGCGGGCGGTGGACTACGGCTACTCGAAGAATGTCGCCGAGACGTTCCGGCAGTGGGACCGGCGCGAAGTATTGAAAGACATGGTCCGCGCGATTCGATTCGCTCGGCCGCATGTGATTTTGTCACGGTGGCAGGGCACGCCGCGCGACGGACACGGCAATCATGAAGCGGCCGGGATTTTGTCCCAAGAGGCGTTTGCGGTGGCGGCGGACGCGACGCAGTTTCCAGAGTTGAATCTGCCGGCGTGGCAGGCGTTGAAGCTGTATTCGAACAACCGCAACGCGCTGGACGATTGGACGGTGCGCGTGGAGCATGGCGTCGTCGATCCGCTGCTTGGCCGCAGCTATTCGCAGTTCGGTCGCGAGGGCTACCGCATGCATCGTTCGCAAGGCGCCGGTGCGGCGAGCGCGCGGCCGGGGCCGTCGTACTCCTACTACAAGCTGTTGGCGTCCAAGGTCGGCGACGCCGCGAAGGAGCAGAGTTTTTTCGAGCGGTTGGATGTTTCCGATACGTCTTTCGCCCCGATGTTGCAGGCATTCGATATCGCCAAGCCAGCGGCGGTTGTGCCGTTGTTGATGAAGGCGCAACGGAACGAGAAGGTTGACGACGCGTTGCGCATGGCACTGGGCTTGCAGGTGGAAGCGCGCGTTGATTCGCGTGTGGCCGGACCGGCGTCGCCGTTTCGTGCGGCGGAGACATTCGCGCTCGCGGTTCCGGGACAGACGTTTACGGCGACGGTGAAGCTGCATGGCGGTGCTGCAACTGACATCGCGATTGCCGGGCCGCGTGGCACGACGGTGGTGTCGAAAGGCAACGGGCAGTTTGAGATTACGCTGCCGAAGGACGCGCCGTTGTCGCGCGTGCCGTGGCGGCGGAACTCGATTCGGGATACGCTGTACGAAGTCGAGCGCGCGGTGCATCATCCGGTTGTTGCGCGCGTGACGCACGAATCGGGCGTTGTGACGGAGACGCCGTTGTTAGTGACCGTGGTCGATACGCTCGGAGTGGAACGGTTGAAATCACTGGCGATTGCGCCGCCGGTCGCGGTGAAGTTCGCGACCGAAGCGGGCATTCTTCCTCTCGCCGCGTCGGCATATTCGCTGCGCTGCATTGTGCGATCGAATGTAGACGGCAAGGCGGCGGGTGTGTTGAGACTCGCACTGCCAGAGGGCTGGAAGAGCGAGCCGGCTTCATTGCCGTTTTCGTTTGAGAAAGCGCAGGAGGAAGCGGCGCTTGCGTTCCGCGTGATCGCTCCTGCGGAGCGCGGCGCGGGCGAAGCATTGATACGCGCGGTGGCTCAATATGACGGCGGCGCGTATGAGGCGAGTTTCGATGAGATTGGCGAATCGATGTACATGTCGGCGCCCGCGCGGCACATGGTGCGGTCGATCGATGTGCGTGTGGCCCGTGGCTTGCATGTCGGGTATGTGATGGGTACTGGCGACGATGTTCCGGAAGGGCTGCGGCAGTTGGGTGTGCCGGTCGACCTGCTCGATCGCGATGCGCTGGCGTCGGCCGATTTGAGCAAGTATTCGACGATCCTGCTCGGCATCCGCGCGTATGCGGTGCGAAGCGATGTGCGCACCTACAATGCGCGGCTGCTCGACTACGTCGCCAAAGGCGGTGTGCTTGTCGTGCAGTACAACACGCCTGAATTCGATCGGAATTACGGGCCGTATCCGTACACGATGGGGCGCAATCCGGAGGAGGTGAGCGAAGAAGATTCGCCTGTCGAAATGCTGGATCGCAACGACCCTGTGTTTACCGCGCCTAATCGAATTTCAAATGACGATTTCGGCGGCTGGGTGGAGCAGCGGGGATCAAAGTTTTTGACGACGTGGGATCCGCGCTACAAGGCGTTGATCGAGACCCACGACACGGGCCAAGCGCCGCAGAAGGGCGGTTGGTTGACGGCGAGGCACGGCAAGGGCATGTATGTCTATTGTGCGTATGCGTGGTACCGGCAGTTGCCGTATGCGGTGCCGGGCGCGGCGCGGTTGTTTGCGAACTTGGTGAGCCTTGGAGCGGCGGAGAGTTCATGGCGCGCGCAATGATTCTGGGCTGTTTGCTGCTGAGCGGCTGCGCGAAGTTTTATCGATACGAGCGTTTGGAGCATCAGGATGTCGTCGTGCCGCCGCGATTGAAGAGCGCCGACATTGGCAAGCCGGTGACGGTGAAATTGCGAGGTTTGCCGTGCGAGATTTCGACGGCGTCGCTGCGCTTATCGAAGGGGCGGTTGACCTTGGAACCCGTAGGACAGGACCAACCCACGCGCGCGCCATTGGCGGTGATCGAGGACTTGCACAAGTTTCGAGCGAAATTGGATGATTGCGTGCCGGATGCACTGCAACACGTGGTGACAAGCATGCCGATGTCGACGTGGCTGGCGCATCAGTTCTTATATGGCGGATCGCTCGATGTGCGCGCACCGCTCCATTTTTCGTACGTCGGGCCGGCGCCCGGCGGGAATGCTGTGATTCAATCGCGGTATCGAGTGGGCGCGTCGATTGAACGTGTGAGCGGCGATGAGACGCCGCTCGATGCGTTCGCGCGGCGATTCAAGGTGTTTCGATTGCTGTATCTGTCACGCGGCGCGGATGCGAATCACGCGGAGATCTTGGTTGGTGCGTCGTCGCGCGAAGCGCTGCGGGGCGCGACGGGATCGTGCGCGGTCGATGGAACAAGTTTCGGATGTTTTGTTTTGCAGAAAGGCGCGGTGTTGCGGCCCGAGGTGCCCCTGACGATCGACGGCAAACCGATCTTTGCGCCGCTGCACGCCGCGGCGCGCGAGGTTGCAAAGGCGAAGATCGTTTCCTTCAAACGCAACGGCGTGCCGGTGCGCGCAAGCGGAAAGGCGACGCCGGAGCAATTGCTGTTGATGGGCGGCGAGGAGATCTGGACGGTTACGCCAAAGCCGCGCGGCAAAACTGCAGGCACTTCTTGATTTCGGTCAGCGCGTCGGAACCGTCGGGCGTGTTGTATTCGTACTCAACCGATCCGTAGAACTTGTACTTGTTCTTCCGCGTCGTTTGCAGGATCTGCTTGAGCGGCGTGTCGCCTTTGCCCCAGGGCATGTTGGGTCCGCCGCCACCCGGACCTTGCAGGTTGGTCTCTCCGCCGGGCCCCTTTCGGTCCTTCAAATGCAGGCTCGCGATGCGGGACGCGTACTTCACCATGACGGGAACGGGGTCTTTGCCGGTGACGCCCATGAAGTGCCCGATGTCGAAATTCAGCATCGTATATTTGGAGGCGCCGAGCGCTTCGTCGAAGTGCGAATCGCCGCCTTGTCCGTGAGTGTGGAAGGCGATAGCGATCTTGCGGCGCGAAGCAAAATCAGCGACGCGTTTGATGAACGCGCCGTCGGTTGGCATCTCCATCGTGATGTGATTGGCGCCGAGCGTGGAAGCGACGTTCCAGATGTACTCGTACTCGTCGTCGGACATGGTCATCGCCGGCGGAAGTTTGAACGGGTAGATCTTCACGCCGGCGTCTTCGTACATTTTGCGCAGTGCTTTGTACTTGTCCATCGATACCGACAACCGCCACTTTTTCGTTTCCTCGGCGGCCTGTTGCATGGCGGCGCGTTGTTCGGGCGTCATCTGCGGACGGCCTCCGCCGGCTTTCTGTTTCGGCGCGTTGGCGGGGCGAGGGCCACCGGGTCCGAAGGCCATGCGCGTGCCGCTGGATGGCGCACCGGCGAAGCCCTCCGCATTGTTGCTCATGAGCTCAACGCCGCTGAAGCCGCATTCCAGCGTGTGCTTCAACGTCTCCTCCGCACTGCCGTTGAGCGAGCGAAAGCTGTATGTGATGACGCCGATGTTGACGCCTCTAATCGTTGAATTCGGTTTGGCCATCAGCAGCGCGGCCGTGGAGGCCAGCGCGATTTTTCCGATGTTTCGTCGTGTGTAGAGCATGATGTTTACTCGGGAAATGATATCCTTCCAATCCTATGCGTTTTGCAATCTTTTTGTCGATGGTCTTGATTGCGGCCGACGAGCCACTCGGCTCGCAGCTCTACAAGAAGCATTGCGCGTCGTGTCACGAAGCCGCGGGCAACAATCGCATTCCGCCGCAATCGGCGCTGCGGCAGTTGACGAGCGCGGGGATTCTAAAGGCGATGGAAGTCGGTGTGATGAAGCCGCAGTCGGCCGGGATGAGCCGGTCGGAGCGGCGCGCAGTGTCTGCGTGGTTGGGGAAAGCGGGGGCGTCGTCGATTGCCGCGGATCGCTTGAAGAATCGCTGTGCGCCGGCACTGCAAGCGGCGGTTGGCGGCGAATGGACGTCGTGGGGAGGCGCGTCGAATTTACGCTATCAGACGGCGCCGGGTCTGTCGGCGCCCGACGTTCCGAAGCTGAAATTGAAGTGGGCGTTCGGCGTGCCGGATGCGACCGTGATTCGTTCGCAGCCAGCCGTCGCGAATGGCCGCGTGTACTTTGGCACGCAAGAGGGGGTGATCTATTCACTCGACGCGGCGACGGGTTGCACGCATTGGGCTACGGAGGTTACGTCGCAGGTCCGGAGCGGGATCGTCATCGCGAACGGCAACGTGTTTGCCGGAGACGTGAGCGGGCGCATTTACTCGATTAACGCCACGAGTGGCGTCCCGAACTGGCAGGTGAAGGCCGATGAACATCCGGCAACGATGGTTACCTCAACGCCGGCGTATCATGACGGCAAGTTGTACGTTGGTGTTGCATCGTACGAAGAAGCCATTGCGGTGACACCGGGCTACGCATGCTGCACGTTTCGCGGCAGTGCGATGGCGCTGGACGCGGCGACCGGAAAGGTGCTCTGGAAGACGTACGCAATCGGCGACGTGCCGAAGCCGCGCGGTGTAACGAAAAAGGGCGCGAAGTCGATTGGACCATCAGGTGCGGGCATATGGGCGGCGCCAACCATCGACGCTGCGGCGCGGCTCGTCTATTTCATGACCGGCGACAATTACTCCGATCCGCCGACCCTGACGAGCGATGCGTTGTTGGCGCTCAACATGGATACGGGGAAGATCGAGTGGTCGAAACAGTATTTGGCTAACGACGCCTACAACAGCAGTTGCCCACTGCCCGATGGCGTGAACTGTCCCGATTCCAACGGGCCCGACTTTGATTTCGGCGCGTCGGCGATTTTGATCGAGAAGCCGAGGCTGTTGTTGATCGCGCAGAAGTCGGGAGAGGTGCGTGGCGTCGATCCAGCTAAGAAGGGTGAGATCGTGTGGAACACGCGGATTGGCAAGGGTGGGGTGCTTGGCGGGATACAGTGGGGACCGGCTTCGGATGGAAAAATGATGTACGTCGCATTGTCGGACGTAGCGTTCACGAGGAGACGCATCGGTAACGGCAACGATGTCCGTGTGGAGAACGATCCGAAGGCTGGCGGCGGCCTCTTCGCGTTGCGGGCCGATAACGGTGAACGCATGTGGATGGCCGCGCCCGCGGTCTGCGGCGACCGGCCGTTGTGCTCGCCGGCGCAGTCGGCGGCCGTGACGGCGATGCCGGGTGTGGTCTTTTCCGGCGCGATGGACGGGCACTTGCGCGCGTATTCAATGAGCGATGGTAAAGTGATCTGGGACTTCGACACGGTGCGCGATTTTGCGACGATAAATGGCGTTGCGGCGCGCGGTGGCGGAATCGACGGCGGCGGCGCGGTGGTTGCGGGCGGGATGGTTTTTGCGGGATCGGGGTATGCGCAGTTCGGTGGAATGCCGGGAAACGTCATAATGGCGTTCAGCGTTGATGGCCGTTGATAGACCCTATTCAAATCTTCAATTTGACGGAATGGCCGCACTTGGATACCCTCGGGGTTCCGCTGTTCGATCTCTATGCCATTCCGCCGATACGAGTTGGGCGCTGCCTACGACGAGATGTTTCGTCGCCTCAGTGAGCCGCGAGAGCACTACGAGGAGCTATTCAAACGTATCAGCGATTTGCCGGCGGCTGAATTGAAGCGCCGCAAACAAATTGCCGATCAGGCGTTTCTGCATCAAGGGATTACTTTCACCGTTTACGGCCGCGATGAGGGCACAGAGCGAATCATCCCGCACGACCTGCTGCCACGCATCATCACAAACGCGGAGTGGCGCGTTATCGAACGAGGGCTTGAGCAGCGCATCCGCGCGCTGAACGAGTTCCTACGCGATATCTACAACGAAGGCCGGATCTTGAACGAAGGCATCGTTCCGCGCGAGATGATCTATAGCTGCAAACACTTTCGTAGGGAGATGCGCGGCATACCGGTGCCGAAGAATGTATATGTCACGGTGGTCGGTACAGACTTGATTCGCCTGCCGAATGGTGAGTTTTGTGTGTTGGAAGACAATCTGCGCGTGCCTTCCGGTGTTAGCTACATGCTGACAAGCCGGCAGGTGATGAAGCGCGTTTTTCCGGAACTCTTTCAGACGTGCGATGTGCGGTCGATCGATCACTATGCGCAAGCGCTGCTGGCGACGCTGAGTTCGCAAGCACCGGATGGCCGCGGCGATCCGACGGTGGTGCTGCTGTCGCCGGGCGTCTACAACTCGGCGTATTTCGAGCATTCGTTCCTGGCGCGCCAGATGGGAGTGCAGCTTGTCGAAGGACGCGATCTGGTGGTGCATGACGCGATCGTCTTTATGCGAACGACGGGCGGCTTGCGGCGTGTCGATGTGATTTATCGCCGCATCGACGACGACTTCATCGATCCGTTGGCGTTTCGCGGCGATACCATCCTCGGCGTTCCCGGACTCTTCAACGCCTATCGCGCTGGCAACGTGACGCTGGCTAATGCGATCGGAACCGGCGTAGCCGACGACAAGGCATTGTACGCGTACGTGCCGGCGATCATCGGCTTCTATCTTCGCGAGAAACCGATTTTGAATAACATCGAAACGTTTCTTTGTTCCGATTCTTCGCAGCGTCAACACGTGGTCGCGAACCTGGAAAAGCTTGTTGTCAAAGCGGTGGGCGAGTCGGGTGGCTATGGGATGTTGATCGGCCCGCATTCGACGGAGAAAGAGCGCGAAGAGTTCCGTTTGCGTATCGAAGCGGAACCGCGCAACTACATCGCGCAGCCGACGATCAGCCTGTCGGCCGCGCCGTGTTTCATCGAAGGCGGCGGAATTGAGCCAAGGCACATCGATCTGAGGCCTTACGTTTTGCACGGTGAGAAGACGACAATCGTCCCCGGAGGCCTGACGCGCGTTGCCTTGCGCAAGGGTTCGCTGGTCGTCAATTTGTCGCAGGGAGTAGGGAGCAAGGACACGTGGGTGCTCAACTAATGCTCTCTCGCGTTGCCGATAACTTGTATTGGATGGCGCGGTATTTGGAGCGCGCCGAACACACGGCGCGAGTGTTGGACGTGCATCTCACGCGGATGCTGGAAGAGTATGGCGGCGAATCGCGCGAAGCGTGGGACGGGTTGATAGAGAGCCTTGGACTGAAGGCGCCCGAGGGACTTGACGAACACTCGTTCGGCCACTGGCTGACGTTCGACATCGCGCACCAATCGTCGATCGTGTCCTGCATCATGTCGGCGCGCGACAACTCGCGGCAAGTGCGCGAGCAGATCAGTTCGGAGATGTGGGAGCAACTCAACCGCCTGTTTCATCGTGTCCGGTCGGCGTCGTTGACCGAAGCGTCGTCGAGCGCGCAACAGGATTTCCTCAACGAGGTGAAAGAGGCCGCGCATCTTTTTCAGGGCATCACCGATTCGACGATGAATCACGGCGAGGGATGGCAGTTCATTCAGATCGGGCGATTTCTTGAGCGCGCGGTTTCGGTGGCGAGTCTGATAGGCGTGCAGTATCGCGATGAGGAGCACCTGGAGGGTATCGCGGTGTTGAAGTCGTGCACGGCTTTCGAGGCTTACTGCAAGGTGTACACGGCCGATGTGCGGCCGATGCAGGTCGCCGATTTTCTGCTGCTCAACGCCGAGTTCCCGCATTCGGTGCGATTCGCGGCCGATCAAATCGAGACAGCGCTGAAGACGCTGCCGCTCGCCAATGAGCGTAAGACGGGCGGCAAGCCGTTGCGGCTTGCGGGTAAACTGAAGGCCACGCTGTCGTTCAGTGAAATGGAAGAAATCTACGATTCGAACTTGCAGCCCTTCCTCGCTGACATGGAGCGCCAGTTTTCTCAGGTCCACAACGCCATGCATCAAATCTACGTCGACTATCCCGTTGAAGCGGCGATCGAGAATCTAACAACACATGTTCTATTCGATCCGGCACGTGACCCGGTTTCACTACAGTGCGGCCGTCAGCGAGAGCTATATGGAAGTCCGTATGCGCCCGCGAAGCGATGGCAATCAGAGATGTTTGCAGTTCGATTTGCGCGTGACACCCCGGGCCAAGGTCGGCTCCTACCGGGATCACAACGGCAATCAAGTTCATTATTTCGATGTTCCCGCGCCCCACACCAAGCTCAGCGTGCTGGCTGAAACCGTCGCCGAAGTTGTTGAGCCGCCGGAGTTGCCGGAGGCTCTGCCGCTGAGCGCGTGGGACGAAGTGGACCGAATCTACAACGATGCGGAGTATTGGGATTTTCAAAACCCAAGCCGCTTTGCGCATCCGACGAAATTGCTTGTCGACCTCGCCGCTGAGCTGTGAGTTGTTCGGCGTGAAGATCCCTTGAATCTGTTGCGTGAAATCAACGGCTCACTTTTCCGCTGGTTCGAATATGCGCCGAAAACTACGGCGGCCGACTCGCCGATCGACGTGTCGCTGGCGAGCCGCAAGGGCGTGTGCCAGGACTACTCGCACGTGATGATTGCGCTAGTGCGCAGCCTGAATATTCCCTGCCGATATGTGAGCGGTTATTTGTTTCCGCGCACGAAGCTGGAAGAGCGTAGCGCATTGGGAGCGACCCACGTATGGCTGGAAGCTTGGCTTCCGGACCTTGGATGGGTGGGCTTCGATCCGACTAATAACGAGCTTTGCAACTCTCGCCATATCCGCACCGCGGCCGGTCGCGATTACGCCGATGTGCCGCCGACGAAGGGCGTCTTCAAGGGCAGGGCATCCAGTGGGTTGAGCGTCGCAGTGCGCGTGTCGCCGACCGATGCGCCGAATGACGACCGTGACGATTTCGTGCTGATAGGCGCGGCGATGACAGAATCGCAGACGATAGACGACGCAAGCTGGGAAGCACAGCGGCAGCAGCAACATAATGGTTTATCCGCCCATGCGATTCAAGCCGTCCAGCGCCGCGGTCTTGTAGCACTCGGCCAGCGTCGGGTAGTTGAAAACCGTGTTGAGGAAGTAATCGATCGTACCGGTTGAAGCTCAACACCGCTTGGCCGATATGAACGAGTTCGCTGGCGCCTTCGCCCATTACGTGCACGCCGAGCAGTTGTTTCGTTTCCGAATGAAAGATGAGCTTGAGCATGCCGGTGTTGTCGCCGATGATCTGCCCGCGCGCGATCTCGCGATAACGCGCCTTGCCGACTTCGTAGGGAATATTAGCCTGCGTCAACTCCTCTTCGCTGCGGCCGACCATCGAAATTTCCGGAATCGTGTAGATGCCGTACGGGAACAACGACGGCACCGAAACCGCGGGCACGCCGAATGCGTGGCACGCGGCCAGGCGGCCCTGCTCCATTGATGTGGACGCTAGACTTGGGAAGCCGATGACATCTCCAACGGCGTATATGTGCGGTACATCGGTTTGATAATGCGCGTTGACTTTTACGCGGCCGCGGTCGTCCGGCGAGAGCCCAGCGTGTTCGAGGCCGAGCCTCCAGGTGTTGCCGGTGCGGCCGATCGAATAGAGCACTTTCTCCGCGACAACTTGTTTGCCGCTCTGCAGACCGATCTTAACTCGCGTGCCATGATCGTCGATGAGTTTCTCAATCGACGAAACCTCTTCGCCCAGCCGCAGCGTGACGCGGTTCTCGCGCATCTGATAGGCCAACGAGTCGGCGATCTCGTTGTCGACGAAATCGAGCAGAATCGGCCTCTTATCGATCAATGTGATGCGGACGCCCAGCGCGGCAAAGATCGTCGTGTACTCCGAGCCGATCACGCCGGCGCCGACAACGGCGAGCGTTTTCGGCAATCGCGAAAGGTTGAGAATTTCATCGCTCGTAAAGATCGTCTCGTGGTCGAATGGGATCGCGTCGCTTTTGGTAGGCGCGGTGCCTACGGCGATGATAATTTTTCCGGCGGTCAACTCTTGCGAGCCGTGATTCTCTGACGATTCGACGCGCACGCGATGGGCGTCGGCGAACGAGCCCCAACCTTCGAGAAGATCGACACCGTTGCGCGTCACCTGGTGGCGCGTAACGTCCTGCTCATGCTTGATCACCAGGTTCGTGCGAAACAGCAGGTCCTGCATCGTGATGTTCTGTTTCACCGAATAGGACGAGCCATAGAAGCTGCGCTCGCGATACCCGGACAAGTGCATCACCGCTTCGCGAAGCGTCTTGCTCGGGATCGTGCCGGTGTTGATGCAGACGCCGCCGAGTACGGTCTTCTTTTCGACGATCGCGACTCGTTTACAGAGCTTCGCGGCTTGGATCGCCGCTCGCTGGCCACCCGGCCCCGAACCGATCACGATCAAATCATAGTCGTACTGTGGCATTCCCCGAAGCTCCCTTGGCACTGCAAATTTCCATTATCCAACGGGCGGGCCATAATAAATCGTGCCCGAGTATCCCGACATCACCGTATACATCGAAGCGCTTGCCGCGCGGGTGCGGGATCGCCCGTTGTGCGGCGTGCGCGTCGTGTCGCCGTTTCTCATTCGCACTTATAAGCCGCCGCTCGACACATTGATCGGAATGCGCGTCGTGCGACTGAAGCGAGTCGGCAAACGGATCGCATTCGGCTTCGAAGGGGATCGCTGGCTCGTTCTACATCTGATGATCGCCGGGCGGCTGCATTGGAAGGATGCCGTGCGTCGAGCAAAGCGCGCAGCCATCTGGCCGCTTTCGATTTCGAAAACGGGACGCTGACGCTGACCGAGGCGGGTACAAAGCGCCAAGCGGCGATTCACATTTTTGATTCGGAGGCGGGAATCGCGGCGATCGACCCGGGCGGGCTAGAAGTCTTTTCGGCGACGATCGGCGAGTTCCGCGCGCGTCTGACCGCATCGAACCACACGTTGAAACGCGCTTTGACCGATCCGCATATCTTGAGCGGCATCGGCAACGCCTTCAGCGATGAAATCTTGTTGCATGCGCGCCTGAGTCCGGTAGCCTTGACGCGGAAACTCGACGACGCGCAGATCGTCCGTTTGTTCGATTCGATCAAAGACCGGCTGACTTTTTTCACCGATCTGCTTCGTGCGCAGTGTAGCGGCGGCTTTCCGGAAAAGGTCACGGCGTTTCGCCCCGAGATGGCGGCGCACGGCAAGTTCAAACAGCCGTGCCCACAATGTTCGACACCGATACAGCGAATCGTTCATGCGTCGAACGAATCGAATTACTGCCCGGCGTGCCAGACCGGCGGCAAGCTGCTGGCCGATCGCGCGCTGTCGCGTCTGCTCGGCAAGGACTGGCCAAAGACATTGGAGGAGATGGAACTCAGGGCCTCACGTCAACGCGAATGAAATTGCTCGTACGGCGTCCGCTGGCGACCTCGGCGGTCGTCGTGCCCGCGGGGCAATCGGCCGGAATCCGCGCATTGATCCGCCAGAGACCGAGCGTCTGTCCGCGATAAACGACCTCCGCAATTTGATTGCAGATTCTAACCTCGTGCGACGGCGCGATGCCCGTGCCCCAGAGTTCGATTGGATCGCCGGCGCGGCCCGAGGGCGTTGTGGCAAAAAGGCCGGGCGACGTGAATGCGACAGGTACTTCGACCGAGTGAACGGTCTGACCGCCGCGCTCGAACGCAACCGCGCCGCGCGAGAGTTGTTCGGGCACGCGGATGGTCCACTGCGTTGGGCTTTGATAGAACGTCGGCGCCTCGCGGCCGTCGATGAGAAAGCGCTGGCCGGTGAGATCTCGGCCGAAGATGGTGACGATCTCGCCTGGCGCGATGGATCCGGTGAGAAAGCTTGCGGCATTGGTGATCGAAAATGCGGAGAAGGGAACAGGGTCCGCGCGGAACCACGCAACGGAGGCATCGTGGTCGCTGACGCGCACGCCGAAGTTCAAATCGGCGCGAAGCGATTCAGGCCAGTCGGCGTTGCTGCGCGTGTAGGCCGCGCGCGTAATGATCGCGCGCATGCCCGAGCTGAGCAAAACGTGATCGAGCGTCTGCGTGAGTCCATTAAACACGTACGAGTACTCGTCGCCGTTCTTGAGTAGCGGACTAACGCTTGTCAGGTTTAAGCCTTGCGCCATCATGCCGATGAGTTCGTCGTGGGCAACGGCGTTGAAGTCGCCGATGATCATGTACGGCACGTTGTCGCCTTGAATGCCGCGCGCGATACGATTGATGCTCTCGGCTTGTTGTCGGCGCTTGAGCGCGACCGCCGGATCGTCGGCGTTGATCAGCGACCGCATGTGAATATTTAGCACGGCGAATTGCAACGGCCCAACGCGCACGTTGAGGCGATAGGGCTGGCGATCGTGAATCGGATCTTCGATCGGGAATGCCGTCGTTACAGTGACGCTCGAAGTCTTGACCAGGTAGCCGCACGCGATGCCGGACGGATCGTTCGTGCTCGATACGAACGCTCGATAGCCGCTGAGTTCCGTCGCGACGCGTTCGAGCGCCGCCGGGCTGCCAACTTCCTGCACCGCGAGGATATCGGGCGACCGCAGCGTCTCGACAACGAACTTCTTCAGTTTTGCCACGCGCGCATCGAAGCTAGTTTGTGTTGCGAAAAATCGTTGCAAATTTAGGCTCGCGACGGTAAACTCGCCTTGCGCCGCCGTCGGAACTGGGGGTGGCGGCACGTCGGCTTCGAGCGTAATCGCGACGCCGCCTTCGAGAACAATCGTGTAATGACGCGCGCCGAAGTCAAGCGGTCCGGCGAGACCAGCCACCGCCTTTCCGGCGCGCAGATCGACCGGCTGGTTTGTGATGCCACGCGAGTCGACGCGCAATACCGGCCACGTGCCGCCATCGGCGCGCAGGAACGGTCTGGCCGCCGTTGTGCTGACGAAGAAGATGCCATTCGATGTCGACGTACCCGCGGTTTCGCTGAGCGTTCCGCCAGTGGGCGAGTTCAAGATTGCTCCGGGCACTTGCACGCGCATGCCTTCGTAACGTTCCCAGTTCGGAACGGCGAGCGGAACGGCAGCCGGAAGCGCCTGACTCGCACTAAGCAACGTCACTGTCGGGCTCGTGATTTCAGTGAGTGGCGGGCTGGCAAGATCAGCTGCCGGCCGAAACTCGGTGACAACGCCTTCAACATCGACGAGGTTGCCAACGGCTGCTTCGGGAGGCGGAGCGGTCGACGTGAACACGAGCAGCCCTTCGCTCGTGCGATCGTCGCTGTCTTGGTCGGCCGGCGCCGATTGAATGTAGAAGCTGGACGCCCGCCGCGCATAGACGATGCCGCGCGTGATCACGCGCTTGCCTTCGTGCGGCGAAACATCGCCGGGGCCTTGAATGGCCGATATCGAAAGCCGTACAGCTTGCGGCGGAGGCGTCGAGCAATCGGTGCGCGGAGAAGCGGAGTTGCGCGGGTTCGGTGCGCCTGCGACAAAGTCGGCGTTGTTGTTGTTTGTATCGGTGCAGCCGGCGTTGATGCGAATCGCCGCCAACGTGTTTGACAAGTCGCGTGTGGGCGCCGTTTCGGATTCGTTCGCCGTCGCGCCGTAGCCGACAAGGTCGATGACGGACTCGCCGTTGACGAGCCGGACCTTGCCCGAGGCGGCGCCGAGCGCGAGCGTGCCGGTAACGTCGGGGCGGGGAAGATCCTGCGTGCCGCCCGCGCCCGCGGCGAGTTGCACAAGGTAGTAACGGCCCGGTTCGATCGCGCCTGTCAACGACGACGACTGCCAAGTCGTACCCGTTGCGGACGCGTATTGTACCGACCAGCCAGTCACCGAAACCGTTTCGCCGCCGCGATTGAAAAGCTCGACAAAATCGTTTCGAAACGTCGCGCCCGCATTGCCACCTCCGCCGTACACCTGGCTGATAACGATTTGCGCGTCGAGGGAAAGCGTCGCGAAAAGCAGGAATCTCATCGAATATATTCTGGCACCACGCCGCGCAGTTTTCGCCACACGGCTTGGCACGCATCAAGCGTTCGCGCATCGAGCGGGCCTTCGCGCGCGGCTGCGATATTGGCAGTGAGGTGGCGCATTTGCGAAGCGCCGACTATGATTCCGGTCGCTGTCGAGTGATGCAGAATCCAATTCAGCGCGATCGAAACCAAACTGCGGCCTGACTCGCCGGCCGCGCAGGCGAGTTCGGCGACGGCATCAAACTGCGCTTCGTTCCAGAAGCGGTCCTGGTACATCTTGTTCCCGTCAAAGCGCGATCTTTCGATCGGCGCCGACTGATTGTGTTTGCCTGTCAGCAGCCCGCCCGCGAGCGGATTGTAGACGAACGACGACACGCCGTAGCGCTTGCACATCGGCAACAGTTCGGCCTCGATCGCGCGCGTGGTGACGTTGAACATCGGCTGGCAGATGTGCACGGGCCGGTAGCCGTTGCGTTCGGCGATGTTGCGCATCTCGACGATCTGCCAGGCGCCGAAGTTCGAAACCGCCGGATATCGAACCTTGCCCGCTTTCACCAGCGAATCCATGGCGTCGAGCGACTCTTCGATCGGAACGTCGTGATCCTGCATGTGGAAGTAGTAGACGTCGATGTAGTCCGTCCCGAGGCGCCGCAGCGAAGCGTCGCACTGTTTCAAGATCGCTGCTCGCGACAGGCCCTTGTCGTCGGGGCCGTCGCCCATCGCGCCGCGCACCTTCGTCGCTAGGACAAACTTGTCACGACGGCCTTTCATCGCCCGGCCTGTGATCTCTTCCGAAACGCCTTTGTTGTAGACGTTCGCCGAATCGAAAAAATTGATGCCGTTGTCGAGCGCGAAGTCGGCCATCGCGTGCGACGACGATTCATCGGCTTGACCGCCAAAAGTCATCGTGCCGAGGCAGAGGCGCGATACCTTGAGATCCGTTCCGGGGAGTTGTACGTGGTTCATTGCTTCAAATGTTTTTCGATTTCTGCGGCGACCTGTTGCGCCAACGCTTCGTAACCGGCTGGCTCAAAATGCACGTTCGGTTTCGCGAGCAACTTCGCCTGCTGCGGCTTCACGAAGCCGTACAGATCGACGACCGGAATACCGTGTTTTTTCATCACTCGCAGAGCGGCGTCATTGTATTTCACGTCGTCGCCCGGCACGCGCGGCGGGCTGAGTTTCCCGTCGGGCACCGGCGTTGTTGTGGCGTAGGTCACCTTCGCGCCGGACTTCGTCAGCTTTGTCGCGATGCGATCGAGATTCAACTCGTACTGCTCGACAAGTAGCTGATGTTTGCCATCGTCCATTCGTCGCAAGTCGTGCAACCCGAAGTTGAAGTGGATAACGGCCCAACTTTCTTTGCCGAGCCACTCCTCCAGCTTCGCCACGCCGTTTGAGGAGTGCGCCGCGTTGCCGGGGTTGTGCGTGACGACCGCCTTGCCCGCAAGTAATTTCGTCAAGGGCGGCGTATAGCCAATCGAAATTGAGTCGCCAATGATGAGGACCTTGGGCGACTGCGCCGCTAGCACGGCGCCGAAAAACCAGAGTGCAAATCGCATCTAGCGATTGTAACGATACTGAAGCCAGCCAGCGATGGTCTTGCCATCGACGATACCGCCCTCACCGATCATCGCCTTCATTTCACGCGCGGTGAACCACTTTGATTCTATGCGTTCGTCGCCAATAAAATTGGTCTTTCCCTGCTTCAAATCGCGTGCCAGATAAACGTGGATCTTCTCGTCGACAAATCCCGGCGTCGGATAGTAGGCCAGCAGTTTCGTCCACGTTTTTGCGGTTAGGCCGGTTTCCTCTTTCAACTCGCGCTTGGCCGCCTGTAGCGGTGTTTCGCCTGGATCGATGCGCCCCGCCGGCGCTTCCCAAAGGAAGGCCGACGCGGGCAAACGATACTGCCTCGCCAACAATACTCGGCCCTTTTCGTCGACCGGAATCACGGCCGCGCTTCCCGGATGCCGAACAATCGAGCGCCGGATTTCGTGCCCGCCCGATTCGACGAAGGTCTCTTCGGTTACCCGGAAAATCGGGCATCGGTAAATCTCTTTGTTCATGGACGTAGCGCCTTTCGGAACTGATCGTAGGGAAGGGTATTCAACACATCGGGCTGCGTCAGCCAACCGCGACGCGCCATGCGCACGCCGTAAGTCATGTTCGCCATGTGTTTGGGATGATGCGCGTCGGTTGAAATCGTGAAGCGACAGCCTTTGCTCTTGGCGATACGAATCAACGACGCGTGCAGATCGAGGCGTTCGGGGCTGGCGTTGATCTCCATCGCAACTCCTTTCGCTGCGGCCGCTTTCGCGATCCGCTCGAAGTCGTAAACGAAAGCGTCGCGATGCAGCAGCACGCGGCCAGTGGGATGGCCGATGACTTTGACGTGCGGATTCTCCAGGCAGGCCAAATAGCGATCGGTCATCTCCGAGGCTTCGAGGTTCATGTAGCTGTGGACAGAGGCGACGACGAGGTCGAGCTGGCTAAGCGCCTCGTCGTTCAGATCCATGCGCCCGTCCTTCAAAATGTCGCACTCCAGACCCGACATAACGCGAATAGCCAGCGCCGAGTGATCGAGAGCGCGCACACGCTGCGCGAACGCGATGCAGCGCGTCTCGTCGAGGCCGTTGGCCATCGCTAGCGCTTTCGAGTGATCGGTGATCGCGATGTACTCGTAGCCATGGCCGCGCGCCGTTTCCGCCATCTCCTCAAGCGACGCGCGGCCGTCGGACTCGCGCGTGTGCATGTGAATGTCGCCTTTCATCTGGCCCAGCTCGAGTAGCACGGGAAGAGCTTTGTTTTCGGCTGCGTCGATCTCGCCCTGGTTCTCGCGCATCTCGGGAGGGATCCAGGCGAGCCCCAGTTTGTTGTAGATCTCTTCTTCGGTTTCCGACGCCACGCGCGAATTACCTTCTAGCGTGAATAGTCCGTATTCATTGAGCGTGAAGCCCAGCTTCAACGAGCGCTGCCGCAGAGCGACGTTGTGTTCCTTCGAGCCGGTGAAGTACTGCATGGCCGCTCCGAAGCTCTCGGTGGGCAGAGTGCGCACGTCCACTTGAATGCCTTCGACGCCGACCTTCGCCGACGCCTTATTCTCGCCCTTCGCCAACATGTCCTGGATCTTGCCGTGCGCGGCGAATCGGTCGAGCGCCTTTACCGGATCGGGGCCGGTCACCAGCAGATCGAGATCGCCGACGGTCTCTTTGCCGCGCCGAAACGATCCAGCCGTGGTTACCCGGTCGACACCTTCGGTCTCACGCAGATACTGGCTCAACTCCGTGGCGATCTGCTCGGCGAAGTTGAGAAGAAAGCGGCCCGCGGTCTTGCGGTACTGCTCAATACCGCGCAGAACCTTTTCTTCGAGCTTCGCGCCCAGCCGCGGCAGTGTGCGGATCTTCTGCTCTTCGGCCAAGCGCTTCAAATCGTCCAGCGTGGAAATGCGAAACGTCTCGATTAACAGCGCGATGGTCTTCGGCCCGAGCCCCTGAATCCGCAGCATCTCCAGCGCCGTCGGCGGATACTTCTCAAGCAGCAGGTCACGACGTTCGAACGATCCGCGTTTGTCGAGTTCCTCCAGCACGCTCGCGATTCCCTTGCCGATGCCCGGAATATCGGTGACCTTCCGCGCGGGGTCGTGCAGGATCGAAGCGACACGCTCCGGATAGCCTTCAATCACCGACGCCGCATTGCGGAACGAGCGGATGCGAAAGCCGTCCTCCGCCGCGATTTCCATCAAATCGGCGGTTTCGGCGAGGATGCGGGCGAGCTCGATGTTTTCCATGCGTGTCCTCTCATGATAGAGTAGGCGGCTGATGAGACCGAAACTCCTGTTGTTGTTCGCGATACCCGCCGCCGCCATCTTGTTGATGGGGCAAGCGGAGAAGAAGAAGAAAGCCGGTAACGACCGCTGGAATCAGCCGGTCGGATATTCCGACACGCCGGTGATTCCCGAGCAGAAGTGGAAGGTGCACGACATCGACCGCCCGCGCCCGCGTCAAATCACACCCGGCGCGATGCCTACGAATCCGCCGTCCGATGCTGTTGTTTTGTTCGATGGCAAAGACCTTTCCCAGTGGGAGTTCCGCGGCAAGCGCGGGCAACCGGCGAAGCCGTGGAAAGTAGAAAACGGCTACTTCGAAGTGGTCGGCGGCGCCGGCGACGCGATGACAAAAGAGAAGTTCGGCGACATGCAGTTGCACATCGAATGGGCGTCGCCGAGTGAAGTGCTCGGCAACTCGCAGATGCGCGGCAATAGCGGCATTCTGATCATGGGTCGTTACGAGATCCAGGTGCTCGATAGCTGGGAAAATCCGACGTACGCCGACGGTCAGGCTGGATCGATTTACGGCCAGTGGCCGCCACTGGTGAACGCCATCAAGAAGCGCGGCGAGTGGAACTACTACGACATCATTTTTGAAGCGCCGAAGTGGGAAGGCGACAAGATGGTGAAGAACCCCTACGCAACGGTGTTCCACAACGGCGTGTTGCTGCATCACCGGCAGAAGATGATCGGGCCGATGGCGCACCGCGTCGTCGCCAAGTTCCAGCCGCACTCGACCGAAGAACCGCTCATGCTGCAGGACCACAACGAACCCGTTCGCTATCGCAACGTTTGGGCTCGCAAACTGCGGTCCTACGATCAGCCGTAGCGGCGGCGTGATAGGCTGTCTAGCGATGCGCATTCTTGCTTTCGCTCTCGCCTCTTTCGCTCTCCTTTCGCAACAGCCCCCGAATCCGCCCGACGTTCCCGCGAACGTCGAAGCCACCTACGACGTCGAATACTCACGTGTCGGCGAACGTGTGGCCATGGACATCTTCCGTCCGAAAGGCGATCCGAGCGCCAAGCCCGCCGTACTGCTTGTTCATGGCGGTGGATTCCGGCGCGGCTCTCGCGTGAGCTATCACGCGCTGGCGATCAAACTCGCCCAGCGCGGCTACGTGGCGGCGTCGGCGAGTTACAGGCTGTCTCCGCGAAACCAGTTTCCGGCGGCAGTCGAAGATGTCAAAGCCGCTGTGCGGTTCCTCCGCGCCAATGCGGCAAAGTACGCAGTCGATCCCGCATTCATCGGCGCGACGGGTGGCTCTGCCGGCGGTCACTTGGTCCTGATGCTCGGACTCACTGGCGATTCGAAAGTGTTCGACGGTTTCGGCCCGAATCAGGAGCAGTCGGCCAAAGTGCAAGCTGTCGTTAACTACTACGGCCCGACGGATTTCACGAAGTCTTACGGCAAAAGCGTCGACGCGCACGAAGTGTTGCCGCTCTGGCTAGGCGGCGATCTGGAACATGAACGCGGCTATCACATCAAGTCCAGCCCGATCAATTACGCCAATCCCAACGCGGCTCCGCTGTTGAGCGTGCATGGCACCGAAGACAAGTACGTGGAACACGCGCAATCGGTGTGGCTAACTGAAAAGCTGCAAGGCATGGGTGCGAAAGCGGAGTTGTTGATGCTGCCTGGCGCGGGCCACGGCTTCCGCGGCGCCGACGCCGACAAGGCCGAGGCCGCGCTCTTCGCATTTTTCGATAAACATTTGAAGCCCGCCGCCGAGCGGAAAATCTTCATTTCCGATCACGGACCGAAGGGCGAGATCGTTTTGATGTATTGGCCGTCGGGCCGCGAGATCGCCCGTTATCCCAACGGCCGCGGGCACGATGTCCAATCGTTGCCGAACGGGCATGTGCTGTTTACGATCGGGCCGGAGAAGAAGGTTGTCGAAGTTGACGCGAAAGGGAATCGCGTATGGGAATGTTGCGACGGACTGGACCATCCGCTGTCCGCGCAACGTTTGCCGAACGGCAATACGCTTGTCGGTGATGCCAAAGCGGGGAAGGTGATTGAGTTCGACAAGAACGGCAAGAATGTGTGGCAGTACGCGCACGAAGACATCGCCAACATGCGTATGCGGAACTCCAAGCGTACTGGCCAGAACACGACGCTGATTTGCGTCGAAGCCGTGGCGAAGGTCATCGAAATCGACCGCGGCGGCGAAATCGTTTGGCAGTGGCAAGCCAGTGGCGATCTCAAGTTGCGCCGGTTGTATCAGGCGATCCGCCTTCCGAATGGCAATACGCGGATGACGATTTCCGATCCGGGCGAGGTCGTCGAAGTCACGCCAAAGGGCGAGATCGCCTGGTCGGTCGGCGGCGCGAAAATGGACATTCAGATGGGCTGGCCGTCGGGTCATGCCGAATTCGCCAACGGCAATCTGCTTGTGTCCGATTACACTGGCCGCCGTCTGCTCGAAGTTGACCGGCAGGGCGAGGTCATCAACCAACTGCGAATGGGCCCGCGCACGGTGGCTTCTGTTGCGGTCGTTCCTTAGGCGTTCAGGCGGCGAAGATTTTCACCCAAGATCTTTGCCGCGCCCGCGCCAGTGATCCCGCACTCGTGCAACGCGGCGGTCTGCTCGGTTAGCACCCCGCTCACCCAGCCGCGCGGAAAGAACGACGAGTCGGTGCCGAACAACAAACGCCCCTCGCCACAGACCGCCAGCGCCTTTCGAAAAACATCGGCCAGCGTTAGCGGCGCTTCGCAATACTTCATCCAGCCGTTCGAACTCGAAGTATCCAGAAACACGTTCGGACACAAATCCGCAAGCATCAACGCTTCGCGGAACATCCCAGCGCCGAAATGCGGAACGATGAAATTGATCGAAGGATTCCGGAGCGCGATGCCGTGCAAATCGAGCGGATTCGAAAAACGCATATCGAAAGGCGACGGCAGCCCGAGTTTTTTCCGGACGCCCACGCTCAGCACGCCGCAGTGTACGAAGACGATTCGTCCTTCGGCGGCGTTCCAGAACGGAGTCAAAGCGTCCTCGGCCACGCTGTATCGATGCATCGCCGGAAAGAGGCACATCGTCCGCAGGCCGGCGCGGAAGGCGCGCCGCACGCGGTCCATGGCATCGGGCGCCATCGGGTTCAACATGAATTGACCGTGGAACCGGGAAGGATGCCGCGCGATCGCTTCCGCCACCGATTCCTCATCGCCATGCAGACTGGCGATCAACGACGCACTGGCGACATCATGGCGGTCTAACTCGGCCACCCACCGATCGGCGTCGGCCGCCTCCCAGCCCAACTGCGCGCGGACTTCGCTCGCCGCCCGGCCGCCGGTTAACAGCGAATAGAATGAGTCTCCGAAAAAATGCACGTGTGCATCGCGAACGGCGATGTCACCCCACGGCGTCTGCACGGTTAGACTCCGGCTGCGTTCGATGCCGAATCGCCCTGGTACCGCGTGATACCCGCCGCCAGAGCCAGTTGCGTCAACCCGGCGACGTTGTTGACATTCAACTTCTTCATCATCGTCTTGCGGTAGCTGCGCACCGTCTGCAAGCCGAGATCGAGCATCACTGCGATCTCTTTGCTCGTTTTGCCCTCGGCCACCAGCCGCAACACTTGCAACTCGCGCGGCGAAAGTCCTTCCAGCATCGACGGCACCGGCTTGGCTTCCAGGTCGCCCTTCTGAATACGCACCAGCAGCTTCTCGGAAACCTGCGGGCTCATGTAGAATCCGCCTTTAGCGACCGCGCGAATCGCATCGACCAAATCGGAGTCCGACGCCTTTTTCAAAACGAACGCCCGAGCGCCACTGCGAATCGCGCTCACGACCGAGTGTTCATCGTCGTACATCGAAAGAATAATTACTTTGGTATCCGAGGCATGACGCAATATTTCGACTGTCGCCTCGACGCCATTTAAACCCTGTAAGCCAATGTCCATGACGACCACATCGACCGTGTTCTTCTTGCAAAACGTCACCGCGTCGGTCCCGTTCTCGGCCTCGGCGATAACAGCGAACTCCTCCTCGGTGCGCAGAATCGCTTTGATTCCGTCACGCAGAATTTTGTGATCGTCGACTAATAGGACGCGAAAAGGCATGCGGGAAAGACCCTAACCCTCGACAACAATTCCGCCTTAGGATGTTTGGATCTTTACGATTGTACCTTGTCCAGTGCCGGATTCAATGATAAATTTTAGTATCGCAGCGCCGGGTCTAATCCCCCCGCCTTTCAGGCGGGCTGCTTTCAGCCACGGTACTGCAAAATGGAAAGATGGCCGAGTACCGACGGAGCGCGCATG
>VFZW01000013.1 GCA_016871055.1 Acidobacteriota bacterium
TCGCGGTTGAACTTTCTTCGTGACACGGACATGACTCAAATTCTCCTTTGGGAATTTTTGTGTGTCTAGACTCGTGTCTCAGATTTGGGGACAACTCCAATCGGCAGCCTCCAGCCGAACGAGTCTCAAGGACTGGCATTTAGGCGAAACCGCGCCAATGCTGGTCGTGCAGTGCCTGGCGGACAAAATCGCAGTGCCGGAGAACGGGTGGAATTTGGCGACCCAGCGACCCAATACTCGGCTGGTGGCTCTGCCAGGTTGTGGGCACGCGATGTTACCCGAACAGTCTCGGGCCATTTCCGACGCCGTCATCGGTTTCCTGAGTGAGTTTTCGCCAGAGCAAAAGCGCTAAAATTGCGCTTAAGTCGCGCCTGCCGGCGGCGTCGATCCCGAGTACATACACGCGAGCTTTGTCCCGGGAGGAGTTCAACTTCATCCGCACGAGGGTGTAGTCCGGTTCGGACGGGAAATATCCCAGGATGCGCCTTGAGTTGTTTTTCACCGGAACACAGCAATTGGATCGCGTTGCGGGCGCTGATTGTGTCGCCGTAGAGCAACATGTCGATTCCCTCGGAGTGCCGAAAACGGAACCCACGGCTTTCCGCGATCGCATTCACGCGCTGCAGATCGGCCCGGTCGATCACGATGTCGAGATCACAAGTAAGCGATGAATGCGGGCAGTCGGCATTCTCAACGTGAAGAAAGCCCGCAAGCCCTCCGCCTAGTTCGTTGGGCACTCCCGTTTTTTCGAGCGGCGCGGACAGCTTCTTCAGAGTTCCGATCAGTTCGAACACGCGTTCCTCGAACAAGATATTTACAAACTCAGATTGGAAGCGGCATTCCCCAGGAATTCCGTAAAAGTCGAGATACCGCTCATCGCCTGGCAGCTTAGGCCCCGGCCACCCGGGACTTCACCGTCCGTCGATCGATGCCCATGATTCGGAATAGCTGCGCGGCCTATGTACTCCAAGCGTGGCGGCGGCGGAGAATCGAGACGTTGAACCATTCCAATACGATGCAACGCCGAAGGCGAAGTCCAACCTATATTTGGCTGAATGCCGGAAGTGTCGCGATTCTTTGGAATTTCCATACGTTTCTATTACAACGATCACGAACCCGCGCATTTCCATGCGACCTACGGCGAATTCGAAGCACTTCTCGAAATCGATACGCTGTCGGTACTTCGCGGGCAGCTCCCGCGGAGGGCGCTCGCACTCGTTTTGGAATGGGCGATTCTCCATCGCGCCGAACTGCGGGCGGACTGGGACAAAGCGCGGATTGGCGAGCCGCCACTTCCCATCGATCCGTTAGACTGAGTAAGGAGGATTGCGATGACGCTGGTTCGGATCGTATCCGTGAAGCCGCTAGCGGGACATTCCGTGGAGCTCCAACTGACCACTGGCGAAGTTGTGGTTCGCGAGTTGACCCACCTTCTGAACGGTCCGATCTTCGATGGCATTCGCACTGACGACGCGCGGTTCCGGCAAGTAGAGGCCGCCGACGGCACGTTGGTTTGGCCGGGCGGCGCCGACCTTTGTCCCGATATGGTGATCTGGGGCGGATTGCCCCCGTCCGATTCCTCCTCGCTCACCGTTCTCCCCCATCCACCCGGGCCTTCACCGTCCGCCGATCGATGCCCATGATGCGCGCCGCTTCCGAATAGCTACGGGTCTTTTCATAGACTCGCCGCGCGTAGTGGTTAAGCACTTCGTCAGAGGTTAGGGCCGTGCCTTCGAACGCGCTCCAGAACGAGTCCGGCATGGTGGACGCCGCCAGCGGCCGGTACGATTTGCGGATCAGCACGTTGCGCACACACTGCTCCAACTCGCGGTAGTTGCCGGGCCAGCGATAGGCGGGCGGCATCTCGCGGAGGATCCAATCGCGCACGGCCGGATAGGCGGCGTCGGCGTCTTCACCCACAGTGCGCCGCGTCATGTAATAGATCAACTCGCGCAGCACTTCGGGCTTGTCGTCGATCTGCGCCGCCATCGACGGCGTCGCGATCTGGTCGGCGCAGAGACGATAGTACAGGTCCTCGCGGAATCGCCCGGCGGCGATTTCGACGGCGAGGTCGCGGTTAGTCGCTGCGATCAGCTTCCCTTCGAAACGCTTGCGCGCCGTGTCGCCGACGGCCGAGTACTCGCGGCTTTCGATCACGCGCAGCAGTTTCACCTGCAGATGCAGTTCGAGTTCGCCCATCTCGTCGAGGAAGACCGACCCGGTGCGCGGGCAGGCTTCTAGCCACCCGGCGCGATCAGCGATCGCACCCGTGAATGATCCCTTTTTGTGGCCGAACAGTTCGCTTTCGATCAACGCCGGCGACAGCGCCGCGAGGTTCACCGGATAGAACGCTTCCCCGCCCTCAAACGTCATCTTTGACGGTTGAAACGGCAGGTACCGCGCGCCGGCGATCGCCTTGGCGACTAGTTCTTTGCCGGTTCCCGATGGGCCGGTGATCAGCGTCGCGAAGTCGCCCATTTTTGCGAAGAGCGATCCGCGATAACGCTTCATATCGCAGGTGAAGATCGATTCCCAAATCGCCGCGCGCAGCCGCGCCGCGGGCATCGAACTGCCGATTACGTGATCGAAAATGCCGTGGAACGCCCGCATGATCTGCCACGAACAGGCGAAGAAATGCTCCGGCGTCATCGACGTGCGAGGACCAAGGAGCCGGTTCCAGTCGGCGAGAAACTTGCGGAAAAAACTCCAGTCGCGGCGCGCTCCCGCGAAGGACGCGTAGTAGCGCTGATAGAGCAGATAGAGCACGCAGTCTTCATACAACGCGCGCTCGTTGTCGGATGGCCGCCAGTCCGTGATCAACTCTTCGACCTTCTTGTGAATGAGCGCAACGTTCGGCCGGGGCGCTTCCGGGTCGGCCACGGATACGCTCCAAACGGGATCGCCCTCGACAAACTCCTTGCCAAGCGCGGTCTTCTCGAATTGAATCCGCTCGGTGGAAAACGGGTTTGAGAAGGCAAGCCGCGAAACGATATGCGGTAGCCACTTGACCGGTGAGTGTACAGGTTTTATGTACATTTACTGTACGATAATTGCCGGGCAAGTTTCGCGCCTGAAATGGCGATACCCTTGATGAACCAAGTAATGGAACAACTTACTGAATCGGCCGCAATTGGCAATGAAGTTGCCATTGAAGAGAGCATGCAACATTCAAGCTACGGCGCGCTGCTGGCCAACAAGGGCTTTCAATCGTTCCTTTGGACGCAGTTTCTCGGCGCCTTTAACGACAACGTCTTCAAGATGATCGTCTCGGTGGCGGCGGTCTCCTATACGGCCGGCGACTCCGGCGCGGGATCGATCTATCTGGCGTTGACCGGCGCCGTGTTCGTGCTGCCGTTTCTCATGTTTGCGGGCTACGCGGGGCAACTGGCCGATCGTTTTTCAAAGACGCGCGTGCTGGTGATCACGAAGTCGTTCGAGATCGTGACGATGATTTTCACGCTTTGGGCGTTCCAGACCGCGTCGATGCCGATGCTGCTTGGCATCCTCTTCCTGCTCGCGGCGCAAGCCAATTTCTTTTCGCCGGCCAAGTACGGAATTCTGCCGGAGATCCTGCCGGAGCGAGACCTGTCGCGCGCGAACGGGTTGCTCGAACTGACGACGTTCGCCGCGATCGTACTCGGCGGCGGATTGGGTACGCTGCTGTTTGAACATTGGAAACACGAGTCGTGGAAGATGAGCGCGTTTTTGGTCGCGCTGGCGGTGACCGGTTCGCTGGCCAGTCTTGGTATTCCGAAGGTCAAGCCGTCGGGCAATATCGAACCGTTCAAGCTCAACCCTTTCTCCGAGATCACGCTCGGATTCAAGATCCTCGCCAACGACCGGCCGATGTGGCTGACGGTTCTTGGCGTTTCGTTCTTCTGGTTTACCGGTGCGCTGGTGCAGCTAACACTGGTGGTTTTCGTCAACGAGACGCTGCACGGGCATGAAAGCCAGATTGGGTTACTAGTCAGCGCTCTGGCGATTGGGATCGGCGCGGGGTCGATCGCGGCTGGACGAATTTCCGGCGATGCGATTGAACTCGGGATGGTCGCGCCCGCGGGTATTCTAATGGGACTGTTCGGCATTGCGCAGTCGATGGCCTCGACGCAGGAGTCGGCGTTTGCCGCGCTCGCGTTGATGGGATTCTTCGGCGGGCTGTTCATCGTGCCGCTGAATGCGTTTCTCCAGGACGAAGCCGATCCGGAAGAAAAAGGCCGCATTTTGGCCACCAACAACTTCGCGAACATGATCGGCGTGATCGCGGCCTCTGGCACGTTGTACCTATTGCACGATAAGCTGCAATGGAGCGCTCCTGGCGTATTTCTTTTCGCCGGCATCGTAACGATCGCCGCGTCGCTCTGGATTCTTTTCAAACACATGCTTCGTCATTCCGTCCGTTTTGCCTGCTGGTGCATCCTGCACACGCTGTTCCGTTTTTCGATCACCGGCGCGAACAATATGCCCGCCAAAGGCGGCTGCGTTGTCGTCGGCAATCACGTCTCCTACGCCGACGCGTTCCTGATCGGGGCGGCGACGATGCGGCCGATCCGCTTCATTCTATGGAAGACGCTTTACGACATTTCCTGGCTGCAATGGCTGTTCCGCGTGCTGCGGGCCATGCCGATCAATCTGGCGACGCCCCGAGAGGCTGTCGCTACGCTTGGCGCGGCGCGCAAGGAAGTGGAAGCGGGCGAGATGATCGGCATCTTCCCCGAAGGCCAGATCACGCGAACCGGCCACTTGCTGCCGTTCAAACGGGGCTACGAGCGCATCGCCAAGGACTCGCCGATCGTACCGTGCTGGATCGAGGGCGTCTGGGGCCATCCGCTCAGCATGAAGGGCGGCAAGCTGTTCGCCGCGTGGGACAACTGGTTCCGGCCGCCGGTGCGCGTGATCGTCGGCGAACCGGTGCCGGGCAACACGCCGGCCGAAGCGCTGCGCTCCAAAGTTACCGAACTGGCCGCGCAAGCGGCGACCGATAAACGGACATCGAGCGATCACCTTGGACTGCGCTTCGTGCGCGCCGCTCGTAAGCAGTGGTCTTCGCTCGGCATGGCCGATTCGTTCGGCAAGGAACTGACTTTCGGAAACGCTCTGATTGGCTCGCAACTGCTGCGCCGCTGGATCGATTCCAATTGCGCCGATCAACCGATGATCGGCCTGTTGCTGCCGAACGCGGTCGGATCCGCGCTCGCGAATATTGCGGTAACAATCAGCGGGCGCACGGCCGTGAATTTGAACTGCACGGCGGGTCCGGCGTCGATGGCTTCGGCGATCGCGCAGTGCAACATCAAAACGATTTTCACGTCGAAGCTCTTCATTACCAAGCAGAAGATTGAGCAGACGCCGTCGATGATCTTCATCGAAGAGTTGCTGCCGGCGTTTTCGAAGCTCGACAAAGCCATCGCGTTTGCGCAGTGCAAGTTCCTGCCGGCGTCGTGGCTGGCCAAGGGCAACCCGGATCAAACGGCGGCTGTGATCTTTTCGAGCGGCTCGACCGGTGAACCGAAGGGCGTCGAATTGACGCATTGGAATCTGCTGTCGAACATGGAGGCCGTGGCGCAGGTCTACCCCGTCGGCCATACCGATTGCATGCTCGGCATTCTGCCGTTCTTCCACTCGTTCGGCTTTACATACAACTTGTGGTTCCCGCTGCTCGAAGGCTTCCCGGTGATCTTTCATCCGAATCCGTCGGACGCGGGTAAGATCGGTGAGTTGTCACAAAAATACGGCGCGACGTTCCTGTTGTCGACGCCGACGTTTGCCTCCACATACGCGTGCAAGTGCACCAAGGAACAGTTCTCGAAGATTCGCTACGTACTGGTCGGCGCGGAAAAACTGCGGCCCGCTGTCGCGGCGCAGTTCGAAGAAAAGTTCGGACTGAAGATGCACGAGGGTTATGGCTGTACCGAGATGGCGCCGGTGGTCGCGGTGAACGGGCCGGACTTTATCTCCGATGACCCGGATCAGTCCTCGCAGCTTGGCAACAAATCCGAGAGCGTTGGCCGTCCGCTGCCAGGCGTGTCGGTGCGGTTTGTCGATCCGGCCACGATGGAACCGGTTCCGTTCGGGACCGACGGTATGTTGTTAGTGAAAGGCCCGAGCCGCATGAAGGGCTACCTCGGCCATCCCGAGCGGACGGCCAAGGTGTTGATCGACGGCTACTACAACACGGGCGATATGGCCCGCATGGATGAGGACGGGTTCGTCTACATCACAGGGCGGTTGTCGCGGTTCTCCAAAATCGGCGGCGAGATGGTGCCGCATCTGCGCATCGAAGAGACGCTGCAAGAGGTCATGAACGGAGCGGACTGCTTTGTGATCGGCGTGCCGGACGAGGCCCGTGGCGAGCGGCTTGTCGTGCTACATACGAGCAAGGAAATCGCGCCCGCGGCAATGATCGAGCACTTGAACGCCGCCGGTCTACCGGCATTGTGGATTCCGAAACCGAACCAGTTCTACGCAGTCGAAGCGATTCCGACGCTGGGCACCGGCAAAACCGACTTGCGGAAGTCCCAGGAGTTGGCGGTGCAGTTGGCCGGGCGCTAGCTCGCCGCCTGCCGGCCCCAACTGTTGTCGAGGCAATACACGAGCGTCTTCTCCAAGAACTTTCGAAGCACCGGGAACCGCAAACCGCTGTCTTCGAGATCGGCGCGGGTCTTCGTGTTCAGATAGACCTGCCGCGTTCCCATCAGCCGCACGTGGCGGCCGACCATCGCGGCCGAGAACCGTTGGACGCGATCGGGGCAGTTCTTTACGAACTCATCATACTCCGCCACCGACACCATCTTGGGCACGCGCACGGACTTGCCCGCGGGATAGGTGGGATGGCTTTCGATGATGCCGCAGGCGTGCGAGATGAACTCTTGCAACGGCATCGTGCCGTCGGGGCCGAGACACAAGTGGCGGTAAGAGCCGGAAGTGAATCGAAAATCGAAGATATGCGCCAGCGCGGCGGCGACCCAATCGGCGGGCATCAGATCGACGGGAATGTCGGGATCGCCGGGCATAACGGGAAGCTCGGTCACCGGCAACATGCGGAACAGATGATGAATGTAGCCCCACTGGCTGACGACACCGTCTTCGGAATCGGCCAACAACGCGGGTACTCGATAGATGGCCGCGGGCAGCGCGCGCATAGCCTCTTCGACGAGGCACTCGGCTTCAAATTTCGACTGCTGATAAGCGTTGCAGAACTCCTGGCCGGGGGCCATCGGCGCTTCGTCGTAAACACCCTCGCGGAAGCCGTTAACGTACGTCGTGCTGACGTGGCCAAATTTACGCAGACGCGGGCAGGAGCGGGCGAGTTCGAGCATGCGTTGGGCCCCGCCGACGTTGATTTCGCGGGACTCTTCGAGCGGAAGATCGAACTCAACGCTCGCGGCCGAATGGAGTATCTCGGTCACGCTGCCGCGCAGATCCGCATAGGCCGATTCCGAGAGACCCAGGCGAGGTTGTATGAGATCGCCGACGACGGTTTCGACACCCTGCGCGTTGAGCGCCGAGGCCTGGCTCTCGCGGCGAACGAGGGCCACGACGGCGCGCTCGGGGTGGTTCTTCTTAAGGATTGGTAGGATGGAGCGGCCAACCAGGCCGGTCGCTCCGGACAGGAACAGTTTCATCGAACGGAAACGGTTAGTGTATCGTATCGGCCCGGCTCCGGGCAGCTACTCCTTGACGGTCTTGCCGAACATCTGGCCGCCGCCGTTCTTACCGCTCCAGGTGCCGGCATACTGATTGCCGCTGAGTACGACGTGCGCCGTCCATGTGCCGAAGCCGGGAATCGTGAAATCTTCGAGCGTGATCAAGGGTGCCCTTCCGGCCCACTTTACGGTGATGGGAATAGGCACGGCGACCTCTTTGCCTTCGTGAGTCATGCGGGCCTTGAAGATCCACGTTTCGCCAGACGATTTTGCGACGCTGTCGATTTTGTAGCGTTCGGGGCCGAAGGTCCCTTCGCGGTCGAGGCGCGTGGAATAGCCGACCAGCGTGACGCCCTTCATGCGCTCTTCGAACGCCTTTTCGTTGGCGGCTTGCTGGAAATCTTGCGCTGCGATGCAAAGCGCGGCGATGAGAAGAAAGAGGGCTTTCATAAGTTAGTTGGCGCGAAGTGGATACTTTCCGGCGGCGTCGGACCACTTGGCCGGCAGCGTGTCCGGCGTGATCGTGATCGGCGTTGAGAGTTTCAGGCCATCGGCGAATTTAAGTTCGATGAAGTAGGCCGTGAAACCTTTGGCGGGTTTGTCGACTCTGGCGGTGAACGATTTGTTGCCTGTGAGTTGCGTCGCCTTGTAGGCATTGCCAATGGTGTCGACGCGGAAGTCGCGGGCGTCGGGATTGTTTGCTTGCCAGAGTGTTACGGATTCGGGTTTGATGTTGCTCTTCACCGTCACGCTTTCGGGTTTCGTTCGCCACGTTAGGCGCGGGCGCTTTGAGCCGGAGATCACCGACTTGTAGAACGCCAGCATGGTATCGGCGGCGTCGGAGCCGGCGAGGTTGTGCTTGGCGTTGGGAACATAGCGGAGGAGCTTTTCGTCGGAGAGCTTGTCGTAGTAGAAACGGGAGTTGTCGGGCAGGAAGAATTGATCGCCACTGGCGTTGATCAGCATCTTCGGCATGCGCAGCGCGGGGCGGTCGCGATAGTTGAACGGATCTTCGATGGCGAGCACGGCGGCGTATTCGGGCGTTCCGATCTTGTGTGGGAATAGGCCGTGGTTGACGTAGTCCTTGAGCGCGGTCGAGAAGAAGCCCATGGCTTCGAAGTGGTGGCGCGTGATGGCCTCGCTGTTGAGCGCGTCGATGACGACGGGCATAATGGCGGCAACGCGGGGGTCGACGGCGCCGATGAGCCACGTGGTCCAGCCGCGCTTGGAACCGCCGGAGACGACGAACTTGTCGACACCGATTTGCTCGGTGCGCGCCCAGGCTTGGATGGCGTCCATCGCGCGCACGCCGCTCTTGACCATCGCAAGACGCACAAGCCATGTGTCGTCCTTGGTTGTGAAATGCTTCACGCGCGAGTACGCGATGAGATCGTCTTCGAAGCGGGCGGCGTCCGGGGAGTCGGTGAAGCGGAGTGGCTGATTGGGGACCATGCCGAGGTCGGCGACGATCGATCCGGTCTCGACGGCAAAGCGGGCGCTGCGGTCGGGAGATTTTTCGGGAGCGGGGTCGAGGTTCAAACCGCCGCCAATAAAGAGCAGCGCGTGTTTCGACTTGATTTCATTGGGCCGGGTTATGGTGAGCCAGTGCCTCCAGACGGGCTTGTCGACCTCTTTCTCGGTGCGCCAACTCTGCGAGGTCAATTCGAGGACATAGGTGCGGTGTGTAGGCGCGGTCGCAGTCTTAACGACCTTCCAGGCGTATACGGGATCAGGCGCGGCGACGTATTTGTCGAGGGCGGTCGTGAGGAATAGAGCGGTGAGGAGTGTTGTCATTTGGCGATCTCGTTGGTCAGATAATCCACGACGCGCTCGAAAGGATCGAAGCCGCCGAAGTCTTGCGCGACAGGGGCGCGCAGGTTGGAGTTGGCGTTAACGTCGTAGTAGATGAGGCGGCCGTCGGGGGCTTCGAGATATTCGATGCCGCCAACATCGAGGCCGCCGGCGGCGACGATGCGCGACGCTTGTTCGACGGCGTGCGCGGGCACTTCTTTGTAGGCGTAGAACTCGACGGGCTTCGAAGCTTTCATTGTCGGTACTTCGCAGTGGCCTTCGCCGTCGGTTGGGTTGCAGACCTCCGAGGGGCAAAGATTGAATGCGCCATGCGAGATGACGCGCATGGCGTAGAGCAGTCTGCCGCCAAGGAATTCGAGGCGTACGATGCCGTTGGCGGGATCGACGGGGAAATACTCTTGGAGAAGGAAGAGGTTGTCGGGGAGCCAGAGGTTCGGCTGTTCACGCAGGAGCTTGCGGAGCTCGTCGGGGGAGTTGAGGAGGAACATGCGCGCACCGCTTCCGCCTTGTTCGGGCTTCAGTAGCGCCGGCCATGGGCCTTGCCATTGTTCGATGGCGGCTTCGACGTCGTTGAAGGCGAGCGAGCGCGGGTGGTCGATGTTAAGGGACTTCATTAGCGCGCATTGCGCGGACTTCGACAGCTCCAAGCTAAAGGCGCGCGAGCCGTTAAGGACGCGCGCACCGGCTTGTTCGAGCGATCGCATGAGCGAAAGGCAAAGCGGCACGGCGCGGGTGTTGCCGCGGACGTAGGCGCTGGGGCTGGCTTGATTGAAGTAGAGCCGCGCTTCGGGGATTGCGTCGGGGTCGAAAGACGCCCGCTTCAGGTCGATGGTGGTGTAGTCGACGCCGCGGCGGTCAAGGGCGGCGAAGAGTGGGTTTTGCCATTCCGGGTGTTCGTAAATGATGGCCAGGGATTTGGACATGTTAGTTTTTTTTGGCGAGCGCCTTCGTTGCCCGTAGCGCGGCTTCGAGTCCGTTGCGCGAACCGGAGCGTGCTTTCGACTTTATCAGCCCCCCGAAGGTTCCTGTCAAACCGTCGGAGCGGGCCATGTTTAACACAACCAAGTAATGCGCCTTGCCGGGCTGCGATTCGTCGTCAACAAGCGCGCGAAGTTCGAGCGCGGTTTGGAAGTAATGCGTTGCGTAGAGTTGCTTGGTCGCGATAGCGTAGAGCGTAGTTGTGCCGGGCGGCACGGGGTGGATGACGACGTGGTTCAGACGAAAAACGGGCTTGAGGCCGAAGTCGGCGACGGACCAGTAGTAGAAGTCGTCGGTGCCTTTTGGGCGCGGGGCGGTTGGATAGCCGAGCAGAAAGCCGGTGAGCGGGACGAGATGATCGGGCAGCATGTCGGAGCGTTTTATCATGTCGGCGAACTCTTCGGCGACGAAACGCGGGCGGTCGGTGTCGACGTAGGCGGCGAGCTCGGTGTTGCCACCTCGGCGGTAGGCTTCGACGTAGTCGAAGGCCGTCTTGCGGGCGAGATCGTTGACGCGCGTGGCGACGCCGGGGGACGCCCAATCGAGGCGCGCTACGGCGTCCATGGCGGGCTTTCCGAGTTTGACGGCGCACTTGCCGGGGCGGCATTTGCGGAGGTCGTTGATGTCGTCCTTGTCGACGGAGAAGGCGGCGAAGTCGTCAAGCTTGGGCGGCGTGCTGAGCTTGTGCGTGTGTAGAAACCCTTTGCCGGATTCGAGAGTTTCGATGTTGCGGATAACATCGATGGTGCGGGCGGCTGGGCGGTCGATGCGGATGACGCCGGCGACGGACACTTCGCGGTCGACCTTGCCGTTGACAGGAACGGCAATAGGCTGGCCGGTGCGAAGGGTGGCGAGTTGCGCGGGCGTTAGCGCAAGTTTTTGCACAAGGAATTTTTCTAGTCTGGTTTGGGCGGGCAGGGTAAAACAAGCCACGAAGAGCAGGAGCGTGGGGGCGCGCATCCCCCTATTTTGCAACCAACACCCGTAATGTTGCATCCTATTGGGTGAAAGCAAGAGGGGAGTGGATCGCCCATCCGCGCGCTCGTCAAGACGGGTAACACCCCGGGCCGCGGCGTGAATCACCGTCACGGATCAAGACCTTTTGCGCTAGCGATGGGCTAGTGCAGAAGGTTTTTCGCATTTAGGAGTTAAACACAATGAACCGCATGAAAACGTACCTACTACTGGCCGCTCTGACGAGCCTGTTGATCGTCACTGGTCAACTGCTCGGCGGGCGCGGCGGGATGATGATCGCGATTGCGATGGCCGTTGTTATGAACGTCGGCTCGTACTGGTTCTCGGACACGATCGTGCTGAAGATGCACGACGCGCAACAGATTGGGCCTAACGATGCACCGGAGATCTATGGAATGATCCAGCGGCTCGCGCAGCGCGCACAGATTCCGATGCCGCGCGTGTTTGTGATCCCCGACGATTCTCCGAACGCGTTCGCAACCGGGCGCAATCCGGCGCATGGCGCGGTGGCGATGACCGAGGGGATTCTGCGTGTTCTCAGCAAAGACGAATTGGAAGGCGTGCTGGCGCATGAGTTGGCTCACATCGCGCATCGCGACACGTTGATCATGACCGTGTCGGCCACGATAGCTGGCGCGCTGAGTTCTCTCGGCAATATGGCGATGTGGGGCGCAATGCTCGGCGGCGGGCGATCGCACGATGACGAAGACGGCGGCGGACATCCGATCGGCATGTTGGTGGGCGCGATCGTCGCGCCGTTCGCGGCGATGTTGATTCAGATGGCGATCAGCCGGTCGCGCGAGTATCTGGCCGACGAGGCCGCGGCTCGCTACTCCGGAAAGCCGTGGGCGCTGGCGAGCGCGCTGCGCAAGATCGAAACGTGGAGCCATCGCGTACCGATGGAGACCGGCGCCCCGGCGACGGCGCACCTCTACATCTCAAATCCGTTCTCGGGCGGCATGGCGAATCTGTTCAGCACGCATCCGCCGACGGCTGAGCGCGTCGCCCGCCTGGAAGCGATGGCGCGCGTTGCATGACCGAAGTCACCTACTTCCCGTTCGCGGAATATTGGTGGTTTTACGCCGGCTTCACGACAATGATCGTGACGCTGTTGATCCTAGACCTCGGTCTGTTCAATCGCGTGGCGCATCATGTGTCATTCCGCGAGGCGGCGACGTGGGTGGTGGTGTGGGTATCGCTGGCCCTGGTGTTTTGCCTCGGGCTGCATCAGTATGTGCTGGCGAAGTTCGGCGCCGAGGTGGCGAAAGAGTTGGCCCTGGAGTTCTTAACGGGCTATGTGCTCGAAGAGTCGCTGAGCGTCGACAACATGTTTGTCTTCGTGGTCGTATTCGGCTACTTCGGCATTCCGCGCGAGCATCAGCACCGGGTGCTGTTCTTCGGCATTCTCGGCGCGCTGATTTTCCGGGCCATCTTCATCGCGCTTGGATCGGCGTTGTTACAGTTTCAGTGGACGGTGTGGGTGTTCGGCGCGATTCTCATCGTGACCGGTTTGAAGATGATAACCGGGGGATCGTCATCGGTCGATCCGTCGCATAATCCGGCGATGAAACTGCTGCGGCGCTGTGTGCCTCTGACGAAGGAGTTGAAGGGTTCCGACTTTTTTGTCCGCATCGAGGGTCGATTGCACGCGACTCCGCTGCTGGCGTGCCTGATGGTTTTGGAGATGACCGACATTCTGTTCGCGGTCGATTCCGTGCCGGCGATTTTCGCCGTGACTTCGGAACCGCTGGTGGTGTTCACGTCGAATATCTTCGCGATTCTGGGACTGCGGAGCTTGTACTTCCTGTTGGCGGGCGCGGTGCACCTGTTTCATCTGCTGAAGTACGGACTGTCAATCGTGTTAGTGTTTGTCGGGTTGAAAATGGTCTGGTTGAACCGGTTGTTCGACGGGCACTTTCCGATTGTGGTTTCTCTGGCGATCATTACGGGCGTAATCGTCGCGTCGATCGGATTGTCGCTCTTGTTTCCTAGGCCGCCAGAGCCTTCCGAAGCATCGCCCGCGCCCGATGCAGACGTTGCTTGACGTTGTCTTCGGTGATATCAAGCAGTGATGCGGTCTCCGCGGTGGACATCTCCTCGACGTCGCGCAGCAGTATTACCGAGCGATAGTTCTCAGGGGTGGCGCGAAGCGCGCCTTCGAGTTCATCGTGGATTTCTTTACGCAGTAGGATTTCATCCGGGCCGTCGGCGGCGGACTCGACTGGGACGTCGTCGATGGGCAATTCTTCGGCAGGGGCGAAAGCACTTTTGCGGCGCTTCAACATGCAGCAGTTGCGCGCGATGCGAAACACCCATGGCTTGATATTTTCGGGATCGCGCAACTGTTCCCAGTTCTCGAAGACCTTGAGTAGCGTATCCTGCGCCACTTCTTCGGGGTCTTCGCGGTGGCCGCACATTAACCACGTATACTGAAATACTTTCCTTTGGAAAAGTTCGACGAACTGCTGCATGGCGGCTTGGTCGCCTTGGACCAGACGCCGCGCGAGGGCGACTTCAGGGCTGTCAATTTTCTCTGTCACCAATCGAACTTCGATTGTATCTCGCTTATAGAATGCGATATTTACTGTTCGCCGCTATCCTCCCGGCGATGTGCGCGGACCTTTCGCTGGCGGATGCGGCGCGCGCGGCGCTTTCTGGAAATCCCGCGATCGCTTCGGCGAAACAACTGGAAGCCGCCGCTTCGGCGCGGGAGCGCGCCGCGGCGACGGCGCGACGGCCACGGGTGTAATGGCGCGAGGGTGTGCAAGGCGGAAACAATCCGGTCTACGTTTTTAGTTCCCTCCTCACGCAGCGGCAGTTTCGCGAGCCAAACTTCGCGATCAATTCGCTGGTGCGGCCAGACCCGGTGGCCAACTTTCAGTCGCAGATCGGCATCGATCAGGTCCTTCACGATTTTGGACGAACGGACTCGCGGATTAAAGAGGCGCAAATCGGCCGCGAGATGACCGCGCAGGAGCGGCGGCGGAGGGAATTAGAGATCCTGACCCAGACAGCGCGCGCGTACTTCGGCGGGCAGCTTGCGGCGGCCGCGATGAAGGCGGCCGAGTCGTCGATCGCATCGATATCGGCCACGCTCGAACAGGCGAAGTCGCTGCGCGCCGCTGGACGCGCGACCGACGCGGACGTGCTAGCGGTCGAGGTGGAAATGGCCGGGGCCAGAGAAGAGCTGATCCGGCGCACGCAGCAACAGGCGCTGGCGATGGCCGCGCTGAACAACGCGATGGGACAGTCGATCGAGACGATGCACACTCTGACGACGGCGCTGGCGGCGCCGCCTGCGGCGCCAGGCGCAATTCAGATCGACCGCCCCGAGATTCGCGGCACCGAGTTGGCCTTCGCGATGGCGACAACACGCGGCGACCAGGCCAAGGCGATGCGCCGGCCCGAAGTGGGCGTCCGGTTTATCGCCGAGGCCGACCGGCAGCGCTTCGTCACGCGAGGCGCGGCGAACTGGTTTGCGGCTGCCACGCTGCGGTGGAATTTGTTCGATGGCGGGCAATCGAAGGAGATGGCTGCCGAGGCGGCGAGCGCGGCGGCGTCGGCGCGCGAAGACGGCAAGGCGATGCGGAGCGCGGCGGAGTTGCAGGTGAAGCAGGCCGACGCAGCGATCGCCGGCGCAATCGCCCGAGAGAACGTGACAGGGGCGATCACGGAACAAGCGCGAGAGACGGTGCGCATTCTGCGCAATCGGTATGGCGCGGGGCTGGCGACGGTGACCGATGTTTTGCGCGCGGAGGCTGCATTGCTCGGCGCCGAGACACGACGACTCGCGGCGATTCACGATCATCGCGTGGCGCGGATCGAGCGCGAAGCGGCGGCCAGGCGATTGACGGGAGACTCGAATGAACTTCGGTAAATTTGCGGCGGTCGCGCTGATCGCGCTCACTGGCTGCGCGACAAAGAAGGAAGCACCGCGCGTCGAAGAACCGCGCGCAGTGCGTGTGCAAACGGCCATTGCCGAGTCCTCGATGAGGCCGGAAGAACGTGAATTTACCGGCACGGTGACGGCGAAGACGACAGCGGCTGTGAGTAGCCGGATCGCTGGCCACATTAAAGAACTGCGTGTTCGAGAAGGTGACGCGTTGTCCTCGGGACAGACGATTGCGGTGATCGATACGCGCGAAGTGGAGACGGCGATTCGCGAAGCGGAGGCTGGCCGGACCGAAGCGCAAGCAGGCCTGCCGGAGAGCGAAGCCGCGCTACGCGGGGCGCAAGCACAACTCGATCTTGCGCGGACGACGCTTGACCGCATGACGAAGTTGAAAGACAGCAAGTCGATTACCGATCAGGAGTTCGACGAGACGCGGGCGCGCTTCCGGCAGGCACAGTCCCAGGTCGACATCGCGCAGGCGCGTGGGCGGCAGATTCGCGAGCGAATTCAGCAGGCGTCGGCGGCGGTCGAACGCGTTCGGTTACAGCGGAATTACGCGACGGTCACCGCGCCCTTTGCGGGGATTGTGACCGAGAAACGGGCCGAAGCGGGAGTGTTCGCGGGACCGGGGCAGCCGATCGTGGTGATAGAACGCGCCGGCGAATGGCGGCTGGACGCGGCCGTGGATGAATCGCTGCTGAAACATTTGCGCGTTGGGACGGCGGTATCGGTGACGCTTGATGCGCTCGACGAACCGATGGCGCTGCGGTTGAACGAGATTCTGCCGTCGGTCGACGCACGGACTCGTACCGCGACTGTGCGTGTGGCGTTGCCGGGGTGGGCCGGGATTCGAAGCGGGTTATCGGGACGAATGAGAATCGCGGGCGGAGAGCGAAAGGCGATAACGGTTCCCTCATCCGCCGTACTTACGAACGGGCAGTTGCAGCGCGTGTTCGTTCTGAGCGATGGGCGTCTACGCGCACAATTGGTGACAGCGGGCGAGACGCGGGATGGGAAAACGGAGATCGTCAGCGGGATGGAGGGCGGCGAGCGAATCGCCTCGCCGGCATCGGCGGCGCTCACTGATGGCGCGCGCGTCGAGGTGGTTCAGTGACCGGAGAGCGCAGACTCGGTGTCGCTGGGCGCCTCGCTGCGGCGTTCATTCAGTCGAAGTTGACGCCGCTGTTTATCGGCGCTTCGATTGCGGCGGGGGCGTTCGCGGTTTTGAACCTGCCGCGCGAGGAGGAGCCGCAGATCGTGGTTCCGATGATCGACGTGATGGTGGCGATGCCGGGCGCGACGGCGGCGGAGGTCGAACAGCGGTTAACTCATCCGATGGAGAAATTGTTGTGGGAGATTCCGGGCGTCGAGTACATCTATTCCACGTCGCGCGCGGGCTCGGCGATGTCGATCGTCCGCTTCAAGGTCGGCGAAGACGAGGAACGCAGCCTGGTGAAGTTGAACCAAAAGCTGCAGGCGAACTTCGACCGGATTCCCTTTGGCGCATCGCCCCCGATTGTGAAGCCGCGATCGATCGACGACGTGCCGATTTTGGCGCTGACGATTCATGCGGCGAAGTTCGGCGACGATGCGATCCGGCGTGTGGCGGCGCAGTTGGAGAAGGTGATCGCACGGACGCCGGACGTGTCGGAGATCAAAATTTTGGGCGGACGGCGGCGGGAGATTCGTGTCGATGTCGATCCGGCGCGACTGGCGCCGCGCGGTGTATCGGCGCTCGACGTGGAACGTGCGTTGCAAGCGGCGAATCAGCGAAGGCCGGCGGGATCGGTGACGTCGAACGGGCGGGAAATCCTGCTGGAAGCGGGGCAACAACTGGCATCGGCGACCGATGTGCGCGCGGTCCCCGTGAACGCTGCGAATGTCCGTGTGGAAGATGTCGCGGCCGTCGCTGACCTCGGCGAAGAGCCGAAGCAGGCGGTGCAATTCGGCACGCGGGCAGGCTTCGAATCGGCGGTAACGCTGTCGATCGCCAAGCGGCGCGGGACGAACGCGGTGGCGTCGGACGTGTTGGAGCGGATCGAACCGTTTCCGTTGCCGAACGGGATGACAATGACGGTGACGCGGCATTATGGCGAAACGGCGGCGGAGAAGTCGAACGAATTGCTGTTTCACATGGGCATCGCGGTGGTGACCGTTACGCTGCTGGTGGCGCTGGCGCTCGGGCTGCGCGAATCGCTGATTGTGTTCGTCGCGATTCCGGTCACGCTGGCGTTGACGCTGACGGTGTTTTATCTCTACGGTTACACGCTGAATCGCATCACGCTGTTCGCGCTGATTTTTTCGATCGGCATCTTGGTCGACGACGCGATTGTTGTCGTTGAGAATATCGTCCGGCACGCGCGGATGCCCGAGAATGCGGCGCGTGCGATCGCCGATGTCGTGATCGAAGCGGTGGATGAAGTGGGCAATCCGACGATCCTCGCGACGTTGACCGTGATCGCCGCGATTTTGCCGATGGCGTTTGTTGGCGACTTAATGGGCCCATATATGCGGCCGATTCCGATCGGCGCGTCGGCGGCGATGTTCTTCTCGCTCGCTGTTGCGTTTCTTGTCACGCCTTGGGCGACGGTGCGGATCCTCGGCGGCGGGCAGGCGCATGGCGCTGTCGTCGAAGATCGGGTGACGATTCTCTATCGCCGATGGATGTACCGGCTAATTCATTTCGCGCCGTATCGATGGAGCTTTCTGGGCGGTGTTGTGCTGTTGTTGCTTGGCGCGTGCGGACTCGTCTACATCAAGTTCGTGCAGGTGAAGATGCTGCCGTTCGACAACAAGAGCGAGTTCCAGGTGATCGTCAACATGCCAGAGGGAACACCGCTCGAACAGACCTCGCGCGCGACGCGTGAGTTGGCCGAAGCCGCGCTGGGCCAACCGGAAGTCGTCAACGTGCAAGCGTACGCCGGCACGGCGTCGCCCTACAATTTCAACGGGCTCGTGCGGCATTACTTCCTCCGTGCCGAAAGCCATCTGGGCGATCTGCAGGTGAACCTGTTCAACAAACACGAACGAGACAAGGACAGCCATTCGATCGCGAAGGAGATGCGAACGCGGCTGCTGCCGGTGGCGCGAAAACACCGCGCGCGCATTCAGGTGGCCGAGGTTCCGCCGGGTCCGCCAGTATTGCAAACGCTGGTCGCCGAGATCTACGGACCGGATGCGGCGGGGCGCGAACGGCTGGCGCGCCAGATCATGGGAATCCTCGAAAAAACAAAAGGCGTCGTGGATGTCGATTGGTATGGCGAAGCGGACCGTCCTCGGCGCCGCTACACGATCGATGCCGCCAAGGCAGCGGCGCACAACGTCAATGCGGCGATGATCGCGGCGACGCTCGACGCGGCGGCGGCTGGGCGTGTGGCCGGATTGGCTCACGATCCGAACGCAGCCGAAGACGTGTCGATTTCGGTGCGATTAGACCGCGCGGCGCGATCGCGGCCGGGCGTGCTGGAGTCGCTTCGCGTGAACGGCGTCGCTCTGAGCGAGATCGTATCAATAGAAGAGGGCGTTGCGGACAAGGCGATCTATCACAAAAACCTGATGCCGGTGACCTATGTGACGGCCGATGTGGCGGGCGTTGTCGAAAGCCCTGTCTGCGCGATTCTCGATCTCGGCCCGGAGATCGACAAGCTGCAAATCGAGTAGTTCACGGCGACGTTGCCGTCAAGCGATACACGCTATGCGATGAAGTGGGACGGCGAATGGCACATTACCTACGAGGTGTTTCGCGATCTTGGCATTGCGTTCGCGGCGGTAATGATCCTCATCTACGTGCTGGTCGTCGGCTGGTTCGAAAGCTTTCTGACGCCTCTGATCATCATGGCCGCGATTCCGTTTTCGCTTGTTGGCATTCTGCCGGCGCACGGTATCTTGAACGCGTTTTTCACGGCGACGAGCATGATCGGTTTCATCGCGGGCGCCGGGATTGTCGTGCGCAATTCGATCATCCTGGTCGACTTCATCGAACTGCGGCGGCGTGAAGGCATGCCGCTGGATGAAGCGGTAATCGACGCGGGCGCCGTTCGCTTTCGCCCAATGATGCTCACCGCCGCCGCCGTTATGGCGGGCAACATTGTAATATTATTCGACCCCATCTTCCAAGGCCTGGCCATCTCACTGATGGCGGGCGAAATCGCATCGTTGCTGCTTTCGCGGGTGACGGTGCCGATTGTTTATTACATCGCGAATAAATAAGAAGAACAACCCAATGAACGTGGAACGAATGCTCCGCATGATCGCCGGAGCAATGCTGCTGTTGAGTCTGGCGCTGGCCCACTATGTGAGTCCGAACTGGTTGTGGTTCAGCGCCTTCATCGGCGCGAATCTGTTTCAATCGGCGTTCACCAATTGGTGCCCGATGATGACCATCCTGCGGAAGATGGGGGTGCGGGGGTAACAATAGAAAGGGATGGACAACGCGCTCGGTTTACACCGGCTGCACTTCGCCTTCACAATCACGTATCACTACCTTTTCCCGCAGTTGACGATGGGATTGGCTCTGCTGATCTTCGTGATGAAGACGATTGCGCTGCGAACGGGCGACCGGCGTTACGAAGCCGCCGCGCAGTTTTGGATTCGCATCTTCGGCATTAACTTCGCGATGGGCGTCGTCAACGGAATTCCGATGGAGTTCCAGTTCGGCACGAACTGGTCGCGTTTCGCGAAGGCGGCGGGCGGCGTGATCGGGCAGACGCTGGCGATGGAAGGGTTGTATTCGTTCTTCCTGGAGTCGACGTTCCTCGGCATCCTGCTCTACGGCCGCGATCGCGCTGGCCCCCGTATTCATTGGCTGGCATCGCTGGGCGTGTTCGTTGGATCGTGGCTGAGCGGGTTCTTCATCATCGTCACCGATGCGTGGATGCAGCATCCGGTTGGGCATCGAATCGGGGCCAACGGCGAAATCATCCCCGACAGTTTGTCGGTGTATCTGCTCAACCCGTGGGCGTACGCGCAGTACGCGCACAACATGATGGGATCGGTGGTCACGGCGTCGGCGGTGGTTTGTTCGATTGGCGCGTTTTATCTACTTCGCCGCGAGCATGAAGAATCGGGCCGGTTGTTTCTGCGAATCGGGGTACCGGCGTTCGCGTTGTCCTCGGTGATGATGATTTTTCCGACTGGCGACATTCAAGGCAAAATGGTGGCGATGCATCAACCGGTGACGCTGGCGGCGATGGAAGGTCACTTTGAAACCAGAGCCGGCGCGCCGATGAACGTGCTCGGACAGCCCGACGTGGAACGCCAGCGGTTGGACAATCCGCTGCAACTTCCGAACGTGTTGAGCATGATCAGCTACGGCCGTTGGAACGCCGAAGTGAAAGGGCTGAACGAGGTCCCGCGCGATCAGTGGCCCGACAACATTCCGCTGCTGTACTACTCGTTTCACATCATGGTCGGATTGGGCACCATTTTCGTCGCCCTGAGTCTGGCGGCATTCGCTGCACTCCGTCTGCGCAGACTCTTCACAATGAAACCGTTGTTGTGGGCGTTGTTGCTGGCGCTTCCCTTCCCGTATATCGCGAACACCGCGGGGTGGATGACCGCCGAGTTAGGCCGGCAGCCGTGGCTCATTTATGGAATCATGCGAACGGCGGAGGGCGCGTCGGCGCGGGTGTCGAGCGGCAATGCACTGTTCACGCTGCTCGGATTCATGGGCCTGTACACGGTGCTGGGGATATTGTTTTTGTTCCTGATACATCGAGAAATCATGCACGGACCGGAGCCGCACGAGTGATGGAAACGATCTGGTTTGGCCTGGTGGCGCTCTGTTTGGCAGCTTACGTCGTGCTCGATGGATTCGATCTCGGCGTAGGCGCCGTGCACTGGTTGGTGGCGCGGAATTCGGAAGAACGCGCGCAATCGCTTGAGACTATCGGCCCGTTCTGGGACGGCAATGAAGTCTGGCTGCTGGCGGGCGGCGGAACACTCTATTTCGCGTTTCCGACACTCTACGCGAGCGCGTTTTCCGGCTTCTACCTGCCGTTGATGATCGTGCTTTGGCTGCTGATTCTGCGTGGCATCTCGATCGAGTTCCGCCACCTGATTCACGACGATATGTGGACGCCTTTTTGGGACGTCGTGTTCTCGGGCGCAAGCGCGCTGTTGGCAATCGTGTTCGGCGCGGCTCTCGGCAACGTCGTGCGCGGCGTGCCGCTCGATGCGAATCAGGAATTTTTCCTGCCTCTGTGTACGGACTTTCGCGTGTCGGCGAATCCGGGGATTCTCGATTGGTACACGATTCTCACCGGACTGCTGGCGCTGGTGGCGCTGGCGCAACACGGTGCGTTGTGGATCTGCCTCAAAGCGCACGACCCGCTTGAATCGCGTGCTGCGGAAGTCGCGCACTGGCTCACGCCGGCTGTCGCGGCGTTGACCGCTATCGTCACAATCGCGAGTTTTTCCGTACGCCCCCCGTTGATCGGAAACTTTGCGGCGATGCCGTGGGGTTGTCTCTTTCCGATCATCGCGATCGGTTCGCTTGGGGTTGTTCACACGCGAAAATCGTTCGCGGCATCGTGCGCGTACCTGGAGGGAATGCTCGTCAGCGTGGTGTTCAGCGTGTATCCGGAAGTGCTCCCAGCAAGCCCGGGCGCGAAACCGTTAACGATTCGAAACACGGCGGCGCCAGCCTACGGCCTTCAAGTCGGGCTAGTATGGTGGATTCCCGGTCTGCTGCTGGCCGTTGCCTACGCGGTGTTTCTTTACTGGCGTTTCGCGGGCAAACCAGACCGGTCTTCCGCAACTTAAATCGGAGATCGGGGTTATCTACAGGTTATGGTTTCTCGCGGCGTTCTGCCGGTGTTCCTCTTCTGCCTTACCGGCGCCGCATCGGCGTGGGGTCAGGCCTGCACTTCGGTCAGTTTGAACAACTCCGGCGCGTTCGCGGCGGCAAACGGGGGCAACGGAACTTTCAACGCAACCGGCACTCCGTCGAATTGCCTGAAGAGCGCGTCGAGCACCGTCGACTGGATCACGATCTCGTTTGGCGGCGGCACGGCGAATCCGTCGACGTTCGGCTACACGGTGACGGCGAACAACTCCACGCAGCAGCGAGTGGGGGTGATTCAGGTCAACGGCGGGCTAGCCAGTTTCACGGTCACGCAAAGCGGCGTCACCTGTAGCTACAACGTTTCGCCATCGAACGCGACGGTCGGGAGCGCGGGCACAACCAATACGTTCAACGTTACGACAACGAGCGCCTGTTCGTGGACGCCCGTTTCAAACTCGGCATGGATTCAAGTGAGCGGCGGCAGCAGCGGCGACGGCCAGGTCACCTACACCGTTCAGGCGAACACCACGACGGAAGCGCGAAGCGGGACGATCTCCGTCGGCAGCGCCACGTTCACTGTGAATCAGCAGCCGGTGTGCAGCTTTACGCTTTCACCGAATTTCCAACAGATCCGTTCTGGCGCGGAGTCGGGTACAGTGACGATTACAGCGAACGTTTCCAGTTGCGTTCGCAACGCCGTCAGCGATTCCACGTGGCTGACGATTCCGGTCGGATCGAGCGGCACCGGTAACGGCACTCTGAGTTGGAGCGCGGCGGCGAACCCGGCATCGACCGCCCGCACCGGACGCATCACGATTGGCGATGCGACTTTCACGGTGCAGCAGGAGGGCGGAAGCTGCTCCTATCTTGTAGCACCGGCTTCGACAACGGTGCCCGTAACTGGTGGCGCGGGGAATTTCACGCTGACGACGAATTGCGCGTGGCAGGCGAGGTCGTCGGCGACCTGGCTGAGCATCGTGGGCCCCGAGAGCGGCAGCGGCACGGCGACCATCGGCTATTCGGCGAGCGGCAATCCCACCCCCGTTGCGCGATCGGCGTCAATTACCGTGGGCGACACCGCATTTATCGTGTCCCAGCCCGCTTCGACGTGCAGCCTCACGCTCAATCCGACATCGTTTGCAATTGGACCGGAAGGCGGCGCGGGCGCGTTTGGCGTCGATGTGCTGAGCGGTTGCAATTGGACGGCAACGTCGAACGCATCGTGGCTGACGATCGCGTCGGCGGCCAGCGGCAACGCGGATGCAACGATCACCTTTAATGTGGCGGCTAACACAACGCCAGGTACGCGCACCGGGGTAATCACCGTTAGCGACAAGACTTTCACCGTGACGCAGCAAGGCGCCAACTGCACGCTGTCGATCGAGCCGGCGTCGAATCTCGCAGTGCCGTCGAACGCGTTTCAGGGAACGATAAGTGTCACATCGACGTGCCAGTGGACGGCGCAATCAACGGTTGGATTTATCAGCATAACGGCGGGTGCGAGCGGCAATGGGAACGGGCAAGTCGCCTATTCGGTCGGCGCGAATCCGTCGGCGCAGAGCCGCAGCGGCACGATTCGCATCGGCAACTTGACCTTCAATATTACGCAGACTGGCGGGGGTTGCTCGATTACGCTGAACCCGCCGCAAGCGACGATTTCCGGCGCGGTCTTCGCCGGACGGTTCAACATTAACGGGAGTGTCGGCTGCCAGTGGACGCCGTCGACAACCGATTCGTGGATTACCATCGCATCGTTTTCCAGCGTGAACGGCAGTGGCGCGGTGGACTACACGCTCACGCCGAATTTCACTGGCGCGGAACGAACGGGTACAGTGCGCGTGAACAACGAGACGTTTTCGATCACGCAGGGAACATCCAAGCCCTCTATCGTTGCGAACGGGATTTTGAACGCGGCAAGTTTCCGGGGCGGCCCGGTCGCCGCGGGCGAGATCGTGACCATCTACGGAACGCTGATGGGCCCGGCGGAGATCAAAACCCTAGAACTGACGAGCGATCGAACGGGCATAACGACGGAGCTAGCGCGCACGCGCGTGTTGTTCGACGATGTACCCGCGCCGATCATCTATACGACCGACAAACAGCTAAGCTGTATCGTTCCGTTCGAAGTACAAGGCAAGCCGAGCGTAAAGGTGAAGGTCGAGTATCGAGGCGCCCAATCGGACGCGGTCGACATTCCGGTGGCGCAGACGGCGCCGGCGATATTCACCCAAAACGCAAACGGCACGGGCCTGGCGGCAATTCTCAATCAGGACAATTCACTCAACGGGACGGCGAACGCCGCCGCGCGAAACTCGATCATCCAGATCTTCGCGACAGGCGGCGGGCAGACGAACCCGGCCGGACAAACGGGCAAGCTAACCGGGACGCCGTTGCCGCAGTTCCCCGCCGGCCGCATCATAGTGCGCATTAACAACATCGACGCACCGGTCGTTTACGCAGGCGGCGCTCCGGGCTTGGTGCAAGGGTTGATTCAAATCAACGTACGAGTGCCGGCCACGGCGCCGATCGGCCCCGCGGTGCCGATTCTCATTCGCGCGAACAACGTCGATAGCCCCGCGGGCGTGACAGTTGCGATTCGGCAGTAGCCGAAGCTATTTGAAAACTACTTCGTCGCGCTCGTCGCTGCGGAACAACGAAGCGGGCAAACCGGCGCTATTGACCAGGTTCGCGTCGGGGTTGTAGTCCCAAGCGTAACGGACAGCGCGCGGATCCGGAACGCCAGATACCAAAACGGTCGCGCCGTCGATGGTCGCCGTAGCGGGAACGAACTGGCCGTCGGCGCCGGCGATGACGAACCCCTTTACCGCGCCGCCATCACGCGTCTTCAGACCCGTTCCGGCGTGATCGAACCACACGCGCAGATTCTTGCCGTCGCGCGTCGTCTGCCTGTACAGCGGGCTCGACCAGACGAAACCGTTCTGTCCATAGGCCACATGCCGGGCGAGCAGCGCGAGGCGCTTTCCGACATCCTGCTTGTTCTTCGGGTGAATATCGGTGGCCTCGCCGATATCGTTGATAACGACGACTCCCGTGCGTTTCAACGACGTCGCCTTGACTTGACCTTCCTGCACACGCATCCAGTGCCCGTTCTTGGCGGCGTTGCCGAAGTTGGCCAGTTGCACCCAGAAGAACGGGAAATCGCCTTGGCCGAACGCGCGGCGCCAGTCGGTCGCGAGCGTGCGCAGCGCTTCGCCGTAGAGGTGGCCTTGCGCGCGGCCGGATTCGGATTCGCCTTGATACCAGAGCGCGCCCTTGATTGTGTATTTGGCGAGCGGCGCGATCATTCCGTTGTAGAGCGTGGTCGGCTCGTGTTGATGACCAGGGCCGAGCGGCGCGGCGGGACGCGGCCCCTTTTTTCCATCGGCCTCCCATTTGACGACGTACATTTCGTAGCGCGCGTTGTTGTTCGGATACTGCGCGATCGCGTCCTGCCAGAACGTCAAGAACGGCGAGAGATTCGCGTTGCCCGTCAACGCTGGGCCGCTCAGCCAGGAGGCGATCGGCGTGCCGCCCCACGACGAGTGAATCAAGCCCATGGGCACTTTCAAATCCTGATGCAGTTGCCGCCCGAAGTAGTAGAGCACAGCCGAGAAGTCGCGAGCCGAATCGGGAGTGCAGACAACCCACTTTGCGTCGACATCTTCGACCGGTGTCGACGATCCCTTTCGCGGAACATAGAAGAGCCGCACTTGCGGGAAGTTCGCGCCGCTGATTTCGGCTTCGGCATTGTTGGTCTGCCGCACGGCCCATTGCATGTTCGATTGGCCGGAACCAATCCAGACGTCACCCACCAGCACATCGGCAATGCGAATGGTGTTCGTGCCCCGAACGGTCATCTCGGCCGGCGCGGCGGGCGTCATCGGCTTTAACCACGCTTCCCAACGGCCCAGCGCATTCGCGGTTGTTTCGGTGGTTTGGCCGCGGAAAGAAACAGTAACGGCTTCGCCGGGATCGGCCATGCCGAAAATCCGCACTGGCACGTCGCGTTGGACCAGCATGTGGTCGCCGATTAGATTGGGCAGTTTGACGGCGGCCTGGCTACAGGCGATCAACAGGAGCGAGAGAAGGGTTGGTTTAGTCATCGCAATCGGACCATCATACAGCTTCGGCGGTGTACCCTGAAAGAGAATGCGTTATTTGTGGATCGCGCTGGCCGGAGGCGCTGGGAGCGTCTGCCGCTATTTGGTCTGGCGCGCGATGAGTGGCATCGATGGGTCGTTGCCTTTCGGAACGCTGGCGGTAAATTTGGCCGGCTGTTTCGGAATCGGTTTGGCCGCGCGTGTCATCCAAGATGAGTTGATACGGCTTGCATTGGTAACAGGCTTTCTCGGCGGCTTCACCACCTTCTCCGCCTTCGGCCTGGAAACGCTGAACCTGCTGCGTGCTGGAGCCGCCGGCACGGCGGTCGTCTACGTCGTTGTTTCTAACGCTGGTGGACTCGCGGCTGCTTGGGCCGGCTGGAGAGTCGCCTCACGATGAAGGCGTTTCGATACAAGTTTGAAACGGCTTTCGGTCTGGCGTGGGCCTCGTTGCGCGCGCACAAGCTGCGAAGCTTTCTCACCCTGCTAGGCGTGATCATCGGCGTTTCGAGCGTTGTGCTAGTCGGTTCGGCGATCGAAGGGCTCGGCAATTATGCGGAGTCGACGACGTCGAAGGCGTTCGGCAGTGAGTCGTTTCTAATCGCACAGGTCGCTAACTTCGGCAAAATGACACGGCGCGAGCGCGCGGAAAAGTTGCGCGTGAATAAAGAGATTCGTCCGGAAGATCTCGATTACCTGCGCGCCACGACCGGCGAGCAGATGCTGTACAGCCCCTATCGCACTCGAGTCGAGGACATCCGCTTCGGCGACATCACGCTGGAAGGCGCGTCGATAATCGGTACTTCGGCGATACTCCCGGAAATCCGCGAAGTGATTACCACCGATGGCCGCTTCTTCACGGAACAAGAAGAGCACAACAAGCAGTTTGTGTGCGTCGTTGGGACCGAGGTGCAGGCGAAATTTTTTGGCGACGCGAGCCCTGTCGGCAAGTTCATCACAGTGCGTGGGTATTCGTTTCAGATCGTCGGATTGCAAGAGAAACTCGGCAACGCCGGAGGGCGCTTGCAGGACAATTCGGTGTACATTCCGGATTCGGCGTTCACTCGGATTATCGGTCCGGCGCGTTCGACGTCGATCTTCGCGCGGCCGCGGCCTGGCTCGGGTCTGACGCTGGAACAGGGCCTGGATGTGGCGCGCCTTGCGCTGCGAACCCGGTTCAAGACACGGCCGGGCGCGGTCGATAATTTCGACTTCCTGACGCCGGATTCCATTCGGGCGTTCATCGATCAGATTCTCGGTTTGATCGGCGCGGTGGTCGTTCCGGTGACGATGATTTCGCTAGTCGTGGGCGGCATCGTGATCATGAACATCATGCTTGTAAGCGTAACGGAGCGGACGCGCGAGATTGGCATTCGCAAGTCGCTGGGCGCGCGGCAGACCGATATACTCTTGCAGTTTCTAGTCGAAGCCGTGGTGCTCTCAAGCGCCGGGGGAATGATGGGGCTGGGATTGGGGTTTGTGGCGGCGCGCGGGTTGTCACTCCGTTCTACATTGCACTGTCGGTGATCGTCTCGTCGGCGGTCGGCGTAATTTCCGGGTGGTATCCGGCGCGCCGGGCGGCAAGGCTCGATCCCATCGAGGCGCTGCGCTCCGAATAACGCCATGCAGATTCCAGGAACTATTTCGTTTCGCGAGTTAATTGCAGTGGCAATGGACTCGGTGTGGGCGCACCGCTTTCGCTCGCTCTTGACGATAGTCGGCATCGTCATCGGCATTACAACAGTGGTGACGGTGTCGTCCCTACTCAGCGGCCTCAAACAAGGCGTGACGACTTTCTTCTCAGAGTTCGGACCGGATAACATCTTTATTTCACGGGTGTCGGGAGACCCGAATCAGAATCCGCCCCCGTCGGAGATCCGTCGCAAACCGGTCGGATCGGATTATGCGGAGTTGATTCAACGGCTGGTTCCATCGGTAGCGGAGGTGAGCGCGACCCTCTACTTGCCGGGCGTGATTGGGCGCACCCCGATTACCGCGAAGGTGCCGGGGTATGAGTCGGACCAGGTGAACATGATCGGGCAGACCGCGTCCGGCTTTCTGACCCAACCGCGCAACTTCGTCGCGGGCCGGCCGTTCACCGAGGAAGAAGAAAAGCGCGGCGCGCGCGTCTGCGTGATCGGTCCGAAGCTTGCCGATGCGCTGTTCCCAGATGGCTCGGTACTTGGCCGATCTGTCACGGTGGCGGGCGCGGAGTACACAATCATTGGCGTGACCGAAGAGGCCAAGGGCGGGTTCTTCGGCGAGAACCCAATCGACCGCCAGGTAACGATTCCGCTGTCAGTGGCGCGGCTGCGCTATCCGCAACTGGATCGATTCGTAGTCATCGCGAAAGCCTCTGAAGGCCGGCGCGGCGACGCCGAAGAAGACATTCGCCAACTGTTACGCCGCGTGCGCAAGACGCCCCTCGGAGCGCCAGACGATTTTTCTCTGAGCACCGCCGACCAAATTATCGCTCGCTTCGACTCGATCACGCAGTTGATCGTGCTGGTTTCGATTTCGATCTCCGGGCTCGGGCTGCTGGTCGGCGGCATTGGCGTCATGAACATCATGCTCGTCAGCGTGACGGAGCGAACCAAGGAGATCGGCGTACGCAAAGCGCTGGGCGCGCGGCGTTCCGACATCATCGTACAATTCCTGACCGAGGCCGTTGCACTGACCGGTGCGGGTGGGGTACTCGGGCTGTTGATCTCCGTTATCGTCACACTGATTGTCGGCACGCTTGTACCATCGCTGCCGTCCGCAGTCTCGACGGGCGCGCTGATCGCTGGCTTCGCCGTGTCAGTTGGAATCGGTATTTTCTTCGGAACATGGCCGGCCGTGAAGGCGGCGCGATTGGACCCGGTCGAAGCGTTGCGGTACGAATAGAAGGAATGCGATTCCTTGCAATTTTTCTTCTTGGAGCGCTGCTGTCGAGCGCCCAGAGAAAGCCCGTGCCCGATTCGGCGTATCGCGGCTGCCCGGCTATCACGGCGGGCCCGACAACATTCACTACACCACTATCGGCGAGATCACGCCGGCCAACGTCGCTACGCTCACGACAGCGTGGAAGTTCGACGCCGGCGATTCTTTCGACGGCTCGGAGATTCAGTGCAATCCGCTTGTGCTCGATGGAATTGTGTATCTGAGTTCGGCGAAATTGCGCGTCTACGCCATCGACGGCGCAACCGGCCGCGTACTTTGGAACTTCGATCCGCACGAGGGCAAGCCCGTTCGCGGCAAACAACGCAACCGGGGCTTCATGCACTGGAACGGCCGGATTTACGTGGCAGCGCAACATCGGCTGTGGTCGATCGACCGCAAGACGGGTAAGCCGGACATGGCGTTCGGCGGCAAAGGTTGGATCGATCTGAGAGAAGATCTGGGACGGCCGGTGGAATCGCTGAACGTGGGCCTGACAACGCCTGGTGTTGTCTACAACGACACTCTGATTATCGGCTCGATCACCAGCGAAGGTCTGCCCGCCGCACCGGGCGACATCCGTTCATACAACGCGCGCACGGGCAAGCTCCAATGGAGCTTCCACACAATTCCGCATCCTGGCGAGTTCGGCTACGACACTTGGCCGAAGGATGGCTGGAAGTACCTGGGCGCGGCGAACAATTGGGCCGGGATGGCGCTCGATGTGAATCGCGGGCTTGTGTACGTTCCCACGGGTTCGGCGGCCTACGATTTCTTCGGCGCCAATCGCGCTGGCGACAACTTGTTCGCCAACACGCTGCTGTGCCTCGATGCGAAGACGGGCAAGCGTAAGTGGCATTTTCAGGCCGTCAAACACGACGTGTGGGATCGTGATTTTCCGACTTCGCCAGTGCTGGTTACCGTTCAGCGGAACGGCAAATTGATCGACGCAGCTGCGCAGGCGACAAAGTCGGGCCACGTTTTCGTCTTCAATCGCGAAACAGGCGAGTCGTTATTTCCCTTGGAGACTCGCAACGCGCCGCCATCGCCTGTGGCCGGAGAAAAGCTCGCGGCTACGCAGGTGCTGCCGGCGAAGCCCGAGCCCTTTGCGCGGCAACGGCTGACCGAAGAGACACTGACGAAACGTACGCCGGAGGCGGCGCGTGTGGCCCGCGAACGGTTCAAAACGATTCGCAGCAATGGGCAATGGGAACCGCCTTCGCTCGAAGGGACGATTGTGTTTCCCGGCTTCGATGGCGCGGCGGAGTGGGGTGGTCAGGCATTCGATCCGGAGACGGGCCTCTTCTACGTGAACTCCAACGAGATGGCGTGGGTGCTTCGTCTGGTGCCGCGCTCGCTGGCGGGCGGTGTGGTACGCGGCCAAGGAATCTACGCGCGCAGTTGCGCGGGCTGTCATCGCGAGGATCTCGGCGGCAGTCCGCCGGAGTTTCCATCGTTGAAGAATTTGGTATCGCGCATGGACGCCGCGGCCCTGGAGAGAGTCATCGTCAACGGTGTTGGGCGCATGCCGGCGTTTCGCGCGCTTGGGCGCGACGCGATCGAAGCGCTTTCGGCTTTTCTGCTGCGCGGTGAGGACAAAGAAGTGATTGTTGCGAAGTCCGACTCACCCATGGATCAGTCCCACACCACCGACGGCTACAACAAGTTTCTCGATCCCGATGGCTACCCCGCGATCACGCCGCCGTGGGGAACATTGAATGCCATCTCGCTCGACACCGGCAATTACGCTTGGAAGATTCCTTTCGGCGAACACCCGGACCTCGCCGACAAATCCACGGGCAGCGAAAACTACGGAGGGCCGCTTGTGACCAAATCCGGCCTGCTTTTTATCGGCGCGACAAACTTCGACAAGAAGTTTCGCGCCTACGACAAACGTACCGGCAAACTGCTCTGGGAGACGACGCTGCCGTTCGCCGCCAACGCAACGCCAGCAACGTACGAAGTAGGAGGTAAACAGTTCATCGTCATCGCCGCCGGTGGCGGAAAGAGCGGCGCGGCGTCAGGCGCAATGTACTTCGCGTTCGCACTGCCATGAAACTCACGCTCGATGAAGCGCGGCGCATCGCCGTCGCCGCGCAGGGCCTTCTCGGCATGTCGTCCGTCGAGGACGCCGTGCGCCGGATTGGTGTGCTGCAGATCGACTTCGTGAATGTTCTCGTTCCGGCGCATTTTCTGATCCCGTACGCGCGCGTCGGGCCCTATGACCGCGCGGAGCTGCACGATCTCGTCTACAAGAAATATCGCTTCACCGAGCAATGGGCTCACGAGGCGTCGATAATCCCGGTCGAGCATTGGCCGCTGCTCCAGTATCGTCGCGACAGTCATCGCGTGCGGCCGTGGAATTTCGAGGAGCAACTGGCGCGGCATGAAGGCTACGCACAATGGGTGCTCGACGAAGTGAAACGCCGGGGCCCGCTGTCGGCCGACGATCTGCCGCCGCCCGACGGCGTCGCGCGCAAGCTGGACGCGGTCTGGATGGGAACGTTTCCGCGGGCCGTGCTGGAGGCGCACTTCGGCCGCGGAGCAGTCGCGGCGGCCAACCGATTGCCGAACTACGCTCGCGCCTACAACCTGCCGCACCGCATCGTACCCAAGGCGATTCTCAAGCAGAAGCTCACAAAGGAACAGGCGCAGTGCGAGTTGATCGGGGTCGCGGCGCGCGCTCACGGCGTCGCCACGGCGCACGATCTCGCGGACTATCACCGCATGCCGATCGGAGAAGCGCGCGTGGCGATTGCGGCGCTGTTGGCGGAGAAGCGGTTGGAAGCGATCTCGGTTGAAGGTTGGAAGGACACCGCCTACATCACTCCTGACACGGAATGTTCGAAACAAATGCAGGGTGGGACTTTCCTGTCACCCTTCGACCCTCCCGTCTGGCGCCGGCCGCGCGCCGAAAGACTCTTCCATTTTGAGTACCGCATCGAGATCTACACGCCCACGGAAAAACGGCGCTGGGGCTACTACGTCTTGCCATTTCTACTCGACGGTAAACTCGTCGCGCGCGCCGACTTGAAGGCGGATCGGAAGGAGGGAAAACTCGACGTTCTTTCGATGCACTTTGAAAAAGGCGCACGAGTACCCTCGGTGCGCGCGGCGCTCAAAGCGGAATGCGGGCGGCTCGCCGATTGGCTGGGGCTATCGCGAAAATGACGGCAACTGGACGATGTCTTCCGGCGGCACCGGCTCCAACGGCAAGCCGGCCTTTTTCCAAGCGCTCAAACCACCGTGAATCACGATGGCGTCGATTCCCTTCTCTCGCAGGATCCGCGCCACACGGACGCTGGTCGCATCGTTGATTCAAGTGCAGTAGAGGTAGATTTTCTCCTCCTCGGAAAGTTCGGCGACTGCCTCGGGCAGCCGGTTCGGTTCCAATCGCTTCGAACCCTGAATGCGTTCAGCCCTGCGGTCGTAGTAGCCGTGGCTGCGGACGTCGAGGATTCTGCCGTTAACGTTGGTGGCCTCCGCGCGCGGAATGTCGCGATAGCCGCGCGCCCGCCACATCAGGCCGAATCGATATGCGAGAAAAGCAATAAAACCGGCTGCAAAGACCCATGTGACAACGCTCCCGGCGACATCGAGAAACTCCAGAATCCGCGTCAAGACACCGCTGAACGCGTAACCCGCGCCAAGATAGACACCGACATAAAGCACGATTCCGGCCGCGTCGAGCAGCAGGAAGTCTCGCGGATGCATGCGCATCGATCCGGCCAGCGGCGGGGCCATGGTATTCAGGCCCGGAACAAATTTCGAAAAGACGAGGGCGATCTTCCCACGCTTGTAGAAGGATTGCGCCGAGGCCACAATACAGGACTCCGGATTTACGGAGACCTTGCAGAGAAAACCAAGCAGCCACCAGCCGGTATATCGGCCGCCGATATAGTACAGCACGTCGCCGGCCAAAAACGCCGCGAACGCCGCCGCAAATGCCGGAAGCCATTGCATCCGGCGGAGATCGATCAACGCGCCCGACGTCAGAAGCGCCACCGCCGCCGGCACCGGCGCACCGATCGCTTCGACGAAACAAACGCCGAAAAGCAAAGCGATCCCATGTCTAGCCAGACTGTCGAGCCAAGTGTTCATCCCGGAATACTACATAGTACGGCATGCGCCGCCCGCTGGATCTAGTATTCGTACCAATCGCTATGAGCTGACCAGCCCTTGCAGTGCGGACACTGCGTCGAAGGCCACTTCGTAATGCACGAAGGACAAACGCCGCCGGTATCGAACGTGTGCCAGCTATATCCGCACAAACAGGTCCAGAGCGCATCGCTCGGCGGCTCCCATTCGCACAACGGACAGCGGATTCGCGGCCCGTTTATACCACTGCCAATCTCGGATATCTCTTCGGTGATGACTTGCCGCACACTCGTAGGACGCTTGAAACCGGGGTAACGTTTCGCCGCGGCCGCCCGCCTTCCATAAAATGGTTCGCATGAGAATTGCTATATTCCTCGCGGTCTTCGCGGGACTGCTGGCGCAACAGCAGAAACAAAAGGCCGCTCCGCCGCCGGCCATCGAGCCGAAAGCCGAGGAGTTAGCGCGCGTCAAGGCGAAGACCGAAGAGATCGAATCTATCCTCAAGACGGCCTCGACAAAAGACGCGGCGCTTCGCACCGACGTGGAGGTGTATGCGAAAGCGGGACCATTGCTTCTCGAATTCCCTCAAACGTTTTTCACGCAAGCCGGGATCGATCAGGCAATGATGGTGCTCGATTAAGGTATCGCGCGTGCCAAGCAGTTGCAGAATGGCCAAGCGCCGTGGTCCGCGGCGAAGGGCCGCAAAATTCACGGTTACGTATCGAGCCTGGATGGCTCGGTGCAACCGTATGGCGTAACCGTGCCGGATTCCTACGACGGCAAGACGCCCGCAAGACTCTACGTCTGGCTTCACGGCCGCGATCAGACGCTGACCGAATCGAGCTTCCTCTTCAAGTTCCCCGCCCCGAACAAAGGCTTGACGTACGCGGCGGCCGATGTCGGACAGATCATTCTCGACTGCTACGGCCGTTGGAACAACGCCAATCATTGGGCCGGCGAGGTGGACGTGTTTGAAGCGATCGCAGCGGTCAGCGCGCGCTATAAGATCGACCCAAACCGCATCGTGTTGCGCGGCTTTTCACTCGGCGGTGCCGGTGCATGGCACATCGCGTTGCAATATCCCGACCGCTTCGCGGCCGCGGAAATCGGCGCCGGCACGTATCCGCGGCGCGCGTACATGGACGGATTTCCGCCATATCAAGCCGGCCCGCTGCGCATTTGGGAAAACATCATCGACTGGTCATTGAACGCGTTCAACATTCCGATCGCCGGCCACGATGGCGATAACGACACGCAAACCGCCGTGATTCCGCCCGAACCCGGTAAGCCGCACCGGGGCCAGTTGGAATCGTCGTTGCGAGTGCGCGCGCAGTTGGAAAAAGAAGGCTTTCCTTCCGAAGGCGAAGCGAATAATTGGCGCGTCAAAGGAACACCCTCGATTTTTCTAATCTCGGAAAACACGGGCCACAGCATCAGCCCGTTAGTGCGGCAGCGAATCGACGCATTCTTGAAAGAACACGGAGATCGCGGTGTCGTCAGCCGCGACGAAGTGCGCTTCGTCACCTACACAACGCGCTACAACCGGGCCCATTGGGTCACCCTCGACGGCCTGGAAAAGCAGTACGAGCGAGCCAGCGTGGAAGCCTCACGGAACAAGGATCGAACGGCGATCACCGTCAAGACGCGGAACCTGACTCACCTGACGCTTCGTGAAACGGAGAGAACGCGCGAAGCCAGAATCGACGGTCAGCCGTTGAAGATCAAACCCGCCGCCGAAGTCTATTTTGCAAAAACGGCTGGGACCTGGAAACAACTGCCAAAACGCGCTTCCGAGCTTCGCAAGACGCACGCATTGCAAGGCCCAATCGACGACGCCTTCCTCGGTCCATTCCTGCTTGTGAAGCCGACCGGCCCGCCGGCGAACGCCGCCGCGCACGCGCAGGCGATGCGCATCATGGCGCGGTTTGATCGCGTTTACGCGCGCTACTACAGCTCTCATCCGCGCATGAAAAACGACGAAGACGTAAAGCCTGAGGACTTCACCAAGTACAACGTAGTCCTGTTCGGCGATCCGGGGTCGAACCGCTGGATCAGACGGATTGCGGCGAAGCTGCCGGTGCAGTGGACGAAGGACAGAGTAACCGCCGGAACGAAATCGTTCGATGCCGCAACGCACCTGCCCGCGCTTATATTTCCGAATCCTCTGGCGCCATCGAAATATGTCGTGATCAACTCGGGCCTTACTCTCGACGAGCGCGAGTATCACAGCGATTACGCAATGCCGAAGCTCGGCGATTGGGCAATTCTGCCAATCAAAGAAGGCGTCGAATTTCCCGAACCGGTCACAGCCAGACTCTTCGACGAAAGTTGGAGAATCAGGGAATGAAATACGCAAAGGCGGCGTACACGATATCGTTCAACAACGGCGCGCCGAAGGCCCGTGGCACAAGGGCGATCGCCATGGCCACAAGTCGCGGCGCTGCAATCCGCGAGACTCGGCCAGGCGGCGGATTAATTTTCGCCGGGGAGTTCGCAATCGCCCGATAAGGTATAGAATCTCTCTATGCCAGTTTCTCGAAGATCCGCAATCGGCCTCGCGATGAGCGCCGCATCCATGCAGGCGCAGAGCGGCGCCACACACTACGTTCGATTCCGCCAGGGCTCCCGCACGGCCTTTGGAATTCTTGCCGGCGAGGAGGTGCGCGAACTCTCCGGCGACTATCTGAGAGGCGGCAAGCCCACCGGCGCGAAGCACCAACTGAAAGCCGTCAAGCTGCTTGCGCCGATCGTGCCCAACAAAATCTTCGCGATGGCGCGCAATTACAAGAGCCACCTCGGTACGGTCGCGCCGCCCTCGCGCCCCGAGTTCTTCTATAAGCCGACGACATGCATCTGTGGCCCTGGGGACTCGATCGTACTTCCGAAGGATTCTACCGATGTGCACTACGAGTGCGAACTGGTTGTCGTCATCGGAAAGCGCCTGAAAAACGTTTCAAAAACTGAGGCGGCGGCCGGTGTCTTCGGTGTCACGTGCGGCAACGATGTCAGCGAGCGGCAGTGGCAAAACGGCAAGGATAAGGACATCCAGTGGTGGCGCGCGAAAGGCTCGGACACGTTCGGGCCGATCGGACCATCGGTGGTGGCGGGGTTGAAGTACGAAGATCTCGCGATTCAGACGCGGCTGAATGGCAAAGTCGTTCAAGAAGGACGCACGTCGCAATTGATCTACGACGTCGTCACAATGATCAGCTTCTGTTCCAAGTATGTCGCGCTGGAACCAGGCGACCTGGTATTTACAGGAACGCCGGGAACCACCAAGAAGATGGCGCCCGGCGATGTGGTTGAAGTCGATATCGAAGGAATCGGCGTTCTGAAGAACCCGGTTACTTCTTCTTAGTCGCGGCCTGCTTGGCGATGATCTTGTCCTTGATCTTGTCGTAGACGCCTTGCGGAACGCCGCCTTTGGACACGATTTCGTCCTTGCGGGCATAGGGCCGGCCGGCGATAATCTTCTTCGAGTAGGCGTCGCCGATTCCGGGAATCGTCTTCAACGTCGCTTCGTCGGCGGTGTTGATGTCGATGACGCCGGCGGCAGCGGCGGCTTCTTTCTTGACAGCTTCCTTCTTGGCAGCGGGCTGGGCCGGCAGGAAGGTCGTGAGTGCGCAGAGCGCGATGAGGATGCGAACGAGTTTCATGGGATAGGATTGTACCGTAATGGAAGTTAATTTGGCGCGCCGGTCCGTACTGCTACTTTTTGCGGGTGCGGCGAAAGCACAGAACCGGAAATCGTTGTTCGATGGCCGGAGCGCCGAAGGTTGGATCTCGGTCACCGGCAAAGAGTTTCCATCGCACTGCTGGAAAATCGAAGAAGGTTGTCTGTGTCCGCTAGTCGTGAAGCCGACGTTTCAGGACATCCGCACGCGTGAAGAATTCGGCGACTTTCAGTTTTCGTTCGAGTGGAACATCGCTCCGGGCGGCAACTGCGGCGTGAAGTACTTGATCGAGAAGTTCGATGTGTGGACACCCGCCGGCGCAACCCTCCCGCACGCACGCGGACGCGGCCCGGAGTATCAGCTCACCGACGACGCGGTCTCCGCCGAAGCGATGCGTGATGCCAGAAAAGGAACGGCTTCGCTCTACGGTAAGCTCGCGCCGAGCGATGCGCCGATTCGTCCCGCGGGCGAATGGAATGAGTCTGAGATCGTCGTTCAGCGGCGGCGGATCGAACACTGGCTCAACGGCGTCCGCGTGCTGGAAGCCGCCGCCCCAAACAAGGTGGAGCGATCTCCCATCGTGCTACAGAATCACTCCTCGGAGTGCCGCTTCCGCGCGCTGCGCATCGTCACATAGAATAGGAACTCATGCGCGCCCTACTCCTCGTTTCCGCCGCGCTGTTCGCGCAAGCGCCCAAGGATGTGTACCTTCTGATTGGACAGTCGAACATGGCCGGTCGCGGGGTAATCGCCGACATCGATAAGGAGCCGATGCCGGGCGTATTCATGCTAACGAAGGAAGACAAATGGGTCCCAGCGGTCGAGCCCGTGCACTTGATCGCCCAGACCGTCTCGGCGTGGGACTAAGCCGCGCGTTCGCCAAGACGCTGAAAGACTTCTGCGCCGGCTCGAACGGCATCGGCCTTATCCCCTGCGCGATGGGCGGCAGCGCGCTCGATGAATGGAAGCCCGGCGGCAAGCTCTACACGGAAGCCGTTCGCCGCACGAAACTCGCGACGGCCAACGGCGCTCGGCTCCGCGGCATCTTGTGGCATCAAGGCGAATCGGATTCGCAAGACTAGAGCAAAGCGCGATCGTACGCCGCGCGTTGGAGCGCCGTAATGCAATCGCTGCGTAACGATGTGGGCGACGCGCCCATTGTCGTAGGCGGACTTGGCGAATTTCTCTACACGCGCGACAAGAACGATTACCCCTATTCGCGGATGATCAACGAAGCGCTCGAGTCACTTGCGGTGAATGAGAAAAATGTGGCGTATGTGCCCTCAGGCGCGCTCGGTCACAAGGGAGATATCGTGCACTTCGACACGCCCTCTCTCAAAGAATTCGGCCGGCGCTACGCGATGGCGTTTCTGCTGCTCGCGAAGCCTTAGATTTCTGGGAATAGCCGAGCGACCGGAATCTGCACACCGGGCATGACGGCGGGCGCGTCGACGAAATCGCCGAGCTCCGCGTTCCGGACACCTCTGTCGTCGTAAACCAGCACATGCTTCCGCTTCGGCATAACTACCCAAACCGTCTTCGTTCCCGCGGCCAAATAGAGAGCCACTTTTTCATCGACGTCATAGGCGTATTCGCTCGGCGAAACGATTTCAACGGCCAGATCCGGCGCGCCGCGAGAAGCCCCGCGGAATCGCGGCATGTCGCGCAGGCGTGTCCGATCAACAACCTACA
>VFZW01000014.1 GCA_016871055.1 Acidobacteriota bacterium
CAACCAAGTGGAACGCTTCTTCGCACTGATCACCGAGCGCATGATCCGGCGTGGCACCTTCCACAGTGTCCACGAATTGGAAACCGCCATCTACCACTGGCTGGCCGGTTGGAACGGAGCCCCGACCCCCTTCACATGGAAGGCCTCCGCAGACGTTATCCTCGACAAGGTGCGCCGTTGTAACGAATTATCCAAGACAGGAGACTAGAAGGACCTCACGCCTTGTCGGAGGCATGACAAACAGTCTCTCACGCAGCGCGGCGGCTCTTCAGGTATTCGAACACGATCGGCAGGACCGAGATAACGATGATCCCAATGATCACCTTCTCGAAATGCTTGCGCACGATTTCGTTGTCGCCGAGCAGGTAACCGAGCGTCGTCATCGAGACAACCCAGCCTATGCCGCCGAACACGTTGAAGCTCAGAAAGCGCCCGTAGTTCATGTTGGCGACGCCGGCGACGAACGGCGCGAACGTTCGGATGATCGGCACAAAGCGCGCGTAGATGATCGTCTTGCCGCCGTGCTTTTCGTAGAACTCCTGGGTCTTGATGAGGTGCTCGCGTTTGAAGAGTTTGCTGTCGGGGCGCTTGAACACACCAACGCCGGCTTTCTTGCCGAGTAGGTAGCCGACGCCGTCGCCGATGATCGCGGCGGCGATCAAGACGGCCATGATCGCCGGAAGATTCAGACCGCCCGCGCCGGCGACAACGCCGACGGTGAAAAGCAGCGAATCGCCCGGTAGAAAGAATCCCGCCAATAGTCCGGTCTCGGAGAACACGATGCCGAACAGCAGGGCATAGCCGTGCCACCCGCTGAACACGGTCGTGAGAAGCTGCCGCAACTGATCCGGATTCGTAAGAGTCCGGAGGAATTCAATCAGCGTTTGCACCATGCCGGGCTAGCTGCGATAGCTATCGAGCATGCGCTTGATGGCGTCCTGATTAATCTTGACCTTGCCCCGGTCGATCAGCTTGGCGACGATGCCGTCCTCGAAGAGATCTTTACGCTCTTGCGCGCGGCGGCCCTTGAGGTTGGAGAGAATTTGCTCTTTTTCTTCGGCGAACTTCGCCATGTCGGCTGGCGTCTTGGTGAGTAGCTTGGCGACGATAATTTGATCGCTAATCTGCAGCGGTCCAATCATGGCGCCCGGCTCCTTCGTGAACAGTTCGGTGAAGTGCGTGCCGGTGCCGATGCCCTCGGCGGCGCCGTCGCGAGTAAAGTCGTTGGACGCTTTGACCTCCACGCCGACGGCCTGCGCGATCTTCTTCAGGTCCGCGCCCTGCTTAACGAGGTCTTCCACTTCCTTCTGCTTCTTGGTGAGCAACTCCTGGCCCTTTTGCGCGCTCAGCGCCGAACGCACCTGACCTTCCACTTCGGCCAGTTCCGCCGGGCGAGCCGGCACGATGTTGTTCACGATGGCGAAGGCCATGCGGTTGCCTTGCGCAACGACGAGATTAGTGATCTTGCCCTTCTCGGCGGTAAAGACGGCGGAGTCGAATTCGTCGACAACGCCGATTTCGGGGATCGGAGCGCGCGAGGAGGCTTCGTTAACGTTGTAGTGCGCGAGATTGTACTTCGCGGCGATGGCCGCTGCATTACCCGGCGACTTCATCAGTTCATTGCGGGCCTGTTCGGCGGCGGCCTCGACTTTCGACTGCGCCTGCTGCTTCTTCATCTCGGTGGCGAGTTCGGCTTTCACTTCCTCGAAGGGCTTGACCTTCGCATCCTCGCGGTCGAGAGTCTGGATGATGTGATAGCCGTACTCGGTCTTGACGAGTCCGGAGAGTTCGCCTTTCTTGAGCGAAAATGCGGTTGTTTCAAATGCGGGAACCGTCTGGCCCTTGGCCATCCAGCCGTATTCGCCGCCGTTTTCCTTCGAACCGGGATCTTCGGAGTTCTCCTTCGCGAGCTTGGCGAAATCGGCGCCGCCCTTGATCTGCGCGAGCAACGCGTTGGCTTTGCCTTCGGCCTTCTTGGCGTCGTCAGCGGACTTGCCGGTGGTGGAAACGAGAATGTGCCGGACCTTCACGCGCTCACCGCTGCGGAAGCGATCTCCCGAGGTGTTGTAGGCCGAACGCAGGATGTTGTCGTCGACGTTGATGGCCGCGCTCATGCGGTCTTCGCTGGCCACCAGGACATCGAAGCTGCGCTTTTCAGGAGTGCGGTAGCCGGCGCGATTGGCGTTAAAGTAGGTCTGCATCTCTTCGGGCGTGATTTTGACCTGCGAGTTGAACTTGTCGACACCGAAACGGACATAGTCGACCTTGATCTTTTCGTTGCGGCGCTTGAATTCTTCCTGGACTTCGGACGGGGAGACCACAACGCCTTCCATAACGACGATGCGCAGGCGGTTCAGGCGCATCTGCTTGGCGACGTTGGCTTCGAATTCGGGAATCGTGAGGCCCTGTTGCTGGAGGAAGCCGGCGTACAGTTCCTTGTTGAAGCCACCCTGGAAGACCTGCGGCAGCATCGAGCGGATCGAATTGGCGACCTCTTCTTCGGTCACCTTCATGCCCATTTCGTCGGCGACGCAGGCGGAGGCGCGCTCGGCCACGAACTGGTTGACGAACTCGGGAAGGTAGGCCTGAATCATCTGGGCGGGGAAATTGCGGTTCTTCAACTGCGATTGCAACTGGGCCTGTACTTCGCGCGCGGTGATCTTGTCGCCGCAGACTTCGGCGATGACGGCTTCGGGCATGTTCGACCCGCCGGGGCCGGTCGGCACCAGATAGGCAACCATCGAGAGCGCGACCATGCCAAGTAGAACGGTCAAGATCGTGCGGGCCGCTTTATCGCGGCTGCGGAAAAAATCGAACATGGGAAAGGGGACTCCTGCTGAGAAGGGGATTTTCTATTATAAGCAACTCCCCGCGCCGCCGCCGAAGATGCTATAGGTAATTGCATGAACCCAAACGGAACTCCGCTGTCGGCGATGGAGAAGTTGTCGTCGACAACCACGCTCACCGCCCACCAGTCGCTCGTTATCAAACAGACCTACATGCTGCTCGGTCTGGCCGTCGTCGCCGCGATTACGGGCGGCGTAGTCGGCTCGTCGTCGGTGACGCTGGCGCGTTTTTTCTCGTCCTGGATCGGGATGATCGTGGCGATTGTCGCGCTGAACGGGATTCCGATGATTGCGCTGGCGGTGCGAGACAAACCGATGCTTGGTGTCTTTGTGCTGTTCGCCGACGGTCTCATTTCGGGCCTGGTGCTCTCTCCGATTCTGTTCTTCGCAGCGCGTGTGGCGCCCGGTTTGATTTTCGCGGCGCTGGCGATCACGGCGCTGGTGTTTCTGGCCGTTACCGGATATGTGTTTATCTCCGGGCGAACGTTTTCAGCCCCGCGCGGCCTGATGATCGGCATGTTCGTTTCGATCATGGCGGCCGTGGTGCTGAATGGGTTCCTGAACATCGGGTGGCTGGGAATGTTGATCAGCGCGGGCATCGGGATCATGGGCGTGCTGGCGTTGGTGAGTTCGACCAGCGGCGTGCTGCACTCGCCCGATTCGAACTCGCCGGTGGCGGGCGCGCTGGCGCTGTTTGCCGGGGTGTTTAATGTGTTTGTCGCCGCGTTGAATATCCTGCTTCGCCTCGTGGGCGGCGGCGGCCGGCGCGACGACTAATTCGAGATGACACGCCGAACTTTCCTTGCTGCCGCCGCGGCGCAGACCGCGCCCGCGCGCAATGTGCTGTTGATATCCGTCGACGATCTAAACTGCGATCTCGGCTGTTATGGCCATCCCCTTGTCCAGTCGCCGCATATCGACCGGTTGGCGAGGCGTGGCGTTCGCTTCGACCGCGCCTATTGCCAGTACCCCGTTTGCAACCCATCGCGGACCTCGCTGTTGAGCGGGTTTTACCCCGAGGCCACCCGTGTGCTCAACAACACGACCGATGCGCACACGCAGGTGAAGTCAAAGTTTCTGCCGGAGTTCTTGCGCTCGAACGGTTACTACACGGCGCGCGTCGGCAAGCTGTATCACGACGGCATGGATGGCGCCAGCGACTGGGACCACGCCTCCAGCCCGCGCGGGACCGCAAGGGTCGCCACCGGCGAGGGGCGGAATTTAACGGGCGGCAAGTTCGCCTACTTTGAGTGGCGCGCTTCGGAGGCGCCGGAAGAGGAACACCCCGACGCGCAGACGGCTTTAGAGGTTTCGAATCTGCTCGCGGAAAAACGGTCCAAGCCGTTCTTCATCGCCTGCGGATTCCGGAAGCCGCACGATAAGTACATTGCCCCGAAGAATTATTTCGATCTGTATCCGCTCGAGAGCATTCCGGGCGCGGTCGGTCCGGCCGATGACGCGGCGGACATTCCGCCGGCGGCATTCCCGCAGCGCGACTTGAAGCTCGGCTACGAAGAGGGACGTGAGTTTCGGCGCGCCTACTGGGCGTGTGTTTCGTTCATGGACGCGCAGGTGGGTAAGGTGCTCGGCGCCTTGGAACGTAATGGGTTGGCACAGTCGACACTGGTGATTTTCTTCAGCGATCACGGCTTGCATCTTGGCGAGCATGGCTGGTGGAACAAGGTCGCGTTGTGGGAACGGACGACGCGCGTGCCGCTAATTGTTTCCGGGCCGGGTGTGCCGTCTTCGGGAGAACGGTCGGAGGCTATCGTCGAGTTGCTGGATCTCTATCCAACGATCACGTCTTGGGCTGGGCTGCGGCTGCCTCCCGCGATGCCAGGAAAGAGTCTGCTCGCGCCGGCGTCGAACCGCGCCGCCTATACGGTCGTTTTGCGCGGCGAGAAGTTGGGACGTGCGCTGCGCACCGATCGGTATCGCTATGTCGAGTGGGATGAAGGGCGGCTGGGCGCGGAGCTGTACGATCACGCAAGCGATCCGCTGGAGCTTCGCAATGTGGCCGGCGATCCGGACTATCGGGAGCGGCGGGCGGAGTTGCGGAAGCGGCTTAGCGAAAAGACGCTGGCGGCCTCGCTACTCCCACTCGATCGTGCCGGGCGGCTTGTGCGTCAGGTCGAGAAACACGCCGGCGATCCCGTCGACGGCTAGCAACTCGGCGAGCATCTGTTCGCGCACGCCATCGGGGATCGCCACCGATTGCGCGGTCATGCCGTCGACCGAATCGATTGGCCGCAGAACGACCGAATCTTCGCCGGGCGCGGCGCCGAGGGGAATGAGCACGACGGGAAACTGCCAGACGGTCTTGTCGTAACCGGATTCGTGCGAGATGCGGCGCACGATGGCGTCGACGCGGCGCAGTTTGTTCATGCGGTCGAGCGTGATGGCGGCGCTGTGCACGCGCATCTTCGAAACGGGCTCGCGTACGCAAATCGTTCCGATGACGCGATTGACGCGCATGTCGACGTTGATGGCGTCGGCGGCGCGGTGTTGATCGAGATGATCGACGACGAGCACGGGGCGGTAGGAGCGCGAATCGCCTTGCACGCCGACCGAATGCACCGGCGCGATGATACCGAGATTGGTAGGCGTGAGGGGTTCGTCGATATCGGCGCAGAGACAACGAATGGCGAGGCCGGGGCCGGGAAAGGGATGGCGTTCGAGGAACTCGGCGGGCAGTCCGAGTTCGCGGCCGATCTCGCGGACCTCGTCCTTGTAGAACTGGGTCAACGGCTCGACGATTCGATTTTCATCGATCAACTTCTGAATTCCGGCGACGCGGTTGTGATGCGTCTTGATGAGGTCGGCTTTGGCGGTGCCGCCGCTTTCAATGGTGTCGGGGTAGATGGTTCCCTGCCCAAGAATCCACTGCCCGTCGAGGTAGTGGCCGGACTCCAAAATCCGCTGCTGAATCTCAACAAACTTTTCGCCGATGATGCGGCGCTTGCGCTCGGGCTCGGTGGCGCCTTCCAACGCTTTCAGGAACTCGTCGCGGGCGTCGACGACTTCGAAATTGCGCGCGCCGAGGGAGGCGAAGATGCCGCGGACGAATTCGGTCTCGTCCTCGCGCATCAACCCCGTGTCGACGTAGGCGCCGTGGACGCGTTCGTCGTTTAACGCCTTCAGGCAGAGGGTGTAGGCGACCGTGGAATCGACGCCGCCGGAGACGAAGAAAAAGATATTGCGGCCGGCGGCGACTTCGACGATGGATTTTTCGACGACGGGGACGCGGCTGGCCGGCTCCCAATCGCGCGTGCAGCCACAGATATCGAAGAGAAAGTTGTGCAGCACTTTGCGTCCTTCGTGCGTGTGCACGACTTCCGGGTGAAACTGCACGGCGTACTTTCGGGCTTCCGTGTTGCCGATGGCGGCGATCGAGCAGGTGTCGGTGGAAGCGAGAACTTCGTAACCCGATGGCGGCGCGTAAACGGTGTCGCGATGGCTCATCCAGACCTGCTTGTGGTCTGCGACGCCTTTCAGTAGCGGCGACGCGGCCTTTAGATCGAGGTGTGCGATTCCGTACTCGCCTTTATCGCCCTTGCGGACCTGGCCGTCGAGGAGATACGACATTAACTGCTGGCCGTAGCAGATGCCAAGGACGGCTTTGCTGGAGGCGAGAACAGCGGGGTCCATGGTCGGGCTGCCGGTCTCGTAGACGCTCGAGGGTCCGCCCGAGATGATTACGCCCCGGGCGTTGCCTAGTTCGGCAAGAGGTGTTTCGGAAGGCCGGACTTCGGCGTAGACGCCAAGTTCGCGGACCTTGCGGGAGATGAGATGGGTGTATTGTCCACCCGTATCAAGAATGATGATTTGTGGTTCGGGTGCGTAGTCGTTCACGGATAACGGAGAGGTTTACTGCTCGTTGCGCGGTGAGGTGCGCTGCACGATCAATTTCTTGGCGCTGTCGAGGAGTTCCTTGGCCTTCGGCACGGATTCGATCGCCTTAACGACAGCCGGATCGGTCTCGATGGCGAGTTTGCGCGCTTCTTCCTGGCCGAACGCGGTGAGATACATCTCGTTCTTCACGCGGAGTTTGGTCCAGTCGAGATTCTCAGTCCACTCGGCTTCGGTGAAGGGTACGTTTTCCTTGGTCAGGAAGGCCTTGAAGTCGTTCATCACCGCGGCATCGGGGTCCCAGCCTTGCGGCAGCTTGGCTTCCTTGCCGCCGAAGTATTTCGCAGTGTAGCTGAAGAACACGAAGCGGCGGATCAATTCGCTCTGGAACTTGTTGGCGCGCGCGGGCGTGTAGGCCTCGTCGGGTTTGATGCCGCCGCCGCCGTAGACAGTGCGGCCAGAGTCGGTCATCTTCACGTCGTTGGGGTTCTGGGTGGCGGTATCGCGGCGATAGTAATAATCGAGGAACGAGGTGTTCTGATAGTCGCGCTGAATCGACCGGTTCGATGGCGTGTAGTATTTCGCGGTCGTTAGCGCGAGGCCGGTGGAATCGCTCATCGGGTGAACGGTCTGCACCAAGCCCTTGCCGAAGGTGTTGTCGCCGATGATCCAGCCGCGATCGTGATCCTGCAGCGCGCCGGCGACGATTTCGGCGGCCGAAGCGGAGTAGCGATTGACCATCACAACGATCGGGTAGGTGCGTTTCGACGAACCGTTGCGAGCGACGTAGGGCCGTTCGGCCGAAGCGCGTCCACGGTGCGATACGACGGTCTGGCCGTTCTGCAGGAAACGCCCGGCGACCGAGACACCTTCGTTCAACAGTCCGCCGGGATTTTCGCGGAGGTCCAAAATCAGGGCCTTGACGTTCTGTTCGCCCACGCGCTTGAAGTTGTCTTCCACCTCCCTGCTGGTGTTCTCGTTGAACGACTCGATGTCGATGTAGAGCACTCCGGGCTTGACGAAGAAGGCGTCCTGCACCGACTTGCGCGGGATTTCGTCGCGGATGATGTTGAACGTCAACGGCTTGTCAACGCCGTCGCGCATGACGACGACTTGGACGGGGGTGCCCTTGGGGCCTTTCAGGATGTCGGCGACTTCGGTCGTCGTCAGCCCGTCGGTGCGTTTGTCCTGCACGGAGATGATGGTGTCGCCGGGGCGGATGCCGGCTTTGTAGGCGGGCGAACCGGGGAAGGGAGCGATGACGACGGTGCGGCGATTGCGCTCGCTCACGGTCATGCCCACGCCATAATAGTGACCGCGCTGATCTTCGCGCATCTGCTGGAAGTCGCGGGGATCGAAGAAGCTCGAGTGCGGATCGAGCGTCCGAAGCATGCCTGGGATGGCGCCTTTGTAAACGGCTTTGTCGGAGGTGACCTTATCGGCGAAGTTCTTTTCGACCGCGTCGTAAACCTTTGAAAACGTACGAATCGCCGAGGAAATTTCGTCCTCGCTGGTGGCTGCGTTGGCGTCGGAGACCAGGGGTCCGGCAACGCCGCCCAGCACCGAAGACACAATAATGACGGCGGGGACGATCCAGTTTAGACGGCGGCGAGTTTCGGCCATGCCAGTACCTCCAGCTTCCGATTCGAGTATACCAACTATTGTGTTTGACGCCCTCGGCCCCATTTCCGTTTTGAAAATGTTGCGATAGTCGCCAACATGTCTATCGGCACTTGGCGGGATTTCGAGAGATTGAGGGAGATCGGGCGCGTGGTGCGCCTGGTGCTCGATGGGGTGGCTTCGGCGGTTGGGCCGGGCGTTTCGACGCGCGATTTGGATGCAATCGGCGGGCGGCTGCTGGCTCTTGAAGGGGCGGAATCGGCTCCGCCCGCGGTTTACGGTTTCCCGGGGCAGCTTTGTATCAGCGTGAATGAGGAAGCGATTCACGGCATTCCGGGGAAGCGCGTGTTGCGGGATGGCGATCTGGTCAAGCTTGATTTGGTCGCGTCGAAGGACGGTTATTACGCCGACGCAGCTGTTACGGTGGAGGTGGGGCGCGGCACTGAACTCGGGAAGCGGCTGCGGCGCAGCGCTGAGGCGTCGTTTGCCGCGGGACTATCGGCGGCGAAACCGGGAAACAGGGCTTACGATATTGGGCGTGAGATCGACAAGCGGGTCCGCGCGGATGGCTTCCATGTTCTGCGCGACCTGTGCGGCCATGGCGTGGGGCGGACGATTCACGAGGAGCCGTCGATCCCGAACTTCAAGGACCCCAACTGCCGGGCGCGGTTGACCGAGGGGATGGTGATAACGATTGAGCCGATTCTGTCGGCCGGGACGCGCGAAGTGGTGAAGGAGAGGGATGGGTGGACGCTGCGGACGGGGGACCGGAGTTGGGCCGCGCATTTTGAACATACGGTGGTGGTGATGGCGGGTGGACCGGTGTTGGTGACGGCGGCGTAGGGGGCGCGATGGGGATGAAGGTTCGGGAAGCGATCAGAAAAATAGAATCGGACGGGTGGCAATTAGCGCGTGTCCGAGGAAGCCATCGGCAGTATCACCATCCGATCAAACCAGGAACCGTTACCATCGCCGGACACCCCTCCGCCGATTTGGACCCCAAGACGGAGAGTTCTATACTGAAGTAGGCAGGTTTGAAATGAGCAGGTACACGATCTTTATTCAACCCACAGCAACCGGTTTCAGCGCATACGTGCCGGATCTTCCGGGATGTGTTGCCGCCGCGTCCACGATTGACGAAACTCGCGAGCTGATGCGCGAGGCGATCGAGTTCCATCTAGAAGGCATGCAATTGCACGGCGAGGCGATTCCTGAGCCGACCGCGCTTGTTGAAGAGATCGAAGTGGGGGTTTAGCGCTTGCTAAGTGACGACCGGCCGCAGCGCGGATTGCCCAGACGGTGTTGGGACGCCGTCGCGGCTATGACGCTGCGTCGTAAGTAGACAGGTAGATCTTGCTGTCATGGTGCACAAGACCCACGCGCACACGATCGAGCCAGCCGATCCTGCCAAGAACACTTTTCTCAATGAGTGGGTCGGCGAAAAAGTAGATTAGTGCGTGCGTCGCGATGCCAAGGGTAATGAGTTCGACTTCATGGCCGTAGGCCTCAAACCCACTGTTCGCCGTGCGGAAAAGCCTACGGATTCCGCTCGTCAGATCGAGGCCCAACTCCTCGGCAACTTCGGCGCTGAAGAGGCAAAATGACGCTCCCGTGTCGACGCTCGCGGCCATGTTGACTTGCCTAGTTCCCGACCGAAGCAGGACGGGGACCACAACCGTATCGGACTGATCGGAGTAGTCGTAAACTCGGGCGAACGCGAGTTGGTGCATTGCCTACCAACCGCCAAATGGGGTGTCTTTGTCTTTTGGGACGCGGGCAAAGAACGGCTGGGCGACTCCTGAAGACCGCGCCTCTTCGCTGACCGCCGCGAGTTTATTTCCGTGGGCGATCAGCTTCGAACCGTCGAGTGCGACCCACTGACCCGCGTAGGCCTCCGACTGTTCGGCAAGCCATCTCAGTTCTTCACTTCGCTCGTTGATTGGCTCGTTGGTTTCCCAGCTCAGTGGCGCTGGCGCTTCTTCCAGCGTCAATTGGACTCGTTGGTTTTCGGAAAGAAACAACGGCTCTAGAGGACGGAGGACTCCCTGTTCGAAGACGGCTTCAAGCTGACGCGCCATGGCATCTTCATTGTACAGATCCTCCGAGTCGGCTATGGGACGATAGGTCGCCCTGAAAGGCGAACACCCTCATCGTAGGCGCGGTCCTCCGCCTCCAGATCGGCGTCGATCTCGCCCTTGTTCGCGTGATAATAAGCGAGCGCCGCGTGAATCTGCGCAAGTGTCAGATAGGGCCGGTCCGCGGCGATTTCTTCAGGCAAGTATCCCTGATTGCTCGCAACCGAGATAGTCCTGACACACGTGCCCGTGCCGGCAATAATCGGCCGGCCTCCGCGCAGTTCGGGGTCGCGCGTGATCATCGTCCCGATCTCACAATACGTGGCAGCCATCTCGCCCCCAGTACAGCCGCTACTTCACCACATTCCCATCCGCGTCAAGAAAGCTGACCTCGCCAATGTTGAGCTCGCGCACGCCCTTTTCAATCTGCGCGCGGTCGCCGACAATGACATACACCATCTTCTCGGGGCGCAGGATCCTCTCGGCCACGCCGTTGATATCGGCACGCTTCAGAGCGTTGACGCGCCCAGTGTAGGCCGTGAAGTAATCCTCCGCCAAGCCGAAGCGGTTGATCGCGAGCGAATCGCCGAGCAGTCCCGCCTTCGTTTCGCGTTGCCCGGCCAACGACCGCGTCAGCGTCTCCTGCGTCTTCTTCAATTCCTCTTCGGTAACCGGCTGGTCGCGGATGATCGCGCGGAATTCCTTCACGATCTCTTGCAGAGACTCCTTGGTCTTGTCACTCTGCACGGGCGCCATCGCCAGGAACGGCCGCTGGCCGCGCGCGTCGACGAAGGTCGTGAACGCGCCGTAGCTCCAGTGCTTGTCCTCGCGCAGATTCATGTTGAGGCGCGACGTGAACGCGCCGCCGAGCGCGGTGTTCAAGACGTCGATGGCCGCCTCGTCGGGATTGTTCGTCGGCGGGGCGATGTGGCCCGCCATGATGGTCGATTGAATCGCGCCGGGCTTATCGATGATGTAGACGGCGGTCTTTTCGCGATGCTGCACTTGCGCCAGGTTCTTCTTCGGCACGTCGGCGCGGGTCCAGTCGCCGAACAGCTTCTCGAGCTTCGGCTTCATCTCATCGAGCGTCGTGTCGCCGACGATGTGCAGCACGGCGTTGTTCGGCCGGAAGAAGGTCGAGTGATATTTGGCCAGCGTTTCGCGCGTGATCTGCCCAACGCTGGCTTCGGTTCCGCTGCCGGTGAAGGGGTTCGAATACGCGTGGCCTTTGCCGAAGAGCAGGCCGGGGAACACGCGCAGCGCCATGCTGTTCGGCTCGTTCTTCTCGCGTTGAATGCCGGCGGATTGCAGCTTCTTGAGGCGGTCGAAATCCGCCTGCGGGAAGGCTGGGTTACGAATCACGTCGGCGTAGAGATCGAGCGATTCATCGAGGTTCATCTTCAGCGCGGTCAGATTGACCGACGACATGTCGAGATTCGAAAACGCGGCGATTGACGCGCCCAACTGTGCGGTTTTTTCCGCTATGGCCGGTCCAGTGATTTTCGCCGTGCCTTCGGTCAATGTGCGGTTTACAAGCGACGCCGTGCCGGGCACGCTGAACTGATCGCCCGCGTAACCCGCGTCGAATTGCATGGCCATCGAGACGGTTGGCGTTTCATGGCGTTCGGAGAGAACGACCTTCAGCCCGTTCGACAGCGTCATCTTCTGCATCGGCGGCACACGCAGCATTGCAGGTGCGCCGGCAACGGGGAGTTTCGATCGGTCGACGTCTTTCGAGAACTCCTTAAACTTCGACTTCGGATGAATCTCCAGCGTGTACACGCCGTCGGATAGCCACGCGTTCGCAACGCGCTTCACTTCATTCCACGTCGCTTTTTCCGTCGTCTCGATCGACTTCTTGTAGCAGCCGGGATCTCCTTCGAACACTTCGCAAGCGGCCAGCCGGTCCGACTTTCCGCCGAAGCCGCCGATGCGCTCGATGCCGTTCAAAAAGCCCGACAACATGCGCGTCTTGATCAGCTTCAATTCCGCTTCGGAAGGACCGGTGTGCAAGAACGACGCGAGTTCGGCGTTCAGCACCGCTTCGAGTTTGGCCAGCGGCACGCCGGGGCGCGCGGTCGCGGTGATCGAAAAGTTCCCGCCGATTTCGTTCGACTCGTTGTCCACTTGCACCGCGCTTGCCAATTGGTCCTGCAACACTAACCTCTTGTACATGCGCGAAGTGCGGCCCGTGCCCAGCGCCGAAGCCGCGATGTCGAGCATTTCGGAATCGTAAGTCCCGATCGAAGGCACGTTCCAGACTTTGATGACGCGCGCTTGCGCAACTTGGTCTTCGGCGGTCTGGCGTTGTTCGCCGGTGCGTTTGGCGATCCACTCGCGATGGCGCACGGGCGGCGGGCCGGGTGGAATCCAGCCGAAGTATTTTTCGACCTTTTCCTTCGCGGTCTTCGCGTCGATGTCACCGGCGATCACGATGACCGCGTTCGCCGCGCCGTAATACTGTTTGAACCATTCCTGCACGTCTTTCAACGACGCCGCGTTCAGATCTTCCATCGATCCGATCACGGTCCATGAATACGGATGGCCGGGCGGATAGACCGCCTTGGTGATCAGTTCATACGCCAGCCCGTATGGCTCGTTCTCAAACTGCCGTTTCTCGTTTTGCACAACACCGCGTTGAATGTCGAGCTTCTTTTGGTCGACGACATCGAGCAGGTGCCCCATGCGGTCGGATTCGAGGAAGAGAACCTGATCCAGAGCGCCGGTAGGAACGTTTTGGAAGTAGTTGGTGCGGTCGTTGTTGGTCGTACCGTTCATGTCGGTGGCGCCGAGGCGTTCGAGCGCCTGAAAATAGTCGTCGTTGAAGTTCTTCGAACCGTTGAACATCAGGTGTTCGAACAGGTGCGCGAAGCCGGATTTGCCGGGTTTTTCGTTCTTCGAGCCAACGTGATACCAAACGTTCACGGCGACGATGGGCGCCTTGCGGTCCTCATGCACGATCAGCCGCAGGCCGTTCGGCAGGACGAATTTCTGGTAAGGAATATCGATCTCGATCTTCTTCGCGGGTTGCGCGGAGACGAGGGCGCAGAGGACAAAGGGTAGCAGTCGACGCATATTCCCGTTGTAACATGCAAGGGTCATGAATCAACCGTCACGCCGCGAAATCTTGCAGGCTGGGGCCGTTTCCGCCGTAAACAGGGGCGAGAAGCGATTTAACCTTCTCTTCCTGATGTCGGATCAGCACCAGCGCGCGGCCAGTGGGTGCTACGGGCGCAAGATCGTCCGCACGCCGAACATCGACAGCATTGCGAAAAACGCGGTTCGCTTCAATTCCACCTATTGCCCGGCGCCGGTGTGCGTGCCGTCGCGCGGGTCGTTGATCACGGGGCTATACGCGCACAAGCATGGGGCGCGGATCCTGCAGGACCCGCTGCCGAGCGAGATCCCAACCATCGCGCATTATTTCGGCGAGCGCGGCTACACAACCGGCGCGATCGGCAAGATGCACTTTGTCGATGAAACCCGCACGCACGGCTTCACGCACCGGCTGAACGAGGCATCGTTTCATCACGCTCTAACGCCCGACGATCGGAAGAAATTTCGCGAAGCGTCGGGCGATGCGGGCGGCATCGACGGCTCCGGACTCGATCTGCCCGAACGCTTTTTCGAAGACAACTGGTTCGCCGGCCGTGCCGTCGAATTTCTGCATCAAAACAAAACCAAGCCATTCTGTCTGTGGGCCTCTTTCGTACAGCCGCACACGCCGTTCCGGCCGATGAAGAAATACTTCGACCTTTACGACCCCGCGAAGATGGTGCTGCCGAAACGGCCGGCGAACGATCTCGAATCGGGCTTCGAGGGACATCTCATTCGAGCGAAGGAGCGCGGCTGGTATCAGCAGTCCGACGAAGGCGCGCGGCGATCGCTGGCCGGATACTACGGCAACATTTCGCAGATGGATGCGAACGTCGGACGCATCTACGACGCCCTGCGTGAACTTGGGCTGGATAAGAACACGGTCGTGGTCTATACGTCCGATCACGGCGAACTAGCCGGCGCGCATCGCATGTGGACGAAGCACGCGATGTTCGAAGAAGCCGTCGGCGTGCCGCTGTTGATCTCCGTTCCCGGCGGCCCGCGCGGCGTGAAGACCGAGATCATCGAACAGGTCGATCTATTCCCGACGCTGGTTGAACTCTGCGGGCTCGGTGCGGTCAACGGACTGCATGGGCGCAGCTTCAAACCGCTGATGGACGGCAAGCGTTACACGCGGCGCGAGTTCGCCTATTCGGAGTACTGGTTCTGTCGCAGCGTCTTCACGCGTGACGACCGCTACGTCGGCAAGGACCCGATTCTGATGGTCCGCACCGACAAGTGGAAGTTCAACTATTTGCCGTGGAGCCGCAGCGAACTCTTCGATTTGACAAACGACCCCGGCGAGTTCGTCAATCGCATCGACGACACCGGCCTTTCGGGGGTCGTGCGGGAAATGACTGCGATCGCACGGCGACAGTTTATACAATAGGGATTCCGATGGGACTACTGATTAACGGCGAATACGTCGACGACGCGGTCATCCGCCAAGAGGCCGCGGCCATGCGTCCGCGATATGAAGAGCTGGTCGAGGACCTGGAGCCGATCGCCAAAGAGATGCAGCTCCGCGAGTGGTCGCGCGAAAACGTGATCGAACGGACACTGCTGCGGCAAGAGGCGATGAAGGACACGACTCCGCTTTCGCAGGAAGAGATCGATGAACGATTGACGGCCATGTTTCCGCCGGCGGGCGATCTCGAAAATTGCGAGGCGGGCGCGACGCGCGCCGGCGTGGACAGGGACGCCGCCCGCAAGGATATCGAGGCGCAGATGCGCGTGGAGAAACTGATCCGCGCGGTCGGCGAGAAGGCGCCGAAGCCGAACAAGAAGGAGATCTCCGAGTTTTACAAAGCCAACAAGGAGCGCTTCTGGATTCCGCCTATGGTGCATGCGTCGCACGTTGTGAAGAACGTCGCCGAGGGCGCGGATGAGAACGAAGTGCTCGAAGAGATCAAGAAGGCCGAGGCCGAGATCAAGGCGGGCGCGCCGTTCAGCGAGGTCGCCGATAAGTACTCCGATTGCGCCGGCCAGGGCGGCAGTCTTGGCTGGTTTCCCGCCGGCGAAATGGTTGAGGAGTTCGAGGCGATTGTTTTTCAGATGAAGCCGGGGCAGGTGAGCGATATTTTTCGTTCGGTCTTCGGCTGGCATATCGCAACCGTGCATGAGACGAAGCCCGAGGGGACGCGCGCGCTCGATGAAGTGAAAGCTCAGATCGAGTCGGAGTTGTCGCGCGAGAAACAGGAAAAGGCGCTCGAAGATTTCGTCGATCGGTTGCGTGCGAAGGCCGACGTCAAGACCGCAAAGAAATCGCAGTGAGCAATCCGTTCCAAGTCGTCGGGATCAATCCGTGCTGCGTGCCGAGTAAGTCGCGCGCGGGGCAGTTGGCCGAGTCGCAGAAGGCGAGCGCCGAGCGGCGAATCATACGCGCGGGTTCGGTCGACGGCATGCGGAAGCTCGACGGCGGGCCGTTTCAGATGGGCACCGAGGACAAGGAAGGATTCCCGGCCGATGGCGAAGGACCGATCCGCGAGGTGCACGTCGATCCGTTCTACGTCGACGCGACGCCGGTGACGAATGAACAGTTTCGCGAGTTCGTCAAGGCGACGGGGTTCAAGACGGAGTCGGAGCGGTTCGGGTGGTCGTTCGTGTTTCAGGGGCATCTGGCTCCGGAGCTGTACAAAAAACACGTCGAAGATACGGTGCTGGCGGTGCCGTGGTGGTGCAAGGTTCCGCATGCCGATTGGGCGCATCCGGAGGGGCCGGACTCGTCGATCGAACGCCGCCTCGACACGCCGGTGACGCAGATTTCGTGGAACGACGCGGCTGCGTACGCCGAGTGGGCGGGCAAGCGTCTGCCGACCGAAGCCGAATGGGAATTCGCCGCGCGAGGCGGTCTGGAGCAAAAAACATATCCGTGGGGGGATGAGTTAACCCCGGACGGCAAGCATCTCTGCAACATTTGGCAAGGGGAATTTCCGTCAAGCGATCTCGGCGAAGACGGCTACACGGCGCCCGCGCCGGTGCGCGCGTTCCCGGCCAATGGATACGGGATGTACAGCGTGGTTGGCAATGCGTGGGAGTGGTGCGCGGACTGGTTCGAACCGTTCTGGCACCGCGATGCAACGCGCTTTAATCCGCTCGGGCCGTTGAGCGGCACGCAGAAGGCGATGCGGGGCGGTTCGTATCTCTGTCATAAGAGCTATTGCAACCGGTATCGTGTGGCGGCGCGGACTAAGAACACGCCGGATTCAGCGACGACGAATATCACGTTTCGGTGTGTGAGAGATACGTAGGCTTGTGCTAGCGTATCCCCATGCGCCTCGTACTCGCTCTCACAACCATCGCCGCATTCGCCCAGCAACGCCCGCAAGGGCCTGTCGTCAATTCGCCGGAGGTCTCGGCCGATCGTAAGATCACGCTTCGCCTGCTGGCGCCAAACGCCACCGATGTCAAAGTGAACGGCGGCGATATTCCCGGCGCGGGCGGCACGCCCCTCGTCAAAGGAGAAAACGGCGTTTGGGAAGTGACGCTCGGTCCGGTCGTGCCGGGGTCATACCGTTACACGTTCAATGTCAACGGCGTCGCCTCCGTCGATCCGCGCAACCCCGCCAACAGCGAATCGAACAACAACGTGTGGAGCGTCGTCAACGTGCCGGGCTCGGAATGGTTCGACACGAAGGACGTTCCGCATGGCGCAATCGGCTCGGTGACGTATCACTCCAAAAGCCTGGGCCGCGCGCGTCGCATGCAGGTCTACACGCCGCCCGGCTATGAGCTGAGCAACGCCAGGTATCCGGTGTTCTATTTGCTGCACGGTGCGAGCGACTCCGACGACTCCTGGACCTCCGTCGGCCGCGCGAACTTCATCCTCGACAACCTGATCGCCGCGAAGAAGGCCAAACCGATGATCGTCGTCATGCCGGCCGGCCACACCACCTCGGGCGGGTTCCGCGTGCCGGGCCAGCGCGACGAGTTCGCGAAAGATTTCGTCGAGGACATCATGCCGTACATTGAAAGCCACTACCGCGTCGCCGCGGGCCGCAATAATCGGGCGATCGCGGGACTATCGATGGGCGGCAACCAGACGCTCGCCGTCGGCATTCCGCACCTCGATAAATTCGCCTATCTCGGCGTGTACAGCTCGGGCCTGATTGGCGCGTTCGGCTCGGCTCGGCCGGGGATGAACATGACACCCGATGGCGGCGCGGCGTGGGAGAAGGAAAACGCGGCCGTGCTAGCTAACACGAAGTTGAAGAAAGACCTGAAGCTGATGTGGTTCGGCATCGGCACAAAGGACTTCCTGCTCGAAACCAATCGCGGCACGGTGGCGCTGTTAAAGAAACACGGCTTCACGGTGACGACGAAAGAGACCGACGGCGCGCACACGTGGCTGGAATGGCGGAATTACCTGGCGGAGTTCACGCCGATGTTGTTCCAATAATTTTATCCGGGTATAATGGACCTATGGATGCTCGTAGGTCACCCTCATGCCATGTCTTCTTGGACGGTACCCTCATTGCGAAGGGCGCGCCGGCGGAGGTCTCGTCAAAGCTGAAGCCCGGCGCCCTGGCCTTCGACGACGCCACTTCGGAGCTGCTTGAATTCGAGCTCATCGACGAGCCGTTACAAAGCGGCCCCGGGCGGCCGAAGCTCGGTGTGATGGCGCGCGAAATCACGCTGATGCCGCGTCATTGGGACTGGCTTACCACGCAGCCGGGCGGGGTGTCGGCGACGATTCGACGGCTCATCGAAGAGGCCTCCAAAGCGCCGAACCCGCGTCATGCGGCGGCGGTCGCCTACAAATTTCTATCGCAGATCGCGGGCAACTTACCCAACTTCGAAGAGGCCATCCGCGGGCTGTTCGCGGGCGATCGCAAAAAGTTCGCGGCCCATATGAAAGGCTGGCCGAAGGACATCCGCGATCACGCTACTCGGCTGGCCGAACCGGCGTTTTGAACCGTTGCCAGCAGCGTTTTCGACGACGCCGCAATCTCTGCAACGGCGCGATGAAACGCATCGTGATTGGTCTTCGAAGGCTTGTTGTAACCGCTGATTTTGCGCACGAACTGCAACGCGGCGGCCTGGATTTCTTCATCGGTGATAGGTGGCGCGGGCCGGCGAAGGACTTTAATACTGCGGCACATTCGTTCAGAATAGCGGAATGACTGGCCGTCGTGACTTCCTCTCTCTTGGCCTTGGCCTCGCCGTGCGCCCCACGCTGCGCATCGCCACGTTCGCGGTCGATGTAACGCCGCCGCTCGGCACGGCGCTCTGCTACGGACTCGTGCCGGACGCCGCGTCGATCGGCGATCGTCTCTGGGCGCGCGGCATCGTGCTGCTGCCGTCGGGTGACAGACCTGTCGTGCTCTGCGCGGTCGACTGGCTCGGCATCGGCAATGGCAGCCGGGATCGGTGGCACACGGCCCTCGCAAAAGCCGCCGGCACAACGCCCGATCGCGTCAGCGTGCACACGGTTCATCAGCACGACGCGCCGGGCGACGACGTTACCGCGCACGCGCTGCTGCCCAAAGGCCTCTCGCTTTACGACGAAGCGTTCGCGGCCGCGACCGTCAAGCGCGTGGCCGAGGCGGTGAAGCGCGTGAAGCCGGTAGCGATCAGCCACGTCGGCATTGGCTCGGCCAAGGTCGACAGCATCGCGTCGAATCGCCGCATTCTCGGCCCCGACGGCAAGGTGGCCTTCGGCCGCATGACAGCGTGCCGCAACTCGCCGCACTGCGCGGCGCCGGAGGGCGTGATCGATCCGCTGCTGCGTTCGCTCAGCTTCTACAACGGCGAACGCCGCGTCGCCACGCTCAGCTACTACGCCACGCACCCGATGAGCTACTACGGGAAATCGGTTGTCTCGGCCGATTTCATCGGCATGGCGCGCGACAAGCAGACCGACACATTTCAGATTCACTTCACCGGTGCGGCGGGCAATATCGGCGCGGGGCGATACAACGACGGCGCCGTCGAAAACCGCGTGGTATTGGCAGGGCGGCTCGCCGATGGCATGGCGCGATCGAAGGCAAGTGAGGAGCGTGTGGCTTACGACGGCCTGCATTGGGCGGTGTCGCCGATTTCGTTGCCACTGCGCGAAGGCGCCGGCTTCACCGAGGCCGATATCACGAAGGTCGAAAAAGACCCGAAGTTGGCACGCAACAACGCGAGGTATCTTGCGTTTTATCGCCTAACGAAAGCCGGCCGCAAGATCAATCTCACCGCGCTGACGATCGGCGGCGCGCGGGTCATCCACATGCCCGGCGAGTTGTTCGTCGAATATCAACTGCACGCCGGAACCGCGATGGCGGCCTACGGCGACTACGGCCCGATGTACATCGGCACCGCCGAGGCCTACGAACAAGGCGGCTACGAAACGACGCTAGTTTCCCGAGTCGGTCCTCGGGCTGAGGAAATTATTAAAGAAGGGATTCGGCCGCTGCAAGTCTAGCCGCTCGCGGATCTCTCGCACCGGGGACGTGCGGATCACGCCGAACTCCGGGTGAATAAACTCCATCAACATATCGTGGCCAATGAACCGCGTCTTGATGAGCGGCGTGCCCCAGGTCGAACCCGCCAGATGCACGCGAACCGGGTCGGGGCAGTACGTCGGATGCCCCGAAATAGTTATCTCGTTGTCGCCTTCGTATTCAATTCGGTAAAGGTGATTGCACGTCTGCACCTCCAGCACCGAGCCGATTAGCAACTGGTTCAAGTGCACGCCGCCATTGATCTCCGACTGGCAGATGGCGCTGTTGATCCCATCGTCGAAGTTGGGATGCGGAACGTAGAAGTCGAGCTTGGTGTCGAGATCCATGACTGACTCTATCATGCAGCAAATCGCGACGGTTTGCAGCCTACCCCTGAATCGCGCGTTTCAGAAGGTTGGTAGTGATACGCTGCACTCGCGCGTCCGGGCCGGTTGGACGCACCCAATGCGACCACGGAAGAATGTGGCCGGGCGGCGAGGCCAGGCCTTGCGCCCACCAGATCGTCGCGGCGTTGAAAACGAAGTTTTTCTTCGGGCCAGGGTAGATCGTCGCCGTCCAGTGCGACGGCTTCGTGCCGCCGGACAGCGCATCGCCCTCGGCCAGAATTTCGAGGTCCGGAACCGGCGCCGGATCGCCGTGGAACTCCCAACCGACAAGTCCGTCTATGTGATCGCCCTTCTTCATGCCGGTGCCGGCGAACACCCAGTGGTCGGGCTTCGTCACGATCCAATCGCCGCCACCGTTGAACGGATAAACCGAGTGCGCGCCCATGAGCAGATTCGCTTTCGGCCCCTCTTGCGGGAACGGATGTTTGAAGAACTGATCGAGTCCGCCGTAGACTCCGCCGTAGACGCCCTCGCGGCTGATGATGCGATTCGGGCGCCCGTCTTTGGCCGCTTGAAACGGCGTCAGGCCCATGACGGAGTTGCCGCTCAAGTAGAGATGCGTAACGCCGCGTTTCACCGACTCCAACGCCGCGTTGTACTGGCGAATGTCCCAGTATTCGTCATGGCCGACGCTCAAGAAAACCTTCGCGCGCTCGAACTGCCCGACATCGATCATGTCCGAATTCGACGTGTAGGTCACGTCGTAGCCGTTAGCTTCGAGCCAGTAGCAGAGCGGATATTCCCAGAGCAGAAACTCGCCGGAGCCAATGGACAAAGGGTGATCGTAGATCTGCGCGTACTTGCAGTACGGGCGATCGAACGACGCGGCGACGCTCGGCGCCCAGGAGTGGCGCGGATCGGTGTACATCGAATAGTCGTCGGGCCACTTGTTGTAGGCGGCCCACGTGTTGTCGCTGCATTGGAACAACACGCCGGCTTTGCGCCGGTCGCGCACGATGAAGATGATGTAGCTCTGCCAGTTGTGCTCGTGTTTGGCTTCGGGCACACAGGTTAGCTTGCCGAGATAGACGCCCGACGGCCAGTCGTTCGGAATTTTCAATGACGCCGTTGGCTGCCACTCGCACTCGCGCAGCCGCTTCGGGCCGACCGGAGGCTCGGGCTGCGTAACGGTCGCCAGGGGCCCGAGCTGCTTCATGTGTCGCGCGCCGGCGCCGCCGTAATAGCCCATGCGGAAAATGTCGATGGTGACGCGGCGTACTGGATTCGTCGAGACGAAAATCTGAAGAGTCTGGCCCGCTTCGACACTCTGGTGCGACGCGTAGCCTTCGACAAGCGCCGAGCGATAGCCCTTCGCTTTGTTCGGCCAGACTTTGGTCAGTTGCCATTCTGGCGTGCCGGGCTTCTTGTTTTCCAGAGCGAGTGCGGCTTGCAAAAGATCGCGACGGCGCATACCTGGAATGGTAGAACAGAAGAGATGACACGACGGGAATTGATCGCGCTGTTGGCTGCGAGCGGAAGCGCGGATGCACAAGGCGTGGCGAGCCGCGTGGCGAAGGCAATACCGCGCGGCAAACTGTCTGGCCGGCCGTTTCCGGCGAAGTTCATCAATGTATCGGCGGCGGCGGGGCTGAAAGTTCCGGCGATTTATGGCGGCGTCACCGAGAAGCAGTACATCCTCGAAACGATCGGTTGCGGCGTGGCGTTCATCGACTACGACAACGACGGCTGGCTCGACATCTTCGTGCTGAACGGAACGCGTTTCAGCGGCGCGCCGGTGGATGCGTCAAACCGGCTGTACAGGAACAACCGCGACGGCACGTTCACCGACGTGACGCGGAAGGCGGGCTTGTTCAAGCAGGGCTGGGCGTCCGCCGTCTGCGCGGGTGATTTCGACAACGATGGGCACACGGATTTGTTTGTAACGTATTGGGGCCAAAATGTTTTATACAAAAACAACGGCGACGGCACGTTCAGCGATGTGACGGCAAAAGCGGGTCTCATCGATCCAAAGCGGCGGTGGGGCGCTGGCTGTACGTTTCTCGACTACGACCGCGATGGAAAGCTCGATCTGTTCGTCTCCAACTACGTCGACTTCGATCCCGGCAAAGTCCCCAAGCCGGGACAGAATTCGTTCTGCAACTGGAAGGGGATCCCGGTGAACTGCGGGCCGCTCGGGCTGCCGCCGGGCAGTCATTCGCTCTACCGCAACAACGGCGACGGCACGTTCACCGATGTATCGGCGAAGTCGGGAGTGTCCAAGGCGAGGGGCTCCTACGGCATGACCGCCGTTGCCGCCGACTTCGACAACGACGGCTGGCCCGACATATACGTCGCGTGCGATTCAACGCCATCGTTTCTCTTCAAGAACAACCACGACGGCACGTTCAGCGAAATCGGCCTGGAAAGCGGCGTGGCGCTGAACGAAGACGGCATGGAGCAAGCCGGCATGGGCATCGGTGTCGGCGACTACGACCTCGACGGTAACCTCGACGTCTTCAAGACGCACTTCGCCGACGATACAAACGTGCTCTACCGCAATGACGGCAGGGGTAACTTTCAGGACATGACGATTCGGAGCGGCATCGCCGTCGAGACGCGCTTCATCGGCTGGGGCGCGGGCATGACCGACCTCGATAACGACGGTCTACCCGATATTTTCTTCGTCACCGGCAACGTCTATCCGGAGGTCGAAAAGAAGCTCGAGCAATATCCCTACAAGACGCCGCGTGTCATCTTCCGGAATCTGGGTGGCGGTGTGTTCGAGGAACTGCTCGGCGAGATCGACGAAGTGCATTCCAGCCGCGGCTGCGCGTTTGGCGACTTCGACAACGACGGCGATGTCGACCTTTTGATCTGGAACATGGACGCGCCGCCTTCGCTGCTGCGGAACGATCTGAACGCGCCCGGCCGGCACTGGCTGAAGGTGAAGCTCGAAGGCACGGTTTCGAACCGCTCGGCGATTGGGGCGCGTGTCACCGTAAGCTACGGCGGGAAAAAACAGTCGCAGGAAGTCCTGAGCCAGGCGAGTTTTTACTCGGTGAACGACTGGCGCTTGCACTTCGGACTGGGTGCGGCGAGCGTTGTCGACGTTGAAGTGCGTTGGCCCACCGGCAAGAAAGAATTGTTCGCGAAAGTCACGGCGGACGCGCTGGTGACGATTCGCGAGGGGCGCGGCATCACGGGCCGCCAGAAATTTTGAGCAACCAGCGCATGTACAATGAGGTCATCCCGATCAGTCGACAGCTTATTTAAGGGAGGGTTGTTACCTACGTGAACGTTATCGTCGGAGTACCCAAGGAAACGTTTCCTTCTGAGTGCCGTGTCGCTATGACTCCTAGCGGTTTTGACCGGTTGACGAAGGCCGGCATGAAGCTCGTCGTTGAACAAGGCGCCGGCGACGCCGCCGGATTTCCCGATTCCGAATACGAGGCAAAGGGCGCGAAGCTCGTCTCTCGCGCGGAAGTATTTGCGCAGGCCGGTGTAATTTTACAAGTGCGCACGCTGGGTGCGAATCCCGCCGCGGGCGAGGCCGACAGCGGGTTGCTGCGGAAAGGTCAGATCGTCATCGGCATGTCGGAACCGCTCACCGCGCTGGATCAAGTTTCGACGATGGCCAAGGCTGGCGTCACGCTCTTTGCGATGGAGTTGATTCCGCGCATCACGCGAGCGCAAGCGATGGACGCGTTGTCATCCATGGCGACCGTCGCCGGATATCGCGCGGTGCTCGCCGGCGCGCAGGCGTCGGCGCGGATGTTTCCGATGTTGACCACCGCCGCGGGAACGATCGCGCCCGCCAGAGTGTTCGTGCTCGGCGTCGGCGTCGCGGGCCTGCAGGCGTTGGCGACGGCGAAGCGCCTGGGTGCGGTTTGCAGCGCGTACGACGTGCGCGCGGCGGCGCGCGAGCAGGCCGAAAGCGTGGGCGCGAAGTTCATCGCGCTGGAAATCGAAACGACGGCCGCGGAGGGCTCGGGCGGGTACGCCAAGGCGATGGATGAAGAGTTCTATCGCAAGCAGCGCGAGTTGTTGACGAAGGTCTTGCGCGAGCAGGACGTGGTCATTACAACCGCCGCGGTGCCGGGCCGCAAGGCGCCGGTTCTGATCACAGCCGAGATGGTGCGCGCGATGCATCCGGGTGCGGTCATCGTCGATATGGCGGCCGAACGCGGCGGCAACTGCGAGTTGACGCGCGCCGGTGAAACAGTTGTGGAAGCGGGCGTGTCGATTTTGGGCATCACGAATCTGCCGTCGGAATCGGCGTATCACGCCAGCCAGATGTACGCGAAGAACGTGGCGACGCTGCTCGAACATCTGGCGCCGAATGGCGTGATTTCGCTCAATCTGACTGACGAAATCACGCGGGAAACGCTGGTCACACACGAAGGCGCAGCCGTGCATCCGCGCGTCGCCGCTCTGCTCGCTCCGGTTCTGGTGGAAGGATAGTCATGCACGTTTACGAAATCGGTTTGTGGATATTTTTGCTCGCGGCGTTTCTCGGCTTTGAGCTGATTCGCCGCGTGTCTCCGCTGCTGCACACGCCGCTGATGTCGCTGACCAACGCGATATCGTCGGTCGCCGTTGTCGGTGCGATTCTGGTCGCTGGACATAAGGACGCATCGACGCTGGCGAAGGTATTGGGCTGCATCGCCGTCACCGCCTCGACCATCAACGCCGTCGGCGGGTATCTGATTACCGACCGCACGCTGAAGATGTTCAAGAAGAGGGACGAGTAATGCAAAACGTCATTTACCCGATTTTCTATCTGTTCGCGGCGGCGCTGTATATTCTCGCGTTGAAGTGGATGAGTTCGCCGTCGACGGCGCGGCGCGGCGTGCGCGCGGGCGAGGCCGCGATGTTGCTGGCCGTTGTCGGCACGTTGCTGCGCTTTGAAGTCGTCGAGTATCACTGGATCGCGCTTGCGTTCCTAATCGGCGCCGCGATCGGCGCGCCGCTGGCGCTGAAGATGCCGATGACCGCCGTGCCGCAGCGAACCGCGATCGCGCAGGCGTTCGGTGCGCTGGCCGCGGCGTTGATCGGCACCGCGGAGTTGCTCGAAGCGCATCCAAGCGGATTTGTGATGGCTGCGCTGACGGTCGAGATGCTGCTCGGCTACATGACATTCACCGCGAGCTTGATCGCATTCGGCAAACTGCAAGAGCTATTACCAGGCCGCCCGATGACCTATCGCGGGCAAAACTACTTCAATCTCAGCGTCCTTGCGGGCGCGATTTGCCTCGGCGTGCTGATGAACCAGTCGGCCGACCCGATGACGATCTTCCCGTACTTCGTTGGTGCGTCTCTGTTATTCGGCATCCTGCTGATCCTGCCGATCGGCGGCGCGGATATGCCGACCGTGATCGCGCTGCTCAACTCCTATGCCGGCCTTTCCGCTTGCGCGATGGGATTCGCGTTTGACAACAAGTTGCTGATCGTTGCCGGCGCGCTCGACGGCTCGTCGGGCTTCATTCTCTCGATCATCATGTGCCGTGCGATGAACCGGTCGTTCACCAACGTGTTGTTCGGCGGCTTCGGCGCGCTGCAACAATCCGCCGCCGGTTCGGCGGAACAGCGGCCCGTGCGCTCGGCGTCACCGGAAGAAGCGGCGTCAATTCTCGATGCTGCTCGCTCCGTAATCATCATTCCCGGTTACGGACTCGCCGTCGCGCAGGCGCAGCACAAGATTCGCGAGATGCACGACATCCTTACCAAACGCGGCGTCGAAGTGCGGTTCGCGATTCATCCGGTCGCCGGCCGCATGCCGGGGCACATGAACGTGCTGCTGGCCGAAGCTGACATTCCTTACGACAAGCTGGTCGAAATGGAAGAGATCAACGGCGACTTCCCGATGTGCGACGTGGCGCTCGTGATTGGCGCCAACGACGTTGTGAACCCGGCGGCGAAAAACGATCCGGCTAGCCCGATCGCGGGCATGCCGATTCTCGAAGTCGACAACGCGCGGACCGTCATGATCATCAAACGCGGCATGGCGGCGGGGTTTGCGGGCATCGACAACGAACTCTATTACATGGACAAAACGCTGATGCTGTTTGGCGATGCGAAGTCGTATGTTTCGAGTTTGGTGAAGGAGCTGGGCGCGCAAGGGAACGAGTAGCGCTACACTGTAGTCGAATCCCATGGGCGTTCAAAAGACAATGGACTTCATTCTCGAGCAGCAGGCGGCGTCGACCGCCCGCATGGCTCATGTCGACCTTGTTATGGGTCGGCTGGTTGAATCCCATTACAACCTGGAACAACACTTCGCCAAGCTGGCGGAGGCGATCACTGAAACCAATCAGGCGATCACCGAAACCAACAAGTCGCTAACCGAAACGAATCGGAGCGTATCGGCCATTGCGCTAGCATCCGCCTAGACGGACGCGCGGCTTGACCGCTTGTCTGAACGTGTCGATTCAATCGGCGCCAAGGTCGACGCACTCGTCGATATCGTCGATTCGATGGTGAGGCGAGAATTGCCGCCCAGCGCGTAGCTAGCCGCAAGGCGGCAGATGCTCTAAGTCCGCAAGATCCTGCATCCGGCCCGAAGCCGCTTTGTTGCGCCGCAACTCCGCGAGGCCGATGACGGGGATTCGAATTTCACCGTCTTCCCAATACACACGATTCGGCCACGCTTCCTCGAAACCGACTCCGCTGATCGATTTGAGGATTTCGATTCGGTACGGCGGGACCCCGAAACGCACCACGGCCTTTTCTTCTGAAAACAAGTCATCCGGCGCATCCGCGAACGCGAAGGTGCGCAGCGCCGCAACGGTACGCTCTTGGTTTTCTTTATCCGCCGCGATCCAGAAATCGATGTGCTTTGTGTTCCGCACCCAGCCGTAGTAACCAACGGCGTATCCGCCGATCAAGAGATATCGAACGTCATGCGAGTCGAGACACTTCCAGAATTCCAGGAAATGCGGTTTCATCTGGACCGTCGCCATACCAACTCCTTCGCAATTCCGCGAGCAGCGCCATCCGTTCATTCGGCGTCATCGCCCACATCTCTTCACGGTCGCGGCGCTCGGCCTCTTCGAAACCCTGTACCACTTCCAGTTTCCACTCCGGCATGCAATTTCATTATGGCGCAAGCCTCTCGCGTCGCCAGCCGCCATCTTCGCGCCGATACCGCAGCCGGTCATGCAGGCGATTCTCGCGGCCCTGCCAGAACTCGATCTCGTGCGGAACAAGCCGATAGCCGCCCCAGTGCGGCGGGCGCGGAACATCGCCGGGAAAGCGCGCTTCGGCGGCGGCCTCGGCCGCGGCGAGTTGTGCGCGATCGGCAACGACGGCGCTCTGCGACGACGCCCACGCCGAAATGCGATGCCCCCGCGGCCGGCTTGCAAAATAGGCGTCGCTCTCCTCGGCGCTTGCTTTTTCGATCCGCCCCGCGACTCGAACCTGCCGATGCAACGGCTGCCACCAAACGGTGAAGGAAGCGCGTGGATCGGCTGCGATCTCCAGGCCCTTGGCGCTTTCGTAGTTTGTGTAGAACACGAAGCCGCGATCGTCATACCCGCGCAGCAGCACAATGCGCACACTCGCGGGAGACGTCGCAAGCGCAATTCCATTGGGTTCGGCGATATCGGCGGCGAGCGCCGCATTCATCCACTCCGCGAACAACGCGATCGGATCCGCGCCCGCGACCTCTTCGCGCAACTCGGACAATGTGTAGGACTCTCGGATCTTCTCAATGCTCATCGATTACTCTGATTAGATCCATGTTCTCTTTTTCCGGACGCAGTATTTTGATCACCGGCGGCACGTCGGGAATCGGCCTTGCCATCGCGCGCGCCTTTGCGGCATCGGGCGCCGGCGTAACAGTCGCCGGATTGGGCGCGCTTCCCGCCGCCGAACCGGGTATTCGCTTCGCATCGCTTGATGTCACCGATACCGCCGCGTGCAACGCGCTCGTCGCGAGTCTCGGCCGCATCGATGCCGTCGTCAACGCCGCCGGCATCATTCGCCGCGACGCCGAATTTTCCATCGATGTCTTTCAACGGGTGATGGACGTGAACCTCACCGGCGCGATGCGCATCGCAACCGCGGCTAAAGAAAAACTGGCCGCGTCAAACGGCGCTATCGTCAACATCGCATCGCTGTGGAGTTACTTCGGCAGCCCGCGAGTGCCCGCATACACGGCGTCGAAAGGCGCGATCGCGCAGTTGACGAAATCGCTCGCGGTCGCGTGGGCCGCCGATGGCATCCGCGTCAACGCCGTGGCGCCGGGATGGATCGCAACACCGCTAACCCAAGCGCTGCAGGACAACCCCGAACTCGCTGCGCCGATTCTCGCGCGCTGTCCGCTGAAGCGCTGGGGCCAGCCGGAAGAGATCGCGCCGCTGGTGTTATTCTTGTGTTCCGATGCGGCGTCGTTTATTACCGGCGCCGTCATGCCGATCGACGGCGGCTATTCCGCCATGTGAGCCAAATGTCCCAATCCACTCATCCTCTTTCTCCCGCGCAGATCGTTACGACCGCTGTGCCCGACGACGAACGCATCTGGGTTCCGCAAGCGCCGAACGTCTGGTTTCGCCCTCTGATGTTGAACACGCTACAAGGCCAGTGGTGCAATCTGCTGCGCGTGCGCAAAGCGGGCGTGCTCAGCCGTCATCGCCATCCCGCGCCCGTGCACGGCTACGTGATAAAGGGGAGTTGGCGTTACCTGGAGCACGACTGGGTGGCCCGCGCCGGCGACTACGTGTTCGAACCGCCCGGCGAAACGCATACGTTGACCGTCGACTCAGCCGACGAAATGATTACCTTCTTCAACATCTCCGGCTGCATGTACTACGTGGACGAACTGGGCCGAAACACGGGCTTCGAAGATGTCTTCGTGAAAATCGACATGTGCCGCAAGCATTACATCGAAGTTGGTTTGGGCGAGTCGTTCGTCGATCAGTTCGTCCGGTGAAGGTAATCTACACCGCCGCGCACGGCGGGTTCGCCGCCGAACATGCGCCGCTTGGCGGCGGAGCGGCCGTGTGTGACATGTTGTGCGCCGAGTGGGCGCGCACGCGGCCATTTGACTTGGAGTTGTACAAGCCGCGCGGCGTCATCGGTGCGGCGATCACATCGTTCGACACGAAAGCCTACGCGCGCTTCTGCCGCGAGTTCGGCCACGCCTCGACCGAGTTCATTCTGAAGCACGACCCTCGGAATACCGCCGTGCTCGTCAACGATATCTCCGAGGGGCCGGACTTCAAACTGCTCCACGCGCAAGGCTATCGAATCGTCACACTCTGGCACGTAGATGTCGTGGCCTACATCGCCTCCATGTATGCAAAGGGCCTCGGCTCGCCGCGCACACTGGTGAAGCTTGACGCCGCGTTCGGCTGGATGTTTCCCGAAATACTCAACCTCATTTTCGACAAGCAGGCCGACTGCCTCGATTACTCCTTCGCGCACATCGTCCCCGCGCCGGATGTAAAGCAAACGATTCTCGAAACGTACCCGCATATCAACTCCGGCAAGATCGACGTGGTGCCGTGGGGTGCGCCTCCCGATAGCGAACCGCCCGCGCCTCGCGATGCCGCGCGCGATGCGTTCGGCATTCCGCGCGACGCCTTCGTCATGCTCACGCTGAGCCGGTTGTCACCGGAGAAGAATCAGCAATTATTGCTGGACGCATTGTACTCGTGGGAACGGCAGCGTAACTTCCCCGCGCGGCCGATGTACGTTTTGCTTTGCGGCGCCGCGGCCTACATGCAAGGCGCGCGGCACGAAGCCAGTCTGCGCGTCAAGGCCGCCCGGCTGCGAAAGACGAAGGTGATCTTCGCCGGGCACGTGCACGGACAGCGCAAGCGCGAGGCGTTCGGCGCGGCGGACTTGTATGTCTTTCCATCGAAGCATGAGTCCTACGGACTAACGTTGATGGAGGCGTTTCAAGCCGGACTGCCCGCGCTCACGCTCAAGCACGCCGGCGCCGCTGCCTTAATGGAGCCCGCGTTCGGCGCGATGACGACACGGTCCGGATTTCTCCCGGCGCTGCAACGCCTGATCTCCGCCGGCCTGCCGGCCATGGGCGCGGCCGCGCGCGACTATGCTTCGGCTCATCCGTTTGCCGGCGCCGCCGCGAGAATCGCCGCGCGCTTGATATAGCGCGATACACTCAGCAAAGCTATGTCGAAGCTCCTCGTTACCCGCGAAGGTCCCATCACTACGATCACCTTCAACCAACCCGCGCGCAAAAACGCCGTCGATCTTGAGATGACGATGGCCCTGAAGGACGCAGTGCTTGAGGCCGGTTCGGACGACTCAAAAGTCCTTATTCTCGCCGGCGCTGGCGCCGACTTTTGCGCCGGAGCCGACCTCAAGGCCGGCATCGATCCCCGCGACGATGTCGCCGAATACCTGCGCGCCTACACAAACCCGACGATAAAGGTGCTGCGCGAAATGCCGAAATCCGTCATCGCGAAAGTGCGCGGCGTGGCTGTCGGCATCGGCTGCAACTACGCACTCGCTGCCGACATCCGCATCGCCAGCGAGACGGCGAAGTTCGGCCAGATCTTCACGCGCATCGGGCTGATGCCCGACGGCGGCTCGACATACTTCTTGCCACGCATGATCGGCTACGCGCGGGCCTTTGAATGGATGGTGACGGCCGATATCGTCGACGCCGCGCGCGCCCTCGAACTCGGCATAGTCAATCGCGTTGTCGACGACGCCGCGCTCGACAGCGCCGTCGCCGACTTCGCCGCGCGGCTCGCCAACGGTCCCTCGCTGGCCTTCGCCGGCATCAAACACGCACTCAACATCGGCGAACGCGGCACGCTGGCCGACGCCCTCGACGCCGAAGCCGTGAATCAGAAGGCCTGCATCTCCTCGGATGACTTCCGGGAAGGCGTCGCCGCTTTCATCGAAAAACGCAAAGCGCGCTTCCAAGGGCGTTAGTACCACTTGCGCCCTTTTGCGCGGTGCCACTTGCGCCGCACCGTCCTCGCATGCGGCACAATGGACCATGGGAGGCTACACCTTCGTCGCGTCCGACCTCCTGCTGCAATTCGATCCCGCGTCGGACCTGCCAATTTACCTGCAGCTTTATGAACAACTACGCACGGCCATCGTAAGCAAATGCCGGCTTGGACCCGGCACCAAACTTCCTTCGACCCATACGCTCGACGGTCAACTCGGCATCAGCCGCAACACCGTACTTGCGGCCTTTGAACAGCTCCTCGCCGAAGGCTATCTGGAAGGCCGCATCGGCTCCGGCACGTTCGTCGCGCGCACGCTTCCGGATGAATTTCTCGGCGCGCGCAATCGCACCGCGGCGCAGCCGACACCGCGTCCGGTCGCGCAAGTTTCCCGCCGCGGACGTATTGTGCGATCACTCGCCCCTGCCACATCGCTCTCGCAGGTTGTGCCCTGGCCGTCTGTGCCGAAGCCGTTCCGGCTACATACGCCGACCTTCGACAACTTCCCCTACGACGTGTGGAAACGGCTGCTCATCCGCGCATGGGACCGCATCCGTCCCGACATGCTTGGCTACGGAAGCCCCGCCGGCTGGCGGCCGCTGCGCGAAGCGATCGCCCAATATTTACGGGCCTCCCGAGCCGTTCGTTGTGACTGGCAACAAGTGATCATTACCGCCGGCTCGAAACAGGCGATGCACCTCACCGCGATGATCATGACCGATTCCGGCGATCCCGTGTTCATCGAGAACCCAAGCTACAGCGGCATTCGCGTGGCGTTCTCGCTCTCCGGAGGCGAGATGGTTCCTCTTCCGGTCGACGGCGAAGGCATCGACATCGCATGCGGGGAACGGCTGCGCCCGGATGCGCGTTTGACCTACGTCACGCCTTCGCATCAGTATCCGCTCGGTGTCACAATGTCGCTGCGGCGGCGTCTCGAACTGCTCGATTGGGCGCGCCGCCGCGATGGTTGGATTATCGAGGACGACTACGACAGCGAGTTCCGTTACGCCGGCCGCCCCGTCGCCTCGCTGCAAGGACTCGACGATCAACAGCGCGTCATCTACATCGGAACGTTCAGCAAAGTGCTCATGCCTTCGCTGCGCCTTGCCTACATGGTTGTACCGCACGATCTCGTCGACACCTTCATCGCGGCGCGCGCCCACACCGACTGGTCATCGCCCGTTGTCGAACAGGTTGCGCTCACCGACTTCATTACCGAAGGCCACTTCGCGCGCCATGTGCGCCGGGTCCGCGCACAGAACGGCGAGCGCCAGAAATGTTTCCTGAAAGCCGCGCGCGAGCATCTGCACGGGCTGCTGGAAGTGCCGTCGAAAGACAGCGGAATGCACTTGCTCGGCTGGTTGCCGGATGGCGTCGACGATGTTTCTGTCAGCAACGATCTATTTGCGCAAGGCGTCGAAGCGCTTCCAGTTTCACGCTTCGCCGATCCGCCAATCGATCGAGGCGCACTGCTGTTCGGCTACGCACCATTCGATGAACGTGACACCGTCGCTGCGATGCAAAAGATCGCCGCGGTTATCGAATCGCAACTGGCACCGCGCTGACAACCGCGAGTGGATCTTTCCCATGCGAGCGTTCTGCCGCAGACTGGGACATGAGTATCCCCGCATTGATCCTCCTCGTTGCGCAATGGCAACACGATCGCCCGTTCATCGATCAAATCCACGAAGCCGAGCACCTTCGCCTCGAAGGCAAGTCCACGCGAGCGGAAGGGATTTTGCGCGGCGCCGTCAACAGCGGCTGCGGCTCAATCGGTGAGCGCGGCACGGCGGCCAACAATCTCGCAGCGTTGCTTGCGCGCCATCGGCTTGTGGACAGAAGCCGACGGCCCCAATCAACCACGCGCCGCGCGCGCAATGAACAACCTGGCCGCCGATCTCGCCTCCCGTAAACGTTATGACGAAGCCGCTGCTCTATACCGGCAAGTTCTCTCCACCGTCGAGTTGCCGGAGGCGCTCAACAACCTCGGTGTGGTCTACCAACAACTCGGCCGTTGTGACGAAGCCGAGTCCCTCTTCCGCCAGGCGATCCGAAAATTCGGTGACAGTCGCGGTGCGATGCAGCCGTGGGGCAACCTGGCCATCCTATTGGAACGGCGCGAGCGCATCGACGAGTCGCTCCACGCGTTCGGCCAAGTCGTCGCGTTGCTTCCGAAACTGCGGCCCGCCGACGAAAAAACCGCCGCGCGTTATCTCGCGCACCACGAAGCACTACTGCGTCACATTCGCGAACCGGCCGGCACGGAGCGCGTGGGCTTGCTGGCCATGCGCTTCGGAGTGCGTGAGGCGCGGAGGAATCGCTAACTACTTCCCGCCCTTGCGAATCGCCCATAGCGTCCGCGTGCCTCGAATAAAAATCGTCTTGCCGGCAATCGCCGGCGTCGCCAGCACCGCCTCGCCCATCGCATTCAGAGCCAACTGCTCATACTTCGCGCCCGGCTTGAGCACGAACACTTCGCCGTCTTCGTTGGTGCCGTAGACCGCGCCGTCCGCCGCAACAAGCGACGAACTCACGCCCGTCCCATTGCCCAGCCGTTGTTGATAAACCGTCTTGCCCGTCGTCGCGTCGTAGGTCACCAGCACGCCGCGCGACGATAGCGTGAAGACTTGCCCGCCCGCGATCACGGGCGTCGAAAGATACGGCGCCTCTTCGCGCATCCAAGCGACGTGCTTCTTCGAATTCGTTATGTCGCCCGAAGCGCCTGGCTTGATCGCATACGACCGCCGGATGTAGCGCGAGTACCCGCTGAAGACATAGACCAGCCCGTCGTGCTCGAACGGCGTCGGTACCGAGATCATCGACGTGCCCTTGATCCGCCACAACTCCTTCCCCGTCTCGGCATCGTAGCCGCAAACATGTTCTACGCCGTTCGTCACGATCTCGGTGCGCGTCGCGCTCGTCACGACTGTCGGCGTCGCCCAGGCCGGTTTCGAATCGCGCGCCGTGCGCCACAACTCGCGGCCGGTCGCCGCGTCGAAGCTCGCGAGAAACGAACCCTTGTGCATATCGACTTGCAGCAAGACCTTCCCTTGCCACAGCACCGGCGACGACGCTGAACCCCATTGATAATCGGGTAAATCGAATGCGCCCTGATCCAGCGCGCCGAGGTCTTTGCTCCACAGCAGCTTGCCCTTCAGATCGAAACAGTACAACCCTTCCGAGCCGAAGAATGCCACCAGATACTTGCCGTCGGTAACCGGCGTTGGTGAAGCGTATGAGTTGTGCGGATGCCGCAGCACACGCGGCTTCGTGGTCGCGGCCAGCGTGTTCCAAACAATCTTGCCCGATTTTGTATCAATCGCAAGGACACGAAATTGTTGCTCGGCCGCATCCTGCCGCCGGTCGAGTTCGCCCTTCAACTTCTCTTCGAACACCATCTGCGGATTGGACGACACCGCCGTCGTGACGTAGAGCCGGTTGCCCCACACGATCGGGCTCGACAAACCTAACCCCGGCAGTTCCTTCTTCCAGGCGATATTTTCGCCGGTCTTCACATTCCAGGACGCCGGCACATGTTGCTTTTCGGCGACGCCCCGCGCGCCCGGCCCGCGGAACTGCGGCCAGTTCTCCGCGCTCGCGGCCAGCGCGATAACTGCCAAAAACATTTTCATAACGGAATGTTACCGTGTTTCTTCCGCGGCATCGTGTCCACCTTATTGCGCAGCATGCGTAGCGCGCCGATCACGCGGGCGCGCGTCTCGCGCGGCTCGATCACATCGTCGATGTAGCCGCGCTCGGCGGCGATGAACGGATTGGCGAATCGTTCTTTGTACCCCGCGATTTTCGCCGCGCGCGCCTCGTCGTCGGTGATTTCGCGGCGATACAAAACATTCACCGCTCCCTCGGCGCCCATCACCGCGATCTCGGCCGTCGGCCACGCGAAGTTGACGTCGGTGCGCAGATGCTTCGACCCCATCACGCAATACGCGCCGCCGTAGGCTTTCCGCGTGATCACGGTGACCTTCGGAACGGTCGCTTCGGCATATGCGTAAAGCAGCTTCGCGCCGTGTTTGATGATGCCGCCCCACTCCTGCGCGGTGCCCGGCAAAAATCCAGGCACGTCTTCAAAGGTCAGAATCGGAATGCCGAACGCATCGCAGAAACGCACGAAACGCGCGCCCTTCAGCGACGAGTTGATATCGAGGCAACCAGCCAGCACGGCCGGATTGTTCGCCACCACGCCGACGGTTCGTCCATCCATGCGCGCAAAGCCGACCACGATGTTGGCGGCGTAGGCTTCGTGCACTTCAAGAAACTCGCCGTCGTCGACCACGCGGCAAATCACCTCTTTCATGTCGTAAGGCTGATTGCTCTCGGCGGGTACGATCGCATCGAGCGCAGTGTCGGCGCGCGTCGCCGGATCGCTGCAACTCTTCACCGGCGCGGGATCGGCGTTGTTCGACGGCAGGTAATCGAAAAGCTCGCGAATGCGCGCGCAGCAGTCGGCGTCATCGGCGGCTTCGAAATGCGCCACGCCGCTGGTCGCGTTGTGCGTCGTTGCGCCCCCGAGATCTTCTTTGGATACATCCTCGTGCGTCACGGTCTTGATGACATCGGGCCCGGTGACAAACATGTAGCTCGTCTTCCGCACCATGAACACAAAATCGGTGATCGCTGGCGAATACACCGCGCCGCCCGCGCACGGTCCCATGATCGCTGAGATCTGCGGAACGACGCCGGATGCCAGCGTGTTGCGCAGGAAAATGTCGGTGTAGCCGGCCAGCGAAACAACGCCCTCTTGAATACGCGCGCCGCCGGAATCATTCAGGCCGATGACGGGCGCGCCATTCTTCATCGCCATGTCCATCAGCTTGCAAATCTTCTGCGCGTTGGTCTCCGACAGCGACCCGCCGAAGACCGTGAAATCCTGCGCGAAAACGTAAGCCAACCGGCCGTGAATCCTGCCATAGCCGGTGATAAAACCGTCGCCGTCGATGACCTGTTGCTCCATGCCAAAGTCGCGGCAGCGATGGCGCACCAGCTTATCGAGCTCTTCGAAGGAGCCCTCGTCCAGCAGCAAATGGATTCGCTCGCGCGCCGACAGCTTGCCCTCTTTGTGCTGGCGTTCGCGGCGTTCGGCGCCGCCCCCGGCTTCTGCGTTGGCGTGGCGGCGGCGAAGTTCGTCTAGCGTCGACATCTAGAGCAGGGTAGCAGGGTTGGGGTGGTCAACGCGCTGTCGTGAAGGCATCGGCGAAATCTTCGCCGATGGTGTTAGATGATGTCAACGCCGCCGTTCATACGATTTGAACTTACCACGATTTGTCCCTCCTTGCAATACCCCCTATTCCGGCAGGTCCCACAGAATTGAGATCGTATGAGACAGCGGGGCATTGCGCACCACTACTTCACATCGACGCTTCACCCGGTCTACTTTAACCTTGTAGTCGAATTTTGACAAATCAAAGATATGTCCGCCTTGTTCGATTTCGATCACCGGATCGGCGATCAATTGAAAGTCAAAGGGAAGCTGAACCTCCAGTTCCATGCTGTCGGTTGGTGTCACAACCGTCAGCGAAACACTTTCCCTTGGCTTGTCCGTCTTCGGATAGAGGGCGTCGAATTGGCGGCGGGACATTGCCGTCCCATTCTTGATGGAGTATGTGTATTCCACATATGGCACGGGCGACCCGGGCGCGGGCGGCTTGCGGAAGTGGAACGCGCCGCTAATTCGCGTCGGCGTATTCAGTTCAACTTTCATCGTGGCGTGCGTTTCGTCGGGACTGAATTTCACGATCTCGGCCTGCGGGCTTCCCGCCGCAACGCCCACGGGAATGTAAAGCAGTTGGCGCGCGCCATCGTCGAGCCGGATCTCTTCTCGGCGCATGCGAATGTGCGTTGTACCGTCCGGCTCGACCGTCACGATCTTCCGCGAACGGCTCGTGCTGTTGCCCAAATGAACGAGCCGGAACGGATAGTCGCGATCCTCGTCACGAACCGCCGTGAATTCACCTTCCGTGTTGGCCCGATACAAAACATTCCGAAACCGGTTCTCGTCCGGCCATAGATCGATCAGATTGAACGTATTTCCCTTTCCGTGCTGTTCGGCGACAATCGGACAAGTAGCCGTTCCCGCGCCGATGACGCTCATGAAGCTCGCATCGGAACGAGAACGCTGAAAGATGTGTGGCACGTGCTTGTGGCCATGCAGCACGAAATGAAAGCGGAACTCATCGAGAATCGGAAGCAGATCGCCCGTATCGACCAGTTGCATGAACCGCTCATCCTTACCGCCGGCTCCTTTGATCGGCACAACGTGATGATGCAAAACCGCGACCCGAGTGTATTCGTCCGCCTCCGGCCCGAGTTGCCGGTTGATGCTCGTGAGTTTCTCGCGCAGCCAACGGATCTGGCTCGGCCCGATCTCGCCTTCCGCCAGCGGCGCCTGCGATTTGAGCGTTGAATCGAGGCACGCGAAGATTAGCTTCCGCTCGGTATCCACACGGGTATATCGAATGCGGCGCGTTTCGACATCGGACTCGCCATAAAGGTCCTTCAAGAAATCGCGATACGGCCCCAGACGTTTCGATTCCTCCGGGTTCTTGACCGGGAGCATGGAGGCGTCGTGATTGCCCGGAACGACGAGTAGTCGCCTTTCAAAGTCGAAGAATGCGTCCTTGAAGAGTCTTCGTAAATACGCCGCCTGTTCGCGATAGATCTTGCTCGACGGCTTGTTGACGAGGTCGCCCGAAAGCACGATGTAGTCGGATTTCAAATCGCAAATCGCGGCGGCCAGACCGCGCGTCACTTCTTCTTTCGCGGTACAGCGCCACGACCGCAAAGCCTTCAAAGAACGCAAGACGAGATGGCTCTGGTGCAAACCTGCCGAGATGAGAGAGAATGACGCAATGCCCTCCTTCGTTCCGATTGAAGAGCTGTTCGCTGGCCGCCATTTCGACGCGGAGATTGTGGTGGTGTGCGTTCGGTGGTACCT
>VFZW01000015.1 GCA_016871055.1 Acidobacteriota bacterium
GGAAAAGGCCCTGTCGGCGACTGTGCCGTAGGGCCTTTTCCTGATTCTATAATAGCATACCGTTTCCAAGCTTTTTACCGCACTGATTTCGCAAGTTGTTGCAAATAAATGAAATATAAATTTTGAAAACTTGTGAACGGGTTTTCGTGGAGGGGCTGTTTTTGGGGCGACGGCTGGAAAGTGTTGATTTGGCGTGGGTTACGGGCGGGGCGGGGCGTTTCCGGCCCGCTGTTACCCCAGTACGCCCTTCACCACCTGTCCGTGCACGTCGGTCAGCCGGAAATCGCGCCCCGCGTATCGGAACGTGAACTTCTCGTGGTCAAACCCCAGCAAATGGAGCAGCGTGGCATGCAGATCGTGCACATGCACCCGATCGATCTCCGCCCGGAACCCGAACTCATCGGTCGCCCCGTACGCCGTCCCGCCCTTCACTCCGCCGCCCGCCAGCCACACCGAAAACCCGTACGAATTGTGGTCCCGCCCCGCCGTCCCCGCGTTCGATCCAAATGCCGGCAACTCCACCACCGGAGTCCGCCCGAACTCGCCCCCCCAAATTATGAGAGTGTCTTCGAACATCCCGCGCTGCTTCAAATCCGTCAAAAATGCCGCAATCGGCTGGTCCGATTCCCGCCCCAACTGTCCCACCCGCTTCGCCACGTCGTCGTGCGTATCCCACGGCTGCGCCGCCCCGTGCCACACCTGCACCACGCGCACGCCCTTCTCTAATAGTCGCCGCGCCATCAGCATCTGCCGCCCGTGCAGCGTGTCCCCGTACATCTCGCGCACATGCGCCGGCTCCTTCCCCAGATCGAAAACGTCCTCGGCCTCCATCTGCATCCGGAACGCCAGTTCGAAGGACTGCACCCGCGCCTCCAGCGCCTCGTCCTCCTCGCGCGTCTTCCGATGCTCCCGATTCATCGCCGCCAGCAGCTCCAACTGCCGCGACTGCTCCTCCCGCCGCGTCAGCTTGTTCTGCACGTTCTCCACCAGCCGGTCCAACTCCGTCTCCCGCGTGTCGATATGCGTCCCTTGATACGCACCCGGCAGAAACGCCGACTTCCAATTCTGCGCCCCCCGAATCGGCAGCCCGCCCGGACACAGTGAAATAAATCCCGGCAGATTCTGATTCTCCGACCCCAGCCCGTACACCACCCACGACCCGAGACTCGGCCGGCTCTGCTGCTGCGCCCCGCAGTTCATCATCATCAGCGACGGCTCGTGGTTCGGCACCTCCGTGTGCATCGACCGGATGACGCAGAGCGAATCCGCATGCGCCGCCGCCACCTTTCCGAAGACCTCCGATACCTCCAGCCCGCTCTGCCCGTACTTGCGGAACGCGAAAGGCGACGGCAGCGCCGTGCCCGTCCGCCGCTCCGTCCGTAGATGCACCGGCAGCGGCTGCCCGGCGTATTTGGCCAGCGCCGGTTTCGGGTCGAAGGTGTCCATGTGTGACGGCCCGCCGTTGGCGAAGATATGGATCAACCGCTTGGCCCGCGGCGCGAAGTGCGGACGCCGCGGCTCCAGCGGCCCGGCCATCCCCGCCCGCTCAAAAACCCCGGCCAGCCCGGCCAGTCCCATCCCCTGCAATAATTGGCGTCGTTTCATTGTCGTCAGTCCAGAAAGGCAAATTCGTTCGTCAGCAGCAGCACCTGCGCCAACTGTTCCTGTCCGTTCAACCGCGGCGCCGGCGGCCCGGCGAACTCCTTCCGCGCGTCCCACTCCCGTGCGCCGATCTTCACCACCGGCGCCCACTGAAAATTATCGGCCTCGTAATCCCCCACCGAATCCACCACGAAGTCGATCGTCTCCCCCTCCGCGACCCGCACGCCGCGCACCGGCGTGTCCACGCCCGGATTGCCCTTGTACGAAATCCCGTCCGCCGGCGCGGGCGGCAACTCCACCCGCCACGTCCCCAGCACCCCCTGCCGGTCCGACACCACCCAACCCCTGATCCCGTTGCTCAAATGGAATCGCAGCCCGAATGCCCCGATCGAGTGCACCAGCCGCCCGGTCACGTCCAACTCGCCGCTCTCCGGCGCGACGAACCGCCGCACCGCCGCCGCGGCCAAGTCGTCTCCCGGCGCGCCGCCCGTGGCCGTCAACCGGGCCACGCCCGTCACCGGGTCCAGCCCCGCCGACGCATTCTGCCACGCGCGCTCCGAGTAGAACCGGAACGGCGCGAACTCCCGCACCCGTCCGGCCCCGAAGTCCAGCCGCCCGGTTCCGTACCGCCAAGGCCCCGTCGAAGCGACCGCGGCCGGCCGTCCATCGGCCCAGAACGCCGCCGCCTGACGCGCCTCCCCGGCTGTCGGCTCCCGTCCGAACACTAGTTGATACAGCTCCGAAATCGACCCCGCCCGCCCCGCCAGCGCCCGCGCCATCTCCCCCACGAACGGACTGTTCAGCAAGAACAGGCCTTGCTGCGGAACCGTCGTCTGGTATCGCTGCGGCGAGTGCTGCTCCGGGTCCGCGACGTCGAAGGTCTTCAACAGCGCCAGCGGCCGCTCCCGCTCGATTAGCGAGTACAACGTCCGCCGCCCGTCCGCCGGCACAGCCACGATCGACACCGGCTGCCCGCCGATCCGCCCGTCCAGCTTGCCGGCCACCGCCAGCATCCCGTCACGCAGTGCCTCGAAGTCCAGCCGCCGACGCGGCATCCGCCAGAGCAGTTTGTTCTCCGGGTCTTTTCCCCGCGCCTCCGGCCGGTCCGCCGACGACTGCCGATACGTCTCCGACAGCACCATCCGCTGAATCAGCCGCTTCACACTCCACCCATCCCGCATAAACTCCGCCGCCAGTGCGTCCAGTAGCTCCGGATGTGTCGGCCGATCGCCGCGCATCCCGAAATCGCTCGGCGTCCGGGCCAGCCCCTCCCCGAACAGCTTCTGCCACACCCGGTTCACCATCACTCGCGCCGCGATCGGGTTTCCCTCGTTCGTAATCGCCCGCGCCAATTCCAGCCGCCCCGACCCGTTGCCGAAGCACTTCCCCGCCTCCAGAATCGACGGAAAACACCGCCCCACCGCCTCGCCGCGGTCGTTCTGATTCCCACGGTTGAACACATACGCCGGCTGGATCACCGCAAGGTCGACCGCCCCAAGAAGAGCTCCCTTTGCTCCCCGGTAAACGGCGTCGTTGAGTACCTGTTCATACTGCCACTGCAGGTCGCGCGTCGTGTTCGCGTCACCCTCGGTCATGATCGAGGGAAAGTCCTCGACCGGCACCTCCGGCGGCGCCGCCGGTCCGTACAGCAGCCCCCGCCACGCCGCGTCCGGCGGCTTCGCCAGCCGCTCCAGATAACGTTCCACAGGCGTCGACGAAGCCGCCCGCCACTCGGCAAACAGGGGATCTTCCGCAATCCGCCCCGCCCACCGTAGCGCCACCAGCGAGTTCAGATTCTTCTCCCGCGCCAGGTTCTCGATCCGCGCCACCGGCAGCCGCCGCCCGTCCCACAGCGCCTCCAGATACCGCCGCACCTCCTTCAAGTCGCGGAACTCCGCCCGCAGCACCTCCAGCCGCTCCCGGATATACTCCTCTCTGATCCGCTTCCGCTCCGCCGCCCGCTTTTCATAGAAAGGCGGCAGCGGCCCGGTCCGGACCGGCTCCTGCCCGTACCTCGTGTTTGCGAAGATCCCGTACATTCCGTAGTAGTCTTTTGTCGGAATTGGGTCGAACTTGTGGTCGTGGCAGCGCGCGCAGCTGATCGTCAGTCCCAGTAAGCCCCGCGACACTAAGTCGATCTTGTCGTCCACCACGTCCGGCAGATCCACCGCCCGGTTCGGATTCAATCCCAGCGACAGAAACCCAAGCGCGGCATGGTCCTCCTTCCGCGCGCCTTCCATCTGGTCGGCCGACAACTGGAGCGCCACGAACCGGTCGTACGGCACGTCCCGGTTAAAGGCCTCGATCAACCAGTCCCGGTACCCGAAGCTAAGTAACATCGCCCGCGACAGAAACCCCGTGTCCGCATACCGCGCCACGTCCATCCAATGCCGCGCCCAGCGTTCCCCGAATCGCGGTGACGCCAGGTACTTGTCCACCGCCCGCGCATAACTCAGCCCGTAATCCTTCCCTTCCGGCGGCAGACCCGTCAGATCGTAACTGAGCCGCCGGATCAGCGTCCGGTGCTCGGCCCGCCCCGCGGGCCCCAATCCCGCTTCTCGCAGCTTTGCCCCGATCATCCCGTCGATCCCGCCCGTTCCGGGCCGCAGCGGCTGCCACGCCCAGTGCGCCGCCCACGCCGCCGCCGTCGAACCCTCCGCCTTTGCCGCCCCGCCCTCCGGCGCCGGCGCCCCCATGGCCACCCACTTTTCGAGCACCGCCACTTCTTCGTCCTTTAGCCGTCCCCCTGGCGGCATTCCGACCGTCTGGTACCGCACCGCCTGAACCAGCCGGCTCGCCTCCGGCGCCCCCGCCTTCACGACGGTCCGCAGTCCCGCCGCCCCGTCCAGCCGGATGCCTCCCATCGGCGAAGCGAGTTTCCCCGAATGGCACCCGTAACACTTCCCCGCCAGCAGCGGGCGCACCTTCGCCTCGTAAAAATCCAGCCCCGGATCAGCCGCCAGCGGCAACGCCGCCAGCCGCAGGAGAGTCCACAGTTTCACGTCCCCGAGGATATCAGACCTCCCGCTCTTCAGGGAAGTTGGATTGAGTCAGCTTGGCGGACGCGGCGCAAGGTTGCAACGGAGAAGTAGTTTCGGTCGGTTGAATGGAACGGAGTCCTATAGGATTAACTCCAACGTCTCCTTGCCGCCATTGGCAAACTCCATCGCGGGCTCGCCGTTCGAGAACGGCGCGGAACGGCATACACGCCCCGGCTATTCCGGTAGCTTCATCGTCCAGACCGAGCCGATGTTCTCGCGGCGTGTAAAGACCAGCGTTGTGCCGCGCAGCAAGACTGTGTCCTCCGGCTTGGGCACAATCTCCGGGCCGGTCGCGAACTGGACGGGGAACGGCGTACCAAAGCTGCGGGCTTTGGGATCGAAGCGCACCGAATGCAGCTTGCCGTCGCGGAAGAAGTGGACGAAGTTCATGCCCGGGCCCGTCGCGCGGGCAAGCTCGGACCCAATCGGAATCTCGACCCATTCTGAACGCGGCGGCGCGGGAATGCGCCATGGAGCGAAATAGGAGCGGCGGGTCGCGAGTTGGTTGGGTTTCATGGTGGACACCAACAGCCACTCGCCGCCCGCCGGAAAGGAGGTGGATTGTACCGAGAGTTCCGGATCTTCCAACCACGTACTCGCCTTCCCGGTGGCAATTTCGATCACGCCGATCCGGTTGCGGAAGGCCGGATCGGGTTTGGCGGTGACGCCCGCGTCGTAGAGATGGTGGCGTCCGTCTCGCGTGAATCTTCCGGGCGTGCCGCAGCCCGTGCAGAGTGTTCGGGCGGACTCGATCGGCGTTTCGGGCGAGCCGATGGCGATATCGTAAGCGTCGCCGTTCGGTCGCCCATAGGAGTGTTGTTTGCCGTCGTAGGAAATACTGAGCCCGCCGGACCAAGGAAAAGTTGCGAAGAACGGTGATTGCCTACCGCTTGCGATCTCAATCGAAAAGATTGAGAACTGCAGCGTCCGCCCGGAAAAGTCGGCTTGTTGCATGTACGCCCGGTCCAACATGCCGCCAACTCCGTAGAGAGACTTGTTTCGCCCGTCCCTCGTTAACCGTCGCGATGGAGCGGCCGCGTGCCCGGTGTCTGGGTGGAGTGGAATCGCATAGAGATCCTGGGTCGTTTTCCCAGTCTCCACGACGGCCACGTTCTCGGCGCTAACGCCTTGTACAGCTTGCGCTTCCGTACCGAACGTAATCCGAACCGGCGTGCCTCGGAGACGCCAAGTCCCGGGCTCGAGGTCTAATCTCATCGAGACATTCTTGTTGTTAATTACGATCCAGAATATCCCGTGATCGCGAAAAACATGGGCAGGAACGAAGACACCCCCGCCGGCCGCCCGAAACAGATCGCCGATCCCGGTGGCTTGCAGTTCGCCACCATCCACTGGAACAACGAAGACCTCGAGATCATCCAGGTTTCTGTCTCTGGGTTTCCGCGGCATCGTGGCAAGGATCGCCCGTTCATCGGGTGTCCAGGCAAGAACGCTCATACCGCGAAAAGCTTGCTGGCGGTTCCAGGGCGCCGACTGCTTACCAGCGCCGCCGTTAACGCTGGTCACGGTGAGGAACGATTCGCCATCGCGGTTTTCCACGTAGGCGATTTGCTTGCCGCTGGGCGAGATCCGAGCGGACTCGATCGGACCGGTGACGACAATGCGAGAATCGCCTCCGAGAGTAGGAACGATCACCACCGAGCGATCGCTTGGGCCGCTCTTCGCCTTCGCGGTGAAAAGAATTTTTGAACCGTCGGGGAGGAATTGAGTTTGCTGCGGCGCCTCGAAATCCGGAGCAATCGAGATCGGGTTTCCGCCAGCGATCTGCTGCACCCAGATTTGCGGCTTGCCGCCGCGGTCGGAAACGTACGCCACGAACTTTCCGTCCGCCGAGATGGTGGAATGTGAGTAACTGTGGCCGTCATCCGGAGACACGCGTACCATCTCCGCGGCTGTGGGCGCGGCACGCGGCTTCGGACGCAGGAAGCTCCAACCCATCGCGCCGATTGCAACCAACACCGCGGCCGCGGCAATGACCGGCCAAATGTTTTTGCGCGCAGCGGGCGCGGCTACTCTCGTCAGCTTGCCCGACTCGGTCTCGTCGCGCAGCTCTTCGAGCGCGAGTTTGACGTCCGAAATATGCTGGCTGCGTTTGGCGAGATCCTTGCGCCTACAGCGCGCGATCAGTTTTTCGAGTTCGGGCGGTACCGCTTCGCCGAGTGGCGCGGGGTCTTTTTCGACGACCGCGGCGAGCGTGGAAACGCGCGACTCCATTACGAACGCCCGCTTGCCGGAAAACAGTTCATACAGCACCGAACCAAACGAAAAAATGTCCGACCGCGCGTCGACCTGCTTGCCCTCGGCCTGCTCGGGCGACATGTAGGGCGCGCTGCCGACGATCACGCCTTCTTCGGTCAACGCCGCGCCGATAGCGAGCGTTTCATCGGTCGCGGCAAGTTGCTTCGCCGCGAGCTTGGCGAGACCGAAGTCGAGAATTTTCACACGCCCGTTGCCGTCGACCATGATGTTGCCCGGCTTCAGATCGCGATGAACAATGTTGGCGGCGTGCGCGGCGGTGAGTGCGTCGGCAGCTTGCACGGCGATGCGCAACCCGTCGAGCAGCTTCATGCCAGTGCGCGGGATGAGTTCGTTGAGCGGCTTGCCGTCGATGAACTCCATAACGATGTAGGTGCGGCCGGCGTCTTCGTTGATCTCGTGGATGGTGACGATGTTGGGATGATTCAGCGCCGAGGCCGCTTTGGCTTCCTGAATGAAGCGCGCGCGGCGGTCGGCGCCGGCGAGTTTGCCGTCGGGCAGGAGCTTGATGGCGACGGTGCGGTCAAGGCGCGTGTCGCGGGCTTTGTAGACCACGCCCATGCCGCCTTCGCCGATTTTGCCGAGGACGGTGAAGGGACCGAGTTGTATAGGGGCGGGGTCCACGTTGTTTCATCATACAGCGTCAGATAAAGAGTTCGACCGGGACATGCAGGAACTCCGCCAGGCGTTTCGCCTGCGCCTTGCTGATTGCCCGGCGGCCGGCCAGCACCTCGGTCGCCGCTCCCTTGTTACCGATGACGGGCCAGATGTCCTTATGCTTCAGGCCGCGATCGTCCATCAGCGCACGCAGCGATGCGGCGGGCGAAACGCGTGGCAGGGGAAACCGCTTCTCCTCGTAGTCCTCAATGAGAAGCGTGAGGATTTCGGCAAGCGCGTCTTCTTCGGGAGAAAGATCGTCGCGCTCGTCCAGCTCCAGCAGTAGGGCGGTGAGCCGGGCGTGCTCTGACTCAGAGTGAATCGGGCGAGGAAGGGACTTGGTCAGCAGCTTGGCGTAGGCGGAGTCTTTGAGTTCGAGTGTCGTGCTCATCGTTTCCAATCTCCCTTGGTGTATGCAGCGTGAGTGAGGATGTCGAGAATGAAGACCCGCTTGGTGCGGTTGTTCACGCGCGCGATCAGCCGGTAACTGTTGCCATGGATGTTGAACACGGTCCTCCGGCCGACGATGTCGGCGTGGGCAAAATCCTTCCGAACATCGGCAAGCGAGTCCCAATCAGCACGGCGCGTGATGCGATACCAGTTCGACAGCGGCGCCAAAGCGTCCCGATGCCTTTCCGAAAAGCGCAGAATCGCCGGCCGGCTGATGACACGCACAAAAGAAGTTTACAAATCGTAAACCAAGAAGTCAACCCCTAATACGCCTTCGCAATCACCACGCGTTGCGGCACCTTCTCGCCCGTTAGAATACACTTGCCCGGCCCGTCGTAGTGGTCTTCGAGCGGTATGTTGCGGACGGTCGCGCGGAATTCCTTGAGCATGGCGTCGTTGGCGGGATCGTCTTTGAGATGCGCCATGACGAACTTGCCGCCGCCCTTTTCGGCGGTGACGTCGTCGAGAATCGCGCGCACCTCTTCGAGCGAATTCGCGGTGACGGTGTTGTCGGCCAGCCGCTGCCTCGCCTTCGCGAACAGATCGGTCTGCATGGCGTCAAGCGTCTCATTGAACTTCGCCACCAGAGTGTCTTGCGGGATCACTTCCTTGGTCCCGGTGTCGCGGCGCTTGAGCACTACATTGCCGGCGGCGAGATCGCGGGGGCCGATCTCGATGACCACGGGCACACCTTGCCGCTCCCAGTGGAAGAACTTCGCTCCGGGCGTTTGGCCATCGCGGCGGTCGACGTGCGCGCCGATCGACAACGCCAGTTTCTCGGCGGCTTCCATGACCGGCCCGCGCTCTTCTTCCTTGCGGTAGATCGGCACGATCACGCCTTTGCGCGGCGCGACTTTCGGCGGCAACACCAGGCCCTTGTCGTCGGAATGCGTCATGATCAGGCCGCCGATCAGGCGCGTCGACACGCCCCAGCTTGTTTGCCACACGTATTCGAGCTTGCCTTCCTTGCTTTGGAACTGCACGTCGAAGGCCTTGCCGAAGTTCTGGCCGAGATCGTGCGACGTGCCCGCCTGCAGCGCGAGGCCGTTTTGCATCATCGCTTCGATCGAGTACGACTGCAGTGCGCCCGCGAATTTTTCGGCGCGCGATTTCACGCCCCGGATGACGGGCATCGCCATGACGTTTTCGGCGACATCGCCATACACGTGCAGCATGCGCACCACTTCTTCCAGCGCCTCTTCATGCGACGAGTGCGCCGTGTGGCCTTCCTGCCAGAGGAATTCGGTCGTGCGCAGGAACATACGCGTGCGCAGTTCCCAGCGCAGAACGTTCGCCCATTGATTGATGAGCATCGGCAGATCGCGGTAGCTTTGAATCCACTTCGAAAAGAAGTGCCCGACGATGGTTTCCGACGTGGGCCGGATAACATACGGCTCTTCGAGTTTCTTGCCGCCGGCGATCGTCACGACGGCGAGTTCGGGCGCGAATCCTTCGACGTGTTCGGCTTCTTTCTTCAAGAAGCTCTCGGGAATCAGTAGCGGCAGGTAGACGTTTTGATGGCCGGTGGCCTTGAATCGCTGATCGAGTTCGCGCTGCAACACTTCCCACACGGCATAGCCGTTGGGCTTGATGACCATGCAGCCTTTGACGATTTCGGCCGGTTCGGCCATATCGCCTTGCAGTACAACGTCTTGATACCAGGTTGCGAAGTCTTTCGCGCGGGGAGTGATGGGAGATTCGGCCATACGACTTGAATCTTCTAGTGTAGTATTGCGGTAGCAGCCCGAAGTCGCGCGCTACTTTTCGCCGACTCGCAACTGCGGCACGAAGATCTCCTTCGCTTTGCGCGCGAGCGTTTCGTCGACGCGCAAAAGTTCGGCGATTTCGACGCCGTTGCGAATGGCCGCGGCGATCTTTTTTTCCGCCGCGACGATGCGGGCGGCTCCCTCGATTGCCATGGCGAGGGAGGCTTTTGGGATCACTACGACACCGTCGTCGTCGCCGACGAGCCAATCACCCGGGTTGACAACCATGCCTCCACACGCGACGGAGACTTGCAGCTTGCCGGCGTACTCCGCGCCGCCCGCGTTGGGGACGACACTTCGCGCGAACACTGGCAGGCGGCTCTTCCGAATGTCGGCAAGATCGCGAATCGCGCCGTCGACGACCACGCCGGCCAGGCCCTTGCGCTGCGCACTGATCGTCGTCAATCCGCCCCAGAGCGCGGTGTTTCGCTCGCCGTGCCCGTCGATGACGAGCACATGATCCTTCGGACACTCGGCAAGCGCCTTGCTGACCATCAGAATGTCGGCCGTGTGCAGTTGCACCGTAAAGGCCGGGCCCGCCATACGTGCGTTCGACGACCAAGGCCGAATGCCGTGATCCATGGCGCCACCTTTTCCGAGCGCGTCGGAAACCGGGCCTGTTCCAAACTTTCGCAGTTGCGCGGCCGGCGTCATTGAGCCATCCTCACTTGCGCGGGGTTGATGGCCTGGAACTTGCCCTTGTTGGCGGTGATTTCGAAGGCGCGCGGCACGTTCTCGATGCCTTCGAGCACGTGCGTGATCGTCGGTTTCATCTGCACGCGGCCGGAGGCCACCAGGCTCACCGTATGCTGGAGGTGTTCCAGCGTGCTGATGTCGGGGAACACGTAACGCAGGCTGCGTTCGCGCATCAAATCGACGTCGAGCTCAAACGGCGAACCGAACCACGACACACCGACGATTTTTCCGCCGGAGCGGACGGCATCGACGGCCTGCGCGACACTGCGCACGCCGGCGAGGCCCTGCGTTGGGCTGCCGCCGGCGCACTCGAAGACGATGTCGGCGCCGTTGCCTCCGGTGAGTTCGCGAATGGTGGCGACGGGGTCCTCCTTGGTTGCGTTGATGGCGTGATCGGCGCCGAGTTCCTTCGACATCGCGCACGCTTCGTCGCGCACATCGACGGTGATGATCTTGCCCGCGCCGCTGACCTTGGCGATCTGCATGCACTCCAGGCCCATGCTGCCCTGTCCGAGGAAGGCGACGCTGTCGCCGATCTTGATTTCGGCGGTTTCGACCGACGCCACGCTGTCGCTGAGCGATTGCAGGCAGGCGGCTTCGTTGTCGGAGATGCGGTCGTCGACGTGCGTCAGCGCGATCTCGGGCAGCACCGCGAATTCGCAGAAACAGCCGGGAAGCTGGAAGCCGATGATGGGACCTTTTCGGCAGAGATGGCCGCGGCCGGAATCACACAACGGACAGCTTTCGCAGGGGAGTTTGGCGCGCGCGGCAACGCGGTCGCCGGGCTTGAATCTCGTGACGCCGGGACCGGTCTCGACGATGCGGACGCAGAACTCGTGGCCGAACAGTTGCACCGGCGCCTCGGTTTCGAGGCGCTTCTTGATGCGGTCATAGGCGAGAGTGCGCACACCGGCGGCGAGTTGCGCCTCGGTGACGCTGGGCTGCACGACGAGCACTTGCGCGAGCACATGGCGTGGCCGCAGATCCGGCATGGGCACGTCATCCAAACGCAGATCGCCGAATCCGTAGAATCTCCAGGCTTTCATAAAGGTCTCGTGATAATATCGCACCCATGAAATGCACGGTACTGCTTTTTCTGGCGGCGCACGCCGCCGCGCAAATTTTCGCACCTGGCGCGAAGCTGGAGAAGATCTTCGAGGGCGGACACCTGACCGAGGGCGTCGCCGCGGCGCCGGACGGCATGGTGTACTTCAGCGACATCACGTTCACGACGGAAACAAAGATGCAGGCCGGGCACATTATGCGGTTTGATCCGCGGACGCGCACCGTTTCGGTCTATCGATCGCCGAGCGGGATGTCGAACGGGATCAAGTTCGACGCGCGCGGGCGGATGGTGGCGGCCGAGGGCGCCGATTACGGCGGGCGGCGGATTACGCGCACGGACATGACGACGGGAAAAAGCGAGATCGTGGCCGGGCTGTTTGAAGGGCGTCCGTTTAACTCGCCGAACGACATCGCGATCGACGAGAAGGGGCGGATCTACTTCAGCGATCCGCGGTATCTGGGGCATGAACCGATAGAACAGCCGGTGATGGCGGTGTATCGGATCGATACCGATGGCAGCGTGCATCGCATCATCACCGACGCGGGGAAACCGAACGGCGTGGCGGTGTCGCCGGATCAGCGAACGCTCTACGTCGTCACCAACGACGACGGGCTTCTGGGCTTCGATCGTCTCCCGAAGGGAGCGCCGGCGCGGAAGGGACGGATGGAGTTGAACGCCTACGATCTACGCGCCGACGGCACCGCGGCGTTTCGCGAAAGGCTGGTGAACTACGCGCCCGAGGACGGGCCGGACGGTCTGGTGTGCGACAGCGAGGGGAACATCTACGCGGCGCTGCGGAACGAAAAGCGTTTCGGCGTCGGCGTCTATTCTCCGAAGGGCGCGGAGCTTGCGTTCCTGCCGACGCCGGAGCGGCCGACCAACGTTGGCTTCGCCGGTAAGACTTTGTACGTAACGGCCGGCGGCAGCGTGTATCGCACTCCAACGACGAAGACCGGTTACCGGCTGCCGTGAGCCGCATCCGCTGGCGGCTCTACGGACTGCTGCTGATCGTCATTACGCTGACCTTCATCGACCGCTTCAACATGAACGTGGCGGCGAAGTATATTCAGACCGAGTTCGCGTTGAGCGATACCCAAACCGGTTCGCTGTTGAGCGCGTTTGTGCTGGGTTATGCCCTGTTTCAGGCGCCGGGCGGCTGGCTGGGCGATCGCTTCGGGCCGCGCAAGGTGCTGACGGGTGCGATTTTGTGGTGGTCCGCGTTCACGGCGCTAACGGCGGCGGGGGCGGGCGTGGTGTCGATGTGGGTTGTGCGATTCCTGATCGGCGCCGGCGAAGGCCCGGCGCTGCCGTGCACGAACAAGATGATCGGGCGGTGGATGAGCGTCGCGGAGCGGGCGCGCGGGAGCAGTTTGTTTCTAGTGGCGGTCGGCATCGGCGGGGCCTTCACGCCGCCGGCGATTGCGTGGAGCATGACGCATTTCGGATGGCGGGAGTCGTTCGTAGGTTGCGGGTTGTTGGGCGTGGCGGTGGCGGCGCTTTGGCACTGGCAGTCGACGGAGAATCCGCGCGAACATCCGGGCGTGAGCGCGGAAGAGTTGGCCTACATTGAAGCGGGGCGCACGCCGGCGATCGAAGCGGGACCGATGCCGTGGCGCAAGCTGGCGGGGTCGGCGAGCATCCGCGCGCTGGCGGCCGCGAACTTCATGCTGGGGTATGTGACGTACATTTTCTACACATGGTTTTTCCTGTACTTGGTGAATGTGCGGAAGCTGGAGTTGATGGCGGGCAGCTACTGGTCGACCGCGCCGTTCCTGGCGATTCTACTCGGCGCGCCGTTGGGCGGCTGGCTGTCGGACTTGTTCCTAAAGCGGCTGGGGCATCCGTGGGGGCGGCGCGTACCGGTGGGGATCGCGGCGTTGGTTTCGTGCTCACTGTTGCTGGTAGGGTCGCGCATGGAAAACGCCTACGCGGCGATCGCTTTGCTAGCGATAGCCGCCGGTTGCAACAGCGTCGCGGCGGTCACCAGTTGGGCCGCGCCGAACGATTTGTCGGAACGTCACGCGGGCACGCTGGCCGGCGCGCTGAATACGTGCACGAACCTTGGCGGCGCGCTGTCGCCCGTGTTGACGCCTTATCTTGCGGCGCGATTCGGCTGGGTGGCCGCGTTGGATTTCGCGGCCGGCTTCATGCTGTGTGTGGGGCTGCTTTGGCTCGTGGTGGATCTTGGCAAGCGGATCGACTAGTAGCTGAAGCGAAGTCCGAACTGAATCTGGCGCGGCGTGTTGACTTGCGACAGACGGATCTTTCCGAAATCGGCCGAGGTTACGTTGGTCTGCGGGCCGGCAAAGATCACGTTGTTGAAGGCGTTGAACAGCTCGGTGCGGAAGTCGATGCCGATCCGTTCGTTAATCGCAATACGCTTCTCGATGAGCAGATCCCAGTTCTTGTTGCCGGGCACGCGCACGTCGGAGAGATTGCGCGAGGCCGTTCCGAAGGTAAACTGCGGTGCGCGGCGGAACGCGGAGGCGTTGAAGTAGTTGGCGCCGTCGACGAGTTGGATGTTCGACAAGGCCGCGGGCGCGCCGGTGGCGTCGGGGCGTTGCGATCCGCCGAACGAGTTCGAATCGTTCGGTCCGGTAACTTGCACGGGTGTGCCGTTGTCCCAGGTGAAGTACATGCCGGTGGACCATCCGCCGGCGATTCGCGCCATCGCGCCGCGGTTCAGCTTCGGCTTGCCGACGCCGAAGGGCAGTTCGTAGCGCAGGCTCACGCGGACGACGTCGGGGATGTCGTAGAACGACACGGAACGCTCGCACGCGTAGCAATTGTTGTTGACCGCGGCGGGCGATGCGCCGAGGAAGCCGCCGAAGTCGCCGACGTTGTCGATCAGCTTCGAGTGGGTGTAGGCGAGCAGCAGCGCGAAGCCGTCGGCGAAACGGCGTTCGACGCGGGTTTGCAGGCCGTGATACGTCGAATGGCCCGTGGGCACTTGCGCGCCCGAGGCTCCTGTGAAGTGCGGGAACGGACGGAGCAACTGGCCGCGCTGGATGGTTGCGCGCGAGAGTGTCGACGTCGGATCGGTGATCACACCGGCGAACGGATTCGGAACGGTCGCGTTTAACTGCGTGCCGAGCGCGAGAGCGGAGTCGGGAAGCTGATTGAATTGAACGGGCATCGGGAGCGCGATACCGGCGTTACCCGCATAGCCGACCTCGACCACCATCTGCCACGGCAGTTGGCGCTGCACGTCGAAAGTCCACTGCGTCTGATAGGGGAGGCGCTGTTGGCGGATCGGTCCGACAATGCCTTGTCCGAGATTGGTGGAGAGGCCGAGCGAATTGCCGGTCGGGGCGATGAAGCCGCCGGGCAGCGGGTTGCCGAGATTGAACAGCGGGGTGACACCATCCGGTTCGGCGACAAGCGAAGATGTCGCGCGCGAGAAGCCGAGAGAGTTATCGGTGTTCGGCGCGATCGACGAGGTAAACACGCCGAAGCCGGTGCGGATCACCGTCTTCGGATTCCACTGCCAGGCGAGGCCGATGCGTGGATCCCAGTTCTGTTTGTCGGCGCGTTGTGTGCGACGGCCGACGCCGTTTACGCCGACAAAACCGACGCCGCCTCGCAAGCCTGTGATGCCCGGAACTTTGCCGTCGAGCGGGCTTGTGGAATCGCGGTCGAGAAAGACATAGCGATTGTTGTCTTCGGTGCGAGGCAGTTCGAGCGAGTAACGAATGCCATAGGTCAGCGTCAAACGCTGCGTGAGTTTCCATTCGTCCTGCACGTAGCCGGCGTAGTAGGGATGGCGGTGGAATTCGAGTGGGCGAAGCGTGTAGGAAACGCCGGAGACGCCGAGCATGAGATCGGCCAAGCCGCGGCCCGTGCGAGCCGCTGCCGCCTGCGGATTCGGACCCGCGGTGAACGCGCCGCTGGAGCCGATCGACAGCGGCGACGACTGATCGATCGACACCGGATAGCGGCGCGTGTCGAAGCCGGTTTTAATCGTGTGGCGCCCGCGCAACAACGTTAGCGAAGCGTTGTACTGCCAGGTACGCGATTTCACCGCGTTGTAACCGGTGCCGGTGGGGCCCACCTGCGTGAGGCCGGATGTCGAGAACACGGGGAAGTATTTCACGCGCTGGCCGTCGATCAACGAGCGCGGAAGGCCGAGCGTTGTTTGATCGAAGTCGAGTGTCAGGGGCGTACGATTCGTCTCGCTTTGCGCCATCGAGAAGTGATGCTGCAAGATCGTGCCTGGGCCCATCGTCCAGGTGTGATTGCCGACCCAGTTGATTCCCGGAATGCGGTTGGGCGTTTCGACCGGCGACGCGGCGTGGCCGAAAACCAGCGGCTGCGCGTTGATGTTCTGGAACCAGTTGTAGCGGAAGAATACGGTGTGTCTGGAATTCACCTGGTGATCGAAGCGGCCATCCACGCGGTTCCCGTCGAGCGCATTGGCGGCGGCGACGAAGTAGTTGCTGATGTCGCTCGAACCGAGGCCGCGCTGATTCGCCGCCGGATAGTAGGGCATGAGAGCGCGCGCGATGGGGCTTAGCTGCGCGGGTGGAATCACGTTGCCGGGAAAGAGAGTCCGGATATAGCGCGTTGTGCCAGCGGGGCGGTCGGGGTCGAGGCGCGTGGTGCGCGGATCGAAGATCAGAAACGGCGAGCCGTTGGTGTCGCGCGATTGCGAGAAGTCGCCGGTGCGTTCGAGGGCGGTTGGCACGGTGCCCGTGTATGGGTTCAGGCTGCGTTGGCGGAGTCCTTCATACGCGAAAAACCAGAAAGTCCGATTCTTGCCGTTGTAGAGCTTCGGGATCCATACGGGCCCGCCGGAAGTGAGGCCGAATTGGTTCCTTTGAAACGTCGGCTTGCGCCTGAGGCCCGCGCGATTGGAATTGAAGCCGGCGGCGTCAAGCACGCTGTTGCGCAGGAACTCGTGCACGGTGCCGTGCAGTTCGTTGGTGCCAGACTTGATCGAGAAGCTCACTACGCCGCCACCGGTGCGGCCGAATTCGGCGGCGTAGGGCGAAGTGTTGACCTTGAACTCCTGCACAGAATCAAGCTGCGGCATGGCGGAGACCTGGTTGTTGTAGGTGCCGGTGTTCGCCGCGCCGTCGATCAAAATTTCGCTCGTCGAACCGCGGCCGCCGTTGATGCGAAAGTTGTTGGTTGTCGACTGGCTGGCGGTGTTGTCGCCCGCGAGCCGGCCGGTCGTAACGCCGGGGACATTGGCGAGCAAGAGATAGGGGTTGCGGATGTTCAGCGGGATTGAAAGGAGGAATTTGTTTTCGACGACGGCGCCGCGATCGGCGCGACTGGAAGTAATGAGCGGCGCGGTGTCCTTGATGGTGATGCTCTCCTTCACTTCGCCCGGCTGGAGTTGCAGATTGATGGTGCGCGATTGGCCGATTTCCAGACGGAATCCTTCGATGCGCGCTTCCTTGAAACCGGTCAATGAAGCCGCGATGTTGTAGGGGCCGGGCGGCACTGGGGGCAATGTGAAATAGCCGTCGGCATTGGTGTCGGTGACGGTTCTGACACCGGTGGCGGTATTGATCATCTCGACGCGGGCGGCGGAGACGACGGCGCCGGAGGAGTCCGTGATGCGGCCGGAAACGACGGGGGCTTGCGCGAACGCGGAGGTAGCGGCGAGGAGCACGGCGAGCAGTATTCTCATAAATGACCTGGCTTTATTAGATCAGGTTTTGGCGATTGCGAGAAGCGTATGGCCTACTCCTGGAGTCGGCATCCCGGCTCGCAACCAGCCGCGTTCGAATGCAAGATAAGCAGACAACACTTTGCCGCGCGCGTCGCTTTCACTGCGCAACGCAATTCCTTTGACGGGCGCGTCGGGATCGGGCGGTGTATATGTCAGTTCCGCTGCTAGCGACGGAAGCACATTCACGCGCCGAAGAAATAACACTTGAAAGCCGACTGTCGACAGAGAACTCCTCAAACTGGTCTCGCTATATGCGTGGTCGAAATCGACGTCGGGGGCGTTGGGAATGAAGCGCCGTGTCGCGCGTAGGCGCAAGGCGGCCAAGCCGCCCGGTTTCAGCACGCGCCGGAATTCACGCATGGCTCCCAAGGCGCCTGCGATGGTCATGTGCTGGAGGACATCGGCGGAATGAACGGCGTCGAAGCTTCCGTCGCGGAAGGGAAGCGCGTCGGCCGAGGCGCCGGCCAACAGGGCGGATGTTCGATGCGCGGCGAAGGGCAGCGCGGGCCAGGCGAAGTCGATGCCCGCTTCGAGCGATGGCGCGAAGGTGTCGCGGAAGTCGCGGAGAAAGAGGCCCGTGCCGCAGCCGGCATCGAGGACGGCGCTCGCTTGTTGTAAGCCGTGGGCTTTGAGCAGCGAAAGTGTCAACGTACGCATCGAACGCGTCCATGGATGCGCGTCTTCAAGCGCCGCCATTCGCTCGAAATATGCCTGATCAAACTGCGCTTCCGCCAACTTTCGAGTGTACCGAACTCGTGATCGTGGCGACCGCGAAGTGCGCGGTGACGTTGACTGACGTTTTGAACATGTCGGGAATCGCATCGGCGGCAAGCAGCAGCGCGAGGCCCTCCGGCGGGAGTCCAAGTTGTTGAAACGCGGGCAGCGCGACAAGCAGACCGCTCGATGGGATGCCCGGGGCGGAAAGGCTGAGCAGCGCGGAGACGGGAATCAACGATGCGATGTGCATCGGAGTGATGGGGATGTTGTAGAGATGCGCGATGAAGATGGCGCCGCCGACTTGCGCAGCGGGGGTCGAAAAGCGAAACAGCGTGACGGCCAGCGGCAGTGAGAAACGCACGGCGGGCTCGGGCAGCTTGAGTTTGTCGCGTGCGATGTCGATCATCAACGGCAGCGTGCCGAGTGATGAGAGCGATCCAAACGCCAACGCTTGCGCGGGGACGATCGCCTTTGCCCACGGCCAGAGCTTCACGCGAGTCGCGGCAAGGATGTAGATGAAAATCACGTTGAACGCCACGGCCGCGCTGAAAGCGACGATGTAGAAGGCGAACGCGCCGACCGCCGTTTTGCCGAGCTTTACGGCGAGCCCGCAGCCCATTGCGCCGATGCCGAGCGGCGCGATGACCAGCGCCCAGCGGATGATCGTCAACATCGCTTCGTTGGTTGCCTCGATTACGGCGAGCAGCGCGGCGCGGCGGTCATCGGCGAGTCGGCGGACGGCGAAGCCGAAGAGGATCGATGCGAAGATGAGCTGAATCAGTTTGCCCTCGGCCGCGGCTTGAAAAAGATTCGACGGCAGCAGCGCGGCGAACCAGTCGCCGAAGTTGGCGGCGATCGGCGCGGGCGGCTTCAATCCGGCCGGCGCGTCGGCCGGGGCGAATTGGAAGAGAAAGCTCGTCGTGAAGGCCGTCATCGTGCCGCAGAAGAGCAGCAGGCCGACCATCCACGCAAAGACCTTGGCGCCAAGCGTGCCGACATCGCGTTCGGTCATTTTGCTGTTGATGCCGAGGATCAACTGCGCGGCGACGATCGGAATCACCACCATGCGCAGCGCGTTGAACCACAGCACGCCGATGGGCTCCAGCCACGGCGCGGCCGCGGGCAGCAGGAAGCCGATCGTCATGCCCGCGGCCAAGCCGGCGAGCATCGCGAAACTTAAGGACATCCGCAATAGCGTATCGTCTTTCGGTGGGCTTTAGAGGACGATGCGATCGTCCCCATCGCGCCGCGTGACACGTTCGCGGTCGAGGAACTCGAGCAGCGGGATCGCGTATTTTCGCGACGCCCCGGTCCAATCCTTGAAGTCGCCAACATTGAAGCGCTGACCTTTCTTGGCGGCGAGTAAGGTCTTTAATCCTTCGATCGCCGATGCGTGAAAGACAAGTTCCATCGACACGCGCACGAGTTTCTTCTCCCGCAGCATCGTGTTGAGCAGGATCGATGCGCGCGTGCCATCGACGCCGCACGCGGCCAACACTTCGCGTTGCCCGGGCACGGCCAAACCGCCGGCGCGAAACGCGTTCTCAATCTTGGCGCGGGCCTCTTCCTCGTCTTGCTGCAACTGCACGCGGTGAGTCGCCAAGCGCGCCAATTCGCCTTGCGCGACGACCTTCTTGTTCCGCTGCAACACGGCGTCAAACAGATGCGCCGGAATTTTGCAGCGTGTGCGTAACTCTTCGCGCGGCATGCCTGGCAGGAGCGGTTTCTCGCGATGAAACTGTGCGAGCGTCTTTTCGAGCGCTTCGGAAACGGACGCGATCCAGGCGGCGTTCACGCACCACTCGCCGATCTCAACGCCTGGGGATGCCGGTTCGCCCAAACGCCACAACAGCTCAGCGCGCGTCATCGCATCACCCATGACGATCGCCGCGCGATCACCGATTGCGAGTGAAGCAACGCGGCTTTTTCGCGGTGGGTCGATTTCGATGACCTCACCGCCGCCGATCGTGAGGACCGGCGAAAATTTGCGCACGATGAAGCGATCGCCCGGCAGCAGCAACATCGGCTCGCGCAATCGAATGCGCGCGAAGCCATCGCCTAGCGGACGCGCCGTGCCGACCACCTCCGCCGTACCGGCGTGAAAGTGGACGGGCGTGCGAGAGTGCAACGGTTTCACGCCGTGCAGAAGCGTCAACCGGCAGTCGATTACCTGCGTCGAACGCAACACGCCGGGTGCGGCGAGCTGCATGCCGCGAGCGATTTCGGTGTGATCGATGCCGCTCAGATTGACCGCCGTGCGTTGGCCCGCGCGCGCGGCTTTCGCGGGCTTGCCGTGCACCTGCACGCCGCGCACGCGCAGTCGCCGGCCGAGCGGATGCAGTTCCAACTCTTGTTCCGGTTGAATTGCGCCAGCGGTCAGAGTGCCGGTGACGACCGCGCCGAAGCCCTTCATCGCAAACGCGCGGTCGATGGGCAATCGCACCGGTTGTTTTGACGTTCGCGCGGGGCTTTCAACAGCCAGCTTCCGCATCGCCGCTTTCAACTCGTCAAGCCCTTCTCCCGTTTTCGCCGACACCGCGATGACAGGCGCGCCCTCAAGAAACGAGCCCGCGACAAACTCCTCGGCTTCCATCTTCACAAGCCCGAGAATGTCGGAGTCGACGAGATCGCGCTTCGTCAACACAACAATTCCTGCGCGCACGCCCAGCAACCGGCAGATGTCGAAGTGCTCGCGCGTTTGCGGCTTGATCGATTCGTCGGCGGCGATGACGAGCAGAACGATGTCGATGCCGGTAACACCGGCGACCATCGTCTTGACGAAGCGCTCATGTCCGGGCACGTCGACGAAGCCGGCGGTCACGCCGCCTCCGAGATCGAGATGCGCAAAGCCGAGTTCGATCGAGATGCCGCGGCGCTTCTCTTCGGCGAGGCGATCGGTCTCGATTCCGGTCAGCGCGCCGGCCAGCGCGGTTTTTCCGTGATCGATGTGTCCAGCGGTTCCGATGATAATAGAAGACATGAGGACGAGTGTGCTCTTGGCAGGCGTGTTCGCCGGAGTCGCGCTAGGGCAGGATGCCACCGAAACCATCACGTTTCGCGCCGGTGTCGCTTCCGTGCGCGTCGACGCCCAGGTCATGGACGGGCAGCGGATCGTTTCCGGGCTTACGCGTGACGACTTCCTTCTCTACGATAACAACCAACCGGTGAAGGCGAGCTACTTCGACCACGAACGCGAGCCGCTGACCGTTCTGCTGTTGCTCGATGTCTCCGGCTCGATGATCAAGTTCCTCGAACAGATGAGTTCGACCGCCCGCGCGGCGCTGAAGAACCTGAAGCCCGGCGATCAAGTCGGCGTGATGCCCTTCGCGCGTCATACCAAAGCGGCTGTTGATTTCACTGCGGCGCACGACACCGTCGCCGCCGAATTGAAGACCGCGATCCGTGACCGGACCTTGGGAAGCGGCACGCAGATCAATCATGCCATTCGCGACGCCGCGAAGTACTTCGAAGAGAAGGCGCCGGTGAATGGCCGCCGCGCCGTGTTGATCGTTACCGACAACATGGGCATTAACTACCAACTCGGCGACGCGGAGGTAATCCAGGCGTTGAACGACGCCAACATCGTTTGCAATTCGATCGTCGTCGGGCGGGCGCGGCGGCCCAACGGGGAATCGAAGTTCAAGAATCCGGAGTTCAGCTATGCCAACGTCTTCGACATCGCCGACGCCACCGGCGGGGACATTCTAAAGTCCGATCGCGGCGATGAAGCGCTGGGGCAAATCCTCGAACGGATTCGCTCGCGTTTTAGCCTGCACTATCCAACGCCCGGCGGCGAGCCCGGTGTGCAAAGGAGCATCCGCGTCGAACTCTCGCCGGCGGCGAAAGCGAAGTTTCCGAAGGCTGTTATTCGGCATCGCAAGGGGTATACGGTTCGCTAGCAGCCGCGCCGCCAGAAAAAGATCAACGAAGCAATCGCGCCCCCAAAGAACAGCACCATCAGCAAGAACGGCGTCAACTCAACCAGAATCGCGACATCCACGAACGTCGCCAACGCCCGAGGCAGAATCGCGAGGGCCAGTAGCGCCAAGCACCAAACAGTCGCAAACGCCAGTACCAGATAGCGGGATCGAACTTTCCGGAGGACACGCCGCTCTTCGACTCCACTCGCGGGAAGCGCGGCCATGGCGCGAGGCGCCGCCGCCAGCGCCGCCGCCAGCTGCGCGTTCCGCCGCGCTTCTTCTTCGAGCAGCGTCCTCGAAGCTTGCGACGCCTCGCCGGCGTGATACAGGATTACAAGATCGGTCAGGATGTCGGGATGAAGTGTCATCGGTAGTTCTCCAATTTCTGCCGCGCGCGGAAGATGCGGATCTTCACCGCCGCGAGTGTGATTTCCAGTTGTGCCGCGATTTCGTCGTAGCTCAAGCCGCCCTGCGCATACAAGACCAACGGTTCCCGCAACTCTTCCGGCAGGGACGAGATCGCTTCCAGAGCCCGCTCCAAATCCAACCGGGCCTCTGCCGATAGCGCCGCGGGCGCAGTCACGTCCACCGGCATTTCGCCGACGCGCCCACGCCGCATTAACTGTTTGCGCCACACGTTGCGCGCGATCGCGATCAGATATCCCCGCGCCGTCGCCGCGCGTACTTCCTGTTCGGCAACGATCGCACGATAAAACGTTTCGGACGTCAACTCCTCGGCCAGCGCCGCGTTCCGCGACCATGCCAACAGGCACCGATAAACCGCCGGAGCGTGCTCTTCATAGATCTCTCCGAAGGTCATCGTCACCTTACAATATCCGCCATCCGCCATTTTGTTACCGTAAATTCGATGACCCGCCGAAAAATGATCGCATCGACATCCACCGCCGCCGCTCTGCAATCGCAGTCCAGCCCCGCCCGTCAGTACATCTACATGCGCAAAATCTTTCTGCGCAACAGCGCCGACGGCCAAGCCGCGCGCACCTCCGAGTTCCTCGAAAAGGCCACGCTCCCCGCGCTGCAGCGCGTCGGGGCCAACGGCATCGGGATGTTCGCTTCGGCGCTTGCCGCCGACACTCCTTACTTCCTGGTCATCGCTGGGTTTCCGTCGCTCGCCGCGATCGAAACCGCGATGGCCAAAATCGCTGCCGACAAGGTCTACGCCGCGGCGCAGAAGGCTTTCAATGAAAAGCCGGGGCTTGGCTACGTTCGCTACGAAACATCGGTGCTGCTCAGCTTCGGCGGCTTCCCACAGATCGTAACGCCCGCGCTTGGCAAGACGCCGCGCACCTTTGAGCTGCGTACGTACGAAAGCGACGACGCCACTTCGCTCGGAGAAAAGATCCGCATGTTCAACGAAGGCGAAATCGCGATCTTCAAAAAGACCGGCCTTGAACCCGTGTTCTTCGGCGAGACCGTTTTCGGCCAGAAACAACCGAACCTGACCTACATGCTCTGGTTCGATTCGCTGGCAGCGCGCGAGGCCAATTGGGCGAAGTTCATTGGAAGTCCGGAGTGGCAGAAGCTGCGCGTAACGCCCGGCTGGTCCGATGCGGAAATCGTGTCGAACATCTCGACGGCGTTCCTGCGCCCGCTGCCCTTTTCGCCGATCCCTTGATCATCTGCAATATAATGATCCGGTGCTGAATCGATACTGGATACTCACCGGCGGCGCGCTCGCGCTGGCCTCTCTGCTCTGGGCGCAAAGCGGCGCCCGCGTCCCTCAGACCGTTGACGAAGTCGCGCGTCCCGGCGGCGTTCTGCCGGGTAATCCGAAGATCGCGCTCGTCAAGGTAGCGGACGGTTTCATGGACCCCACCAATGTCGCCAACGCCGGCGACGGCTCCGGCCGCATCTTTGTCGTCGAGCGCGTCGGCCGCATCCGCGTCGTGCACAAGGACGGCCGGGTGCAGAAGGAACCGTTCCTCGATCTCACCAACATCAATCCGCTGGGCAGCGACGTGCAGACCGGCTTCGTCGAGCAGGGCCTTTACTCGGTCGCCTTCCATCCGAAATTTAAGGACAACGGCTACTTCTTCGTGCATTACGCCTCGCTGCCGTTCAATGGCGACGGCGTGATCGTGCGTTTCCAGGTCGACAAGAATAGCCCGAATTTCCTGACGCCGGAGCGCACCAAGCAAACCGCGAAAGTGCTGATGCGCATGCCTCGGCCCTACTACAATCACAACGGCGGCCAGATCGAATTCGGCCCCGACGGCTATCTCTACATCGGCTCCGGCGACGGCGGCTGGGAAGGCGATCCGCTTGAGGCGGGCCAGGATTTGAGCACGTGGCTCGGCAAGATGTTGCGCATCGACGTCAACGTCGACGACGATCGCGAAGCCTACAAGATCCCGCCGTCGAACCCCTATGCCTACGCCGCCAAGGAGCAGTTGATGTCGCTGTTCGGCATCAGCGAACTCGACTTCTCGAAGATCAAGACGCGGGCGCGCCGCGAGATCTGGGCTTACGGTCTGCGCAACCCGTATGAGTTTTCGTTCGATCTAAAGACGGGCGATCTCTGGATCGCCGACGTCGGCCAGAATCATTGGGAAGAAATCGACTTCCAGCCGGCATCGTCAAAGGGCGGCGAGAACTACGGTTGGGCGAAGGTCAACGGCACGAAGTGTTTCCCGATGACTGGGCCGAACGACAAGTGCCCGATCGTTGGCACGCTGCCCGCATCCGAGTATCCGCACGAGATTCCGTATCCCGGTGCGCAGCCTTTGAAAGACGGCCACGGATGTTCCGTCGAAGGCCTCGGCGTCGCCAACTACGGTGGCATGAAGGGCGTGTATCTCGTCGGCGACTGGTGCTCGGGCCGCGTATTCGGCACAGGTTGGAACGGCAGCAAGTTTGTGTTGCAGGAACTGGCGCACACGAATCTGCAATTCACCGCCGGCGGTTACGACGAAAACGGCTACGTCATGGCGGTAAACTGCAACTGCTTCTACACTGCCGACAAGGGCGCCACCGGCAATCCTCCGGGTGCGTTGTGGCGCATCGTTCCGGCGAACGAAGTTCCCGCCGGCGCCGAGACGGCTCGCACCGCGGGCGCGCCCGTCGAGACCTCGTCGACGGGTCCTTTCCAACTGCGCAACGCGCTCGACAACAAACCCATCGATTTCACCAAGATGGCGAACGATCGCGTAACCCCGGCTGTCGCCCAGATGCGTAAGGACGGCACTAACGCTTACAACGGCAACCGCGGCGCGATCTCGGCCGGCAAGGCGCTTTATGACAAGTGGTGCGCAAGCTGCCATCTTGGCGACGGCACCGGCCGCATGGGTTCGAACATCGTCGATGCGCAGGTCACCTATCCGCGCGTGTCAACCGATGCGGGCGTGTACGAAGTAATCTACGCCGGCGCGACCGGCGCCATGCAAGCCTTCGGCGATCGCATTGCGCAGGACGACATCCTGAAAATTGTCGCCTACGTCAACTCGATCAAGAAAAAATAGGGGGCGAACTGTGCTCCACTGTTGGTAATGCGATCGAGTTTAAGTCTGCTTACCATCAGTCTGCTATTCGCCGCTCCTCCACCGAAGAGCGGTATTGACACTACCAATTTCGACACCACCTGCAAGCCCTGCGACGATTTCTGGCGCTTCGCCAACGGCGGCTGGATGGACCGCAATCCCATTCCCGCGACGCAATCCGGCTGGGGCACGATGTCGGTCGTTCGCGAAGGAAACAAGGAGCGCATCCGCGTCATCCTCGAAGCCGCCGCGCTGGCAAAGAACGCTCCGGGCAGCAACGAGCAGAAGATTGGCGATCTCTACGCCGCGTGCATGGACACCGCGCGCATTGAGAAGCTCGGCGCGCAGCCGATTGCCGCGAATCTGGCGCGCATCGGCGCTATCGATTCGCGCGCGCAACTGAAGTCCGCGCTGGTCGAATTTCTCAGGGAGGGCCGGGGCGCCGCGCCGGTTGGGATCTCCGGAAGTCCCGACATGAAGAATTCGCGCGAGATCATCGCCGCCGTGCGTGTCAGCGGGATCTCGCTTAGCGATCGCGACTTCTACTTGAAGGACGATGAGCGCTCCAAGTCGATCCGCGCCGAATTTGTCAGGCATGTCGATGCCCAACTGAAACATGCCGGCCTCGGCGCCGGAGGCGAAACGTTGCTTGCCTTTGAAACCGCCACCGCCGCCGTGATGCCCGCGCGCGCCCACATGCGCGATCCGTATGCGCGCTACAACAAAAAGGACCTCGCCGGCCTGGCCGCGCTCGCGCCGGAGTTCGACTGGAAGGCCGCCTTCACGGCCTTGAAGATCTCGCACAACACGCCCATCAACGTTGCCGTACCAAAGACGCTGGAGCACTTCAACAAGCAACTCGCGGAAGCGCCGCTGGAAACGTGGAAACTGTGGCTCCAGTGGCGGGTCATCAACGCCGCCGCACCAAATCTCTCGGCTGGCTTCGCCGACGAAAAATTCCGTTTCTTCAGCACGGTGCTCAACGGCACGCGCGAACCGTTACCGCGCTGGCAGCGCTGTTCCGACACGGTCGATAGCGCCCTCGGATTTGCGCTGGGCCAGGTGTTCGTTAAGAAGCACTTCCCGCCCACCGCAAAGGTGCGCATGAACGTACTCGTCGAGAACCTGCGCGCGACGCTAAGCGAGGAGATCGGCAAGCAGGAGTGGATGGACCCGGCGACGCGCAAGAACGCCATCGCCAAGTTGAGCGCCTTCGAGGCCAAGATCGGCTACCCCGATCAGTGGCGCAGTTACTCCGACGTCGCCATTCAGCGCGATGCGTTCGTCGAAAGCCTCCGCTCAGCAAGCCTCGCCACGCGCAGATACGGCCTCGCCAAAATCGGCAAGCCCGCCGATCGCATCGACTGGGGCATGACGCCGCCAACCGTTAACGCCTATTACAACCCGCCGAAAAACGAGAGCGCCTTCCCCGCCGGCATTTTGCAGCCGCCCTTGTTCGATATGGAAGCCGACGACGCCGTGAACTACGGCGCCATCGGCGCGGTCATCGGCCACGAAATGGGACACGGCTTCGACGATCAAGGTTCGAAGTACGACTTTTCCGGGAATCTAAAGAACTGGTGGACGCCCGAAGACCGCAAGAAGTTCGAGACGCGGACGCAATGCGTGATCGAGCAGTTCAATGAGATCGACACCGGCGTCGGGTTGCGCCACAACGGACGCCTTGTCGTCGGCGAAGCGCTTGGCGATCTCGGCGGACTCGCGCTGGCGTACCGGGCCTACAAACGTTCGCTCAACGGCCAACCGGGTCCGGTGCTTGACGGCTACACCGCCGACCAGCGTTTCTTTCTCGCTTTCGCGCGGCTTTGGGGATCGCAATCCCGGACCGAAGCGATGCTCATGCGGCTGCAAACCGATCCCCACCCGATCGCCCGCTGGCGCGCAAACGCCACGCTGATGAACATGCCGGAGTTCCATCAGGCGTTCTCGTGCAAGCGCGGCGATCCGATGGTGCGCGAGCCGGAGAAGCAGTGTAAGTTATGGTAGTTTCGCCGGCGCGTCCTGCGCGCAGCGAAAGCCGATTGTCGGGCTCGTCATGCGTGCGGGAATGCTGGAGAACTCAAAGGCCACGCCCGATGCCAGCGGACGGTCGAACGCGCCGCCCTTGATGTAGTGCCACGGTTCGCTCGGAGTTGGCGCGGGTTTCAAAACCTTCGCGAAGCTTTCCACCGCATTCACGCTGGGCGTGTGCGGGCGCTCCACCCACTCCCAGACGTTGCCGGTCATGTGCAACGCGCCGAAAGGACTCTTGGCATATTCCAAGCTATCCACCACGGTCGGCGCTTCGCCAAATTTCTTCGCGCTCTCTTCGACGTTCGCATTCTCGGGGTCTTCCTTGCTACCCCACGGGAACGCCCGCCCATCGCCGCCGCGCGCCGCTTTCTCCCATTCGAACTCGCCGGGCATCCGCTTACCTGCCCATTTGCAAAAATCGCTTGCGTCGTCGAAGGAAATATTTACAACCGGTAGCATCGGCTTATCCGCGGCGTTGCCCGTGGGCAGTGTTCGTCCAGACGCCGCCGCGAACTCCTGAAATGCCTTCACCGGCACTTCAGTCTTGTCGATGTAGAACGCCGGGGTCTTCACCGGCGATCGCGCCGAGCCGAACAGAAACTCGCCCGCCGCCACCAACACCATGTCTCCGCCCTTGGCCGTCAACAGCGCGGGCAATTCGGTTGAAGCCTTCTTTTCCTCCGCCGGTTTTTTCCGGTCCTGCATTAAGTACCAGATCGCTCCGCCGCCCACTAACACCGCGACTGCCGCGACAGCTACGATCGGCCCCATCTTCAAGCCGCTACCTTCGACCGGCTTGGACGCGGCCTTTGGCGCGGCCGGCGCACCCGCCGGAACCTCGGAAGACGCGATTCCGATCAGCACTTGTTTGATCGCGGAAAAACTCTGCAGCCGCTCTTCCGGTTTCTTGGCAGTGCACCGCATAATCAAGTCGATCAACGCTTGCGGCAATCCCGCCGCCACCAATTTCGCCGGATCCGGGTTTTCGTGCAGAATGACGTAGAACAGCCGCTCCATGCTGTCGCCGGTGACGAGCCTCTCGCCCGTGAACAACTCATACAGCACGATGCCGAATGAATACACATCCACCAGCGGCATAATGTTCACGCCTTGCACCTGCTCCGGCGCCATATAGTAAGGCGTGCCCATTGTGTTGCCGGCTTTGGTCATGTTGAAGCCGGCAGCCTTCGAAATGCCGAAGTCCATCAACTTCGCGCGGCCGGACTGCTCGATGAAAATATTCTCCGGCTTAATGTCGCGATGAATGATGCCCATTTTGTGCACGTATTCCAAAGCCGCCGCCGACTCGGTCGCGATGCGCAACCGGTTGCGCAAATCGCCCGCCTGATTCTTTCGCAGCGCATCGCGAAGATCGCCGCCGCGCAGAAACTCCATCGCGATGTAGGGACGCCCTTGTTCCTCGCCGTAGTCGTGAATTGTCACGATGTTGTCGTGCGAGATCGCGCCCGACATTCGCGCTTCGTGCAGAAATCGTTCCTTGGCCTCGGTGTCGCGGCAGCCGTCGTCGGTAAGAATCTTCACCGCCACCTGGCGGCCGATCACGGTGTCCACGGCGCGGTAGACATGCGACATACCGCCGCCCAGGAACTCCTGTAGCTCGTATCTGGCGAACCGCACCGGAAGTTGCATAGTTTCCCTAAATTAGCAGACTGATGACGAAGTAGATGAGGCCCATCACCAACAACACGGCGAAGGCCACCACGACCATGACGCCGGTTTGATTCTGCAGCGTCGCCGGAAGAACACTGACAAAACCCGGCAAGCCTTCGGGAACCTGCTGCGTGCCCATCGTCGCATGGGGCGGTTGCTGTGTGGGCTGCGTCGGTTGCCAGCCCTGCGTGGGCTGTGTCGTCGGGCGCGTCGGCATGGGCGGTAGCCCCGCGGGCCGCTGCTGCTGCGCGGCTTGCGCCGCCTGCTGCGCGCTCATCGTAGGCATCGAGGTCGTCACCGTGCGCACCGAACCCTGTAATCCGAGGTAGCGCTCAATGTCGCTCGCCGCGTCAAAAAGCTTGGGATAGCGGTCGTGCGGCTGCTTCGCCGTGCACTTGGCGATGATCCGCTGCACTTCCTGCTCCACGCCCGCCGCCTGCAGCGGCGCCATGTCGAGCGGTTCGTACAAGATCTTGTTGAAGATTTTCTCGATCGACTCGCCCATGATCGGCTTGGCGCCCGTGAGCAACTCGAACAGCAAAATGCCGAACGAGTAGACGTCGACCATATGCGTAACCTGTTGCCCAAGCACCTGTTCCGGCGCCATGTAGTACGGCGTGCCGAGCGTGAAACCGGCGCGCGTCAACTGCATGCCTTCGGCCTTGGCGATACCGAAATCCATCAGTTTGATCTTGCCGGTTTGATCGACCTGCAAGTTCTCCGGCTTGATATCGCGGTGGATGATCTTCTTCTGATGAATGTAGTCGAGCGCCTTGGCGATTTGCACCGCCAGCGTCAACCGGTTCCTGATATTGCCCGCCGCGCCGGAGCGGATCGCGTCGCGCAAGCTCTGGCCCTTCAGGAACTCCATCACGATAAAGGGCTTGCCGCCCTCCTCGCCGAAGTCGTAGACGTTCATGATGTTCTCATGAACGATGCTCGACGCCACTCGCGCCTCTTGCAGAAAGCGCGCTTTCGCTTCCGCGTCGGTACAGCCTTGTTCGGTGAGAATTTTAACCGCCACCATACGGCCCAGAACGGTATCCTGCGCGCGGTAGACGTGGGACATACCGCCCCCCAGGAACTCCTGGAGTTCGTACTTGCCGATTCTTGCTGGTAGCTGCATCATCGCGGAGTCCGAGTTCTCATAGTATCACCGAAGGGTCACTTCGCCACCAGGGGTACGCATTGCAGGCTCTGAATAAATTCGCGGGAGAAGATCGGCACGTTGACTTCGAATTTGTAACTCGCCGGTTTTCCCGCCACCTGCATGATGGCGCCAGAGCGGCCCTGGCGCATCTTCCACTCGATGCTTTGTCCGTTGCCGGATGGGGTCAATGTATCGGCCGCGTAGATAAACCGATAGATGCCCCACAACCCGGGGGCCTCCTCCACGCCGAACGATGTGCCTCCGACAAACTTCACTTCTCCCTTCACGCCCTGGTGATTCGTGCCCGGCCAAGTGAACTGCTTCGCTCCACCCGCGGCGCCGAAGTTCTGCGACTGGCCGTCGATCGTTAGCGTCGATCCGGTCACGACATCGGACCGGACCGGCGTCAACGTGTAGGTCATGCGCGGTTGCGTCGCCCCGCCCGGGAACACCGTATCGGAGAAGCGCTGCGCCTGATTCACGAATCCGACGAACGCGGGGTTGATGTTGATCCCGCCCTCGCTGACGCTCGTCCACTTGCCGCCTTCTTTTTTCATGTGCTTCTTCAGATCGCCTTCAACGAACTGCCAGATCGATCCCGTACCGGGCTGGAACACGGTCGCCACATCGGCCAGCGTCGCCTCCGGTTTTACAGCCGGATTAAACGGGAACTTGCCGCGCAAGCCCGCGAAGCGCTGATTACACAGGCCGGCGCCCTTGGCGTTCAGTTCGTCCTTGCCCATCCCTTTCAAGAACCGCTCGACTTCCTTGATCGGATCTTCCAGGAGGTTGGCCGACATCTGGTCCACCTTGCCTTCCGGATCGGGATTAAAGGTTCGCACCGCGGCCTTCAACACCTGTCGTGAATCGCTTGCCGCGTCGATCGGCTTGTTCGCCGCGTTCGGATCGGACTTCAAATTCGGCAGCGCATCCGCCAGCGCTTTTTGCAGCTTCGCCAGCGAGTCGATGTAGGGCCCGTTCTTCTCGGCGTAGATATACTTCTGAATCGTCGCCGGCGGCGGCACCACTTCGCGCACCGGTTGGAACGCGAGCTTGATCTTGTCGTCGTTGACATCGGTGTTCTTCGTCGCCAGCCAGAACAGCGCCATCAGCGGCGTATCGTTCGAGACGATCTGATCGAGCTTCTGCGTCGCATCTTCCAGATCCTTGTATTTTTGGAACGTCGAATTGCGGAAGTACGTGCGCCACGCCTTGATGTAATCGCCCGTGTAGAGATCCCGCAACTTGCCCGCGAGTTCCCCTCGATTGATCGCCAAGCCGCCTCCACACGACGTCCTCGCCGTGTCCTTCGGATTCGCCTGGTCGCCGCACGTCACCCACTTATCGCCGCCGAAGAAGGGATCGGGATTCTTGATGAAGTCCGACATCTTCGCGAAGCCGTCCTTGGTAAACGCCCCGCCCACGTCGCGATTATTGACGATGATCTTTTCCGAGTCCTTGATGTCTTTGTTGTAGTTCACGGGTTTCACGGCTTTGTTAGCCGCCGCCAGCATCGATTGGTAGATCGAATCGACGCCCTCGAACTGCGCCAGGAACTTGCGTCCGCGCGCTCCCGCCTCGGCGTCGAACGGCAAAGGACATCCGCCGGAGGTGCGCAAGTAGTCTGAGTAGAAATCAAACTGGGCCTTCGCCAACTGCGCTCGATCACCTACATCGCGGCCCGCCGCCCACGCGCCATAGAGCGCGGGCGAAGTCGCTTCTTTCGTCGATTTGTCGCCGTAGATCGTAATCGTCAAATAGGTTCGCAGCGCGTTGAAATACAGGCCGTAGTCGTCGGTCGGTTGCGGCGACGACGGCAGCCCTTTCAGCATCCGTTGCATCGATCCATGCGTCGGTCCCAGCAGCGTCTGATTGAACTTTTGGCACCAGATCTCTTTCACGGGCGCATACATTTCATTGCCCGAGTACAAGCCCCAGCGCAGCTTCCACGGCGCGCCTTCGGTCTTGTACTGATCGAGCTGCGCCAGCGTCACACGCAACGCTTCCAGCTTCGCCAGCGAGGCCGAGTCAACCAGCGCATTCGGATCGGTGATGTTCACGCCCGCGATGCCCTTGGCGTTTTCGATCGCGCCGTTTTCGAGCGTACGATTGCCCGCGAAGCTGACGGTCGCCAGAATCGCGTAGATCAACGCGAGCGCGGCCACCGCGCCAAAGATCACACGCTGCGCCATCGAAGTTTTCGTCGACGCCGCAGAGGCGCGTTGCGCTTCCGCGTCGCTCAGGATCACGTCGTTAAACAGCCGGCCGAGGAACGGCCACTGCGGAACTTTCTTCGTCGCGCCGATCTGCGGCGTCAGCTGCGGCTGCTGCGTGCCAAACACGCCGCCCGGTCCAAGTTTGAAAATGCGCGTCGCGCCTTGGCCCGGATCGAGCGCGGACTGATGCTGCTGCTTGGCCGCCTGCATGCCGGCGGAGTCGTCGACGATAACCGGCCGTACGCCGCTGAAATAGAACCCGCGCAAAAACGGCGACGTACGCAACTGGCTCGGCTTGCAGAGATCGACCAGGAACTGGACCACCGGCCGCTTCAACTTGGCGAACTCGCGGGCGAACTCATAGGCGCCCGGCAGTTTCTGTGCGTCGTTTTCGCGCGGCAGGAACAAAAGCCGCTTGTCGCACAACGAATGGGTCAATAGCGTGAACTGCCCGGTCAGCCGCTGCGTTTCTTCTTCGCTGTAAATGCCCGTCGCATCGGCCGGCCGGATCGGCACCGTCGCGCCAAAGATCTGCAGCGACTCGTCCATTGTGATGTTGCGAATGTAGTCCAGGAAGAACTGCATGCGGTCCATGCGCGTGAACAGCACATACACCGGCACGCGAATGCCAAGCTGCGCCGAAATCTCAGTCAACCGCTCGTTGATCTTGCGCGCGGCCATCGTCGCGGCGTCCAGTCCGCCTTGGCGGAAGAACGTTTCGCCGTCGAAACACACCAGCGCCGCGCGCGGCGACTGCGCCTTCGCACCGACCACCGATTTCAACTGCCCGGGCGCCAACCGCGCCACCAGCTTCCGCCACCGTCCGCCATCGCTCATGAACGCGCCGTTCGGATCGACAAACAGCGTCTGCTTCGCCAGGAAGATGTTCGCGAAGCGCGTCGGCGCGATATTGGTGTCCTGATACACCTGGCCCGTCACCAGCTCCGGTTCGAGGCCGGAGTTCATGAGCGTCGTCGTCTTCACGCTGCCGTTTTCGCCAAGCAGCATCACCAATGGCAGGTTCGAAATCTTCGCGCCCGGCACCGCCTTGGCCATCGCTAGTTTGGAGTCGACGTCTTTTACCAACGCGTCGATCTCGGCGTCGCCCGACGCTCCCGAACCCTTCGTGCCGCCCGGTTGCTTGGACTTCATCCACAGGAACAAGCCCGCGCCTATGATACCCAGTATCGACATCACGCCGATGAAGATGTAGAGCATCGACCCGCTGAAGCCGAGCAGGAATCCAAGGCCCACCGCAAGGCCGATCCACAGCAATAACACGAGTACAACAATCAATACCGGTGACATGTCACTTTCCTTTCGCGAGCGATTCCAGGCTGCTCACGCCGGACTGCAGGAAGTAGTAATACGTGCCGTAGGCCACGGCCATGACAAATACGCAGGCGCCCGCGATAATCCCGAAACGCTTCACCCAAGGATCGCTTCCCGCCGCGCTGACCGGCCCGGCCGGAGGCAGATGCCCCGAGGGCGAAAGCGCCAGGCTCGTGCGCCGGATGCGGTGAATCTTGTCCGCTGTCGCTTGCAGGATCGGCTGCAAATCGCCGCGGCTGCCCAGAGAAAACCGGCCCATGAATCCAAGCAGCATGCAGAGCTGAAAGACTTCCAACAAATCGGCCAGCGACTGCGAGTCATTCATCGTCAGCAGCTTTTGCAGGTGTTGAAAGAAGATCTCGCCCGCTACGTGATGGCCGAAGTACTCTTCCTGCATCGGCTGTCGCGGCCAGTCCGCGAACACCGGCGATCGCAGGTTCAGAATCGATTCGTCGAGAAACGCGATCACGGCGAAGATGGCGAGCTTGATCTCTTCGCCGTCGTAGCCGCGCTTCCGCGCTTCGCCATCGGCCATTTTGATCGCTTCGCGAATCTGATGACGGAACGCGTTGGCGTCGGTCACCGGTTGGCGGTTGGACCGCATGCGTTCGATGACGGTAAAGATCTCTTGGAATACCCAGGCTAGGTTTTCTGCCCGCCGCTCGGTTCCGAAGGCGGCGGGTGCTGTGTTTGCGGCTTGATGCATACGATCCTCGATCAGGATTCTAAAACGACGTAAAGCTCGGGCTTCGGATCCGGCAGATCGCCCGGAATGTACAGCCCAATTTGACGGGACTGCACCAGATGCTCCCAGCACGGCCCCACTTGCGTAACGGAAAAGTACTGCGCGTCGACGCGCGAACGGATCGCGGCCGGCGGAACTGGCATATGCGTCAGCGGCAGCCCGGGAAGGGCGCGCTCGACGAGCTTCGGCACATAGGCCGATGCGCACAACTTCGCCAATTGGGGCGTCTTGCGGATGACATCCGGCTCGGCGATCGGCGAGCGGATCGCCAGAATCCATTTCGATGGATTCAGCACGCGCTGATCGGTAACCGTGCCCTGGTACATGTAATCGGCGGCTTTGTTGAGGTCGATCTGGATGTACTTGGTCGGGGCCATCGTCTCCAGCAGAAATCGAATCAGCGCGTCGAGATCGTCGAACGTCTTGTCCAACTCGCGGTGGTTGTAAAGCGGAATCTTGCTCGGATGGTAGTCGACGCCGAACGTACACAGCGCGCCCGCCAGCTTCGCCAGCTCCCGATACAACTCCTCCGGGTGCCCGCGCTTCACCCTCAATAGATGACGCAGCCCCGCGATGCCGGAGTTAATCCCGTGCAGCATCCAGAACGTTGCGATCTCGGACGTGGAGTACTCGCTCCACAGGCTGGCGCCCGCGCTTTTTCCTTTGCCCAGAGCGCGGCTCTTTTCGTCGAGAATATCGACAAGGCGCTGCAGGATTGCCAGCACCCGCTCGCTAGCGGCCACTTGCACGCAAGGCGGGATGAACGTGTTGTCGAAGATGAAGTTGCCGCTGCCGTCGCGCATCACTCGCGCGATAGCTACACTCGCCGCCGGATCGGGGTTGTCCAGGTCGAGTGCGATCTTAATATTCTTCCGGCCCAGGCGGACGAATTTTTCATCGCGCCCTGTCGTCTCGTCGAACAAGGATCTGTTCTCGGCGACGAATCGGGTGCCGCTTGAACCGCTCTCCTCGGAGGGCAGGCAATTCAAGCCATTCTCTTTCCGCGGCGGCACGGTGAGGTAGATCGTGACCCGGTCGCGCGTCATCGGAAACTCTTCGGCGATGTTGCGCGGCTTTGGGAGCGGATCGTGCTGCGGCATGTCGAAAGGAAGGCCGTCGGAGAACAGGCCGCGAGCGTGGAGAACGGAAATCGTTCCGTTTATCAGCGCTTCCGAGTCGAGTTCGCAGCCGGCCAATCCCCATGGCTCGAAGCATAGCGACGACGCCGCGAACCGGATTGAATCTTCGAAGTACCGGCCCTGAACTTGAAAATGATGCGGCCCAAGGTACATCCCCTCGGACCAGACAACCCGCGAGAGCTGTTTCATGCGCTTATTCCTGTAAGCGGATTCGAACGGCAAAAACCCGCACGCTCGCCGCATTTTGGCACGATTTACTCTACCACAAGGAATCCAACTTGCTAGTGTAGGTAAGGGATCGCCGCGGCGACGTGTTTTCAGATGCGTTTGCGCATTCGACTTTAGCGGTTTTCCCAACAGCCGTTTTGCGGCTGGCATGATAATCTACAGGCACGGTACGGGTAGCGACGCATATGAGCTTCTACGACAAATACGAAATCCTCGCCGAGTTGCGAAACGACGGCATCAAGTCATTCATTGCGCGGGTTAAAGAGACGGGGCAGGCCGTCGAAGCCCACCTCTTCCTCACCGGCCGGACGCCGGACAATCAGGCCCTGCTCGATAAACTCGGCCGCCTCACGGGTGACGCCAAGCTGTTTCTGCTCGAACTGGGCGACCACGAAGGCACCCCATTCGCCGTCACGCACGTCCTGCCCGATCAACGCGGTCTCCGCGCGTGGCTGGCTGGCGTTCCCGATGCGCCGCTTCCGTCTGCACTCCAAAAGGGAGAAACGCTGCCGGCCTTCCAGGCTCCGACCCTGGAGAAGGGTGATACGCTGCCACCCTTCAAAGCCTTCAACCCTTTCGAAACGCTGCCGCCGGTCAACCGCTCGGCCCTGGAGCGAGGCGAAACACTTCCGCCGATTTCCAAGTCCGCTCTCGAACGCGGCGAGACGCTTCCGCCGTTTCTACCTTCCGCGTTGGAGAAAGGCGAGACCCTACCTGCATTCAAGGCCTTTACGCCGGGCGCGCTCGAAAAGGGCGAGACCCTTCCCGCGGTTCAGGCCTATGTCCCGCCGATGCCGCCCGGCGCGCTCGAACGCGGCGAAACGCTGCCGCCTTTCCGGGCGATCGACATCCCCCGGCCGGACCCCGCGACCGAGCTTCCTCCGCCGGCCAGCCGCACAGCCGATGACGATTTCCTGAAACTATTCCAAGTCCCTGAACGGGGCAAGGGCGGGCTCTCGGTCTCGAGCGCTCCGGCGCCGGCTTCGGGCTCGAAACAGGGGCCAGGTGAATTTACGCGGATGTTCCAATCGCCCGCAGCGCCGCCACTTCCATCGCAGATCCCGACCGAGGAAATGCCGGTACAGCCGCCCCCCGCGCCGAAAGGACCCGGTGAATTTACGCAGCTGTTCAACCAACAGTCAGTAGCCGCACCGGTCGACACGCCACCGCCCCCTGCGGTCCCGCCGCCACCCGGAGAATTCACCAAGCTCTTCACCTCTGAGTCGGTCGGCGCCCCCGAACCGCCCAAAGCTCCGGAACCACCCGCTCCCCCAGCCGCAGCGCCTCCTGGCGAGTTCACCCGAATGTTTACCGCCCAGTCGGTCGGCACACCCGAACCGCCGAAGGCTCCAGAACCACCCGCCCCTCCGGCTTCCCCGCCGGGCGAGTTCACCCGGATGTTTACCGCCCAGTCGGTCGGCACACCCGAACCGCCGAGGGCTCCAGAACCACCCGCCCTTCCGGCTTCCCCGCCCGGCGAGTTCACTCGCATGTTTACCGCCCAGTCGGTCGGCACACCCGAACCGCCGAAGGCCCCCGAACCGCCCAAAGCGCCAGAACCACCTGCTCCCCCTGCCTCCGCGCCTCCTGGCGAATTCACCCGCATGTTCACGGCCCAGTCGGTCGGCACACCCGAACCGCCGAAGGCCCCCGAACCGCCCAAGGCTCCCGAACCACCCGCTCCCCCAGCCGCAGCGCCCGTCGGCGAGTTCACCCGCATGTTCACGGCCCAGTCGGTCGGCACACCCGAACCGCCGAAGGCTCCAGAACCGCCCAAGGCGCCAGAACCACCTGCTCCCCCTGCCTCCGCGCCTCCGGGCGAATTCACCCGCATGTTCACGGCCCAGTCGGCAAGCACGCCCGAACCGCCCAAAGCGCCAGAACCACCCGCCCCTCCGGCTTCCCCGCCGGGCGAGTTCACCCGCATGTTTACCGCCCAGTCGGTCGGCACACCCGAACCGCCGAAGGCCCCGGAACCGCCCAAGGCTCCCGAACCACCCGCTCCCCCAGCCGCAGCGCCCGTCGGCGAGTTCACCCGCATGTTCACGGCCCAGTCGGTCGGCCCCCCCGAACCGC
>VFZW01000016.1 GCA_016871055.1 Acidobacteriota bacterium
GACCCCCTTCACATGGAAGGCCTCCGCAGACGTTATCCTCGACAAGGTGCGCCGTTGTAAAGAATTATCCAAGACAGGAGACTAGCCCGGCTACCTCACGGTCTTCGGCGTGTCGCAGCAGTCGTTCTGCAAGAACTCCGCGCTATCGCTTGGTGCGCACCTGAATATGCAACTCGCGCAGGTTCTTGTCCGGTACTTCGCTCGGGGCGTCGCACATGAGATCGGTACCCTTGGCGGTCTTCGGGAACGGGATGACATCGCGCAGCGACTTTTCACCGGCCAGGATCATCACCAGCCGGTCGAGCCCAAGGGCAATGCCACCGTGGGGCGGAGCGCCGAACTCGAGCGCCTCGAGCAAGAAGCCGAACTTCGTCTGCGCTTCTTCCATCGACAGACCGAGCGCGCTGAAAACCGCCGATTGTACGTCCCGGCGATGAATACGAATCGAGCCCGATCCGAGTTCAACGCCGTTCAGCACGATGTCGTAGCTCTTGGCCCGGCAGCGGGCGGGATCGGCAGTCAGCTTGTCGATGTCCTCATCGTGCACCGAAGTGAAAGGATGGTGTGCGGCCACCCAGCGGCCGGCTTCGTCGTTCCATTCAAACATCGGGAAGTCGACGACCCATAGGAATTTGAATACCGTCGGGTCGAGCAGCTTATGCCGGTCGTTGAACTTCTGTGCGGCGAACAATCGGAGTTGACCGGCGGCTTGCAGGACCGTCTCCTCGGGGCGGTGACCGGACGGCGCGCTCGGCCAACCGGCGAGAAACAGCAAGTCATTCTCACCCGCGCCCGTACGCTCACGGACTTTCGCCACAGACTCAGGGGCGTCGCGTTCCAGACGCTTCATGTCGTCGAACACGCGAAGGCCACGCTCGACGCCGAACGCTTTCAGTTCATCACGCTCCTTGCGCGTGGCCGGACCGGTGTTCGGAATCACGATCGCGACGAGAGGCAATCCCGGCGTCGCAAAATTCGGATCTTCGGGGAAGAGATCTTCCACGCAATAGAACGGCGGAATGCGAAGATCCGGCTTGTCGATGCCGTAGCTGCGCATCGCTTGTGCGTACGTCAGGCGCGGGAAGGGCGCTTCGACCGTGAAACCGGCTTCCTTGCAGACACGCACCAGCAACGGCTCGATGACATCGAAAATTGTCTCCTGTTGCGGGAAGCTCATCTCGACGTCGATTTGCGTGAACTCGTACTGGCGGTCCGCCCGGAGATCCTCGTCGCGGAAGCAACGGACGATCTGAAAGTACTTTTCGAAACCGCTGATCATGAGCAACTGCTTGAAGATCTGCGGCGATTGCGGCAGTGCGTAGAACTCGCCCGAATACATACGGCTCGGGACAAGGAAATCGCGCGCGCCTTCAGGCGTCGACTTGGTCAGGAATGGAGTCTCGATCTCGAGGAAGCCGTTCTCATAGAACACCTCGCGAACGGCGAGCGAAATCTTCGAGCGCAGCATGATGTTGCGTTGCATGCGCGGGCGGCGAAGATCGATATAGCGGTACTTCAATCGCGCGTCTTCGTTGACGTCAACATTGTCTTCCATCGGGAACGGCGGGGTGCGGCTCTCGTTGAGAATCCAGAGGCTATCGGCGACGATTTCGACCTCGCCGGTCGGCAGGTTTGGATTGATGGTCTCGGCGGTGCGGGTCTTGACGACGCCTTCAACGGCGACCACGTATTCGCTGCGCAGCATATCGGCTTTGTCGTGAACAGCCGCGAACTTTTCATCGGAGTGAAAAACGACTTGCGACACGCCGTCGCGGTCGCGCAGGTGAATAAAGATGACGCCGCCCAAATCGCGGCGGCGATGCACCCAACCCATCAAAAGCGCGCGTTTGCCTTCGTCGGAGGCACGCAACTGGCCGCAGGTATGAGTGCGGCGGAGATTTCCCAGGAAATCCAGAGGTACTTGTTCTGGCATGATTAGCGGTTCGATTCTCGAGAGGGGACGGCCCGATGTGGAGGGGACAACTTACGTCTGGACCGATCTTGTTATTATACCGTCGCGCATGCGCTTCACTGATTCGGGGTTGGACGTATTTGCTTTTGGAGCTGACTGTTCTATTTCCGACGCGCAGGCGAGGACCCCGGCCGCCCGCCGAGCCGAAGCGATTCCGTTGCGCGAGCTCCTCAAACATCGGCGTCATCGTTCGAGGAAGGCGAGTTCCTTCGCGGCCGTACCTCCGCATGAGGGCGGCGCTGCGCAGTAGGATTCTCAGTTTCTTGTGTGGCCCGCCGCGGGCCATTGGGGCTCCCTTGCGGCCTCGGTCCGGTAGGGCGCGGCCGCTTACGCGCGCAAGCGTTCGACCAATTCGGCTTCGCTGACGTGAGCTTGTTCGCCGCTCGCCATTGCCTTCAACACGTATGAGCCTTTGGCCAATTCATCTTCGCCAATCAGCAGCGTGTAGGCGGCGCCGGCTTTGTTGGCGAGTTCCATCAACCGCTTTAACTTGGCGGGCGGGCCAACTTCGACGCTGGCGCCGGCGGCCCGAACCGCGCCGGCCAGGACCGCGCCTTTGCGGAAGGCCTCGTCGCTCATCGGTGCGATGAAAAGGCGCAGCACCGACGCGGCGGTTCCGCCGCGCGCTTCCTCGACGGCCATTACTAAACGATCTTCGCCGATGGAGAAACCGATGCCTGGCGCGGCAACCTTAGAGCCGAGCGACTCGGCGAGGCCGTTGTAGCGGCCGCCGCCGCAGATGGCGTTCTGCGCGCCGAGCGCGCCGTGCAGGAATTCAAACGTCGTGTGGGTGTAGTAATCGAGTCCGCGAACGAGGCGCGGCGTCACTTCGTAGGCGATGCCGCGGTCGTCGAGATACCGGCGCACGGCCGCGAAGTGATCGCGGCAGGCATCGGTGAGGAAATCGTGAATGCTTGGAAGCTTCTCGACGATCGGCTGATCCTGCTCGGCCTTGGAGTCCAGCACGCGGAGCGGGTTCGTCGTCACGCGGCGTTGCGAATCGGGGGACAGCGCTTCGATGTGTGGGGCCAAGTCCTCTTTCAGTTTCGCGACGTAGCGGGCGCGTGATTCCGGATCGCCGACGGAGTTGATGAGCAGGCGCGAACCTTTCACACCGCAGGCGTCGAGCAGCGCGGCGACCATCTCGATGACCTCGGCATCAACGCCGGGGAAGTCCGAACCGATCGCTTCGGCGCCGATCTGGGAGAACTGGCGATAGCGGCCTTTTTGCGGACGTTCACGCCGGAACATCGGACCGATGTAGAAGAGTTTCTTCAGCCCCGGGATCTGGTCCATGCGGTGTTCGATGAAGGCGCGAATCACCGATGCGGTGTTCTCAGGACGCAGCGTCAACGAGGATCCGTCGCGATCCTCGAACGTGTACATTTCCTTGGAGACGATGTCGGTTTCTTCGCCCACGCCGCGCGCAAACAGCGCGGTCTCTTCGAAGATGGGCGTCCGGATCTCCTGGTAGTTAAAACCGCCAAACACGCGGCGGGCGGCTTGTTCGACTTCGTTCCACACCGCCGACGCGGGCGGAAGAATATCGCGCGTTCCCTTGATGGCTCGTATCATGCGGTTCTAGAGAGCGGGCTCGTTGCGGTATTCGGCGCGAAGATCCACGTAGTGCTGCGCGTTGACGCGAAACCGTTCTTTTTCTTCTCCGCTCACTTCGCGGCGGACCTTCGCAGGCACGCCCATCGCGAGGCTTCCCGGCGGGATCTGCATGCCTTCGGGCACGAGCGCGCCGGCGGCGATCACCGATCCGGCGCCGATGCGCGCGCCGTTCAGCACGATCGCGCCGATGCCGATCAGGCAATCGTCTTCAACGACGCAGCCGTGCAGCACCACCGAGTGACCGACCGTGACGCGATTGCCGATGTTCAGTTCAAACAGTGCGTGTTCGACGTGGAGCACCGATCCGTCCTGCACGTTCGATTCCTCGCCGATGGTGATTTTATTGACGTCACCGCGCAACACGGCGTTGGGCCAAACGCTTGACCGCTCGCCGATGGTTACATCGCCGATGACAACGGAGGTCGGGTCGATCCACGCGCTGGGCGCGATCTTGGGGGTAGTTCCTTTGAAGGGTCTTATCATGTCGCGGAATATTTCATTATCGCCATGCGCGACCGCGGTGGCGCGAGGGCCTCGGCCAAGCCGGTGAGAGGAATCACTTCCATGTTGTCCCCTATCGGGTACGGCGTATCGCCGGGATAGACTACGTAGAGCCGGTCCAGTTTGAGTGCGCTCATAGCGAGCGTCATCGATTTCGTACGCGTGGGCGCGTCGCCGCGCTTTACTTCGACGCCGATCAACTTCCCGCGCCAGTGAACGAGAAAATCCAATTCGCCCCCCGTGTGCACAGCCCAGAAATAGACGTTTCGCTCGCCAACCAGACGAATCAACTCCTCCAGCACGAACCCCTCCCAGGAGTAGCCAAGTTTGGGGTGTTCGAACAGTTGATCGAAGTCGACGAGCCGCAGGAGCGCGTGAAGAATTCCGGTGTCGCGGATATAAACTTTCGGCGCTTTCACTTCGCGTTTGTCTATGTTGACGTGCCAGGGCCGAACCACGCGGATCATGAAAGCGCGTTGCAGAAACTCAAAATAGGAAAGCACCGTGTTGTTGTGCAGCGCCAGCGATCGCGAAAGTTCGGCTGCGTTCCACTTGCCGCCGTGCATGTGCGCGAGCATCGCCCAGAACCTCCGCACGCGCTCCGGATCGGCGCGAAAGTTGAGAATGCCCATGTCGCGTTCGAGGAACGTTTGAATGAAGTTGTCGACCCAGGTCCGCGCTTCCTTGGCGCTTCGGGCCAGGTATGCGCGCGGGAATCCCCCGCGCCACCAGAGCCGGTCAACGTTGGCGGCACCGACTTCGTCGATTTGAAAACCGGAGATAGGTAAATAGGCGACGCGCCCCGCCAGCGACTCTCCGGCTTGCGTCGCCAGTTCTGGCGACGTGCTGCCGAGAATCAGGAACTTTGCCTTCTGCGGCCTCCGGTCGGCGAGCACGCGGAGAATTGGGAACAGTTCCGGCATGAATTGAATCTCGTCGATAACGACGAGCCCGCGCGCACTCTCGAGCAAGCGCATCGGTTCCTTGAGACGCGCTTTGGAGAGCAGGTCTTCGCAATCGAGCCACATTGATAGCCGTTCGGCGGCCATCATGCGCGCCAGGGTAGTCTTTCCGCATTGACGTGGGCCCAGAATCGCGGTCACCGCGTTGGAGCGTATGAGCATTCGAATCTCATCACGGAGACGGGTGCGGTCGATGAGGTCCATACAGGAAATTCTTATACTAGGATATCAGTTTTTCATGTATGGCATTCCGCTCACGGATTTTGATGGAATCACTATCCATGAAATTGTTATAGTTATATGTATGTTTTTCCTGGATAGTTGCATACCGAGAAACGTCTCGTAACGCTACCACCACCGCCGTCATCTACAATAAAACCATGCTTTGGCGTCTCACCTTCTGCACTGCCTTTGCCGCGATTGCCGCCACTCTCGACGTCGAAACGCTCATGCGCATTCAGCGCATATCGGACCCTCAACTATCGCCCGACGGGAAGACCGTTGCCTTCGCGGCGCAGCGTGTCGATCTGGCCGCGAACAAGAAGACCACGCAGATCTATAACGTTACGCTTGACGGCTCTTCGCCCAAAGCCGTTACGTCGGAGGGCTCCAACGACCGGCCTCGCTGGTCGCCCGATTCCAAGCGGCTGCTGTTTGTTTCCGATCGAGGCGGTTCGTCGCAGGTCTGGATCATGAATGCCGACGGTTCCGCACAGAAGCAGGTCACCAAACTCGCGACGGAAGCCTCGGGCGTGCTTCCCTTCCCGGACGGCAAACGCATTCTGTTCCTGAGCGAAGTCTATCCGGAATGCAACGACGAAGCGTGCAACGAGCGCATGCTGAGGGAAGAGAAAGAGTCGAAGTCAAAGGCGCGCGTGTACACGTCGCTGCTGTATCGACACTGGAATACGTATCAGTCTAAACGCCGCAGCCATTTGATGATGGCCGATATCGGCGGCGGCGCGGTGAAGGACCTCACGCCCGGCCGGTTCGACGTCCCGACGTTCTCGCTCGGCGGCCAGGACGGTTATGCGATCTCCTCGGATTCAAAAGAAGTCTGCTATGTGATGAATGGCGAGAACGATCAGGCGCTGTCGACCAACAGCGAACTTTGGACCGTGTCGCCGGAGAGCGGCGAGCCGCGCAAAATCACGATCACGGCGGGCGCCGATGTGGGGCCGGTTTATTCACCCGACGGCCAGTGGCTGGCTTGGCGCGGCCAGAAAACGGCTGGCTATGAAAGCGACCGCTGGCGGCTGTTTCTGATCCAAAGATCGAGCGGAAGCGTTCGCGATTTGACCGAGACGCTGGACCGGTCGGTGCAGAGTATCTCGTGGTCGCCGGATTCGACGCGCTTGTTCTTTACGGTTGAAGACCGCGGCCGGCAGGGCATTCAGATGTTCGCGGTCAATGGGAGTGGCGGGGCGCGGTCGATTGTCTCCGGCAGCGCGACTTATGACGACGTTCAACTTACTCCCGACGGCAAGACGATGATCTACACGATGCAAACCGGCTCCAAGCCCGTGGAAATCTTCAAGGTTCATTCTTCCGACAACAAGCCCGTGCCGCTGGCCAAGCTGAACGACGGAGTGATGGGCGGATTGACGTTGCCGGCATTTGAGGACATAACCGTTACAGGCGCCGAGGGCGCAAAGGTTCATAGCTTCGTGTTGAAACCGCCCGATTTCGACTCGAAACAAAAGTACCCGGTATTGTTTTTCATCCACGGTGGCCCGCAAGGCGCGTGGCATGAATCGTGGAGCTACCGCTGGAATCCGCAAGTCTTCGCGGCGGCGGGATTCGTGGTTGTAATGCCGAACCCGCGCGGCTCAACCGGCTACGGTCAGAAATTCACCGATGAGATCAACAACGACTGGGGCGGCAAGGTCTACGAAGACATCATCGCGACGGTCGACCATGTGGCGGCGCAGCCGTGGGCCGACGCCGGGCGATTCGCCGCTGCGGGTGGCAGCTATGGCGGCTACATGGTGAACTGGATGCTCGGCCACACGCAGCGATTCAAGGCGTTCGTTTCGCACGCGGGCGTGTTCGACCTGCGCAGCATGGCGGGCGAGACCGAGGAGTTGTGGTTTCCGATGTGGGAGTTCCGAGGCATGCCTTGGGACAACGCGGAGTCGTATGCGAAGTGGTCGCCAAGCCATTATGTGAGCGAGTTTCAAACGCCGACGCTGGTGATACACGGCGATCTGGATTACCGCGTTCCGGTGGGCCAAGGCCTGCAGCTCTACACGGCGCTGCAGATGAAGAAGGTGCCGTCGAAGCTGCTGCTGTTCCCCGATGAAGGGCACTGGATACTCAAACCGCAAAACAGCGCGGTGTGGCACAAACACTTTCTCGACTGGATTACCGAGTGGACGAAGAAGCCTTCGAAACCCTGATTTTGTTAACCTGTTAAGTAGTGTCGTCTCCGCTCAACGTTCACCTGGAACAGTATGAAGGCCCGCTGGACCTTCTCCTGGATCTGATCCGCAAACAACAGATCAATATCTACGACATCCCGATCGCCCGCATCACCTCCCAGTACCTGGAGTACGTGCAAAAGGCTGTCGAGATGGACATGGAGTTGAGTGCGGAGTTCGTCTATATGGCCTCGACCTTGATTCACATCAAGTCGAGGATGCTGCTGCCGCGCGATCCCGAGTTGGAGAAGATGGACCCCGAGGGCGATCCGCGCCAGGAGTTGGTCGACCGGTTGCTCGAACACGAGCGATTTAAGAACGCCGCCGAGATGTTGCAACAGAAGCGGTTGATGGAAGAGGCCGCGTGGTCGAATCCGGCGCTGAAGGATTTTCTGAGCGACAACGATGAGCCCGGTCTTGCCGTCACGTTGTTCGACCTGGTACAGACGCTGCAGAAGGTGCTCGAACGCGCCAAGAATCGTCCGCAATTCGAGATCACCAAGGAAGACGTCACCGTTCCAGATATGATTGTCTACCTGCGAAACGTGCTGCGTTCGGTGAAAGCGCACGAGTCGGTTTCGGCGACGGAGTTGTTCGAGCGACAGCGCTCGCGCGGTGCGATGATCGTGTTGTTTCTCGCGATTCTCGAACTGGTGAAGAACCAGGCCGTGACGCTGGTGCAGCAGGAGGCATTCGGCGATATCGGGTTGAAGCGCCACAAGAATTTTGAAGAGTTCGCCGCCAACGACGAGACGGTCGCGCGGCTGGAAGAGGAATACAAGTAGGCCATGGAGCCGGAAGAGATCAAGCAGGAAGAGACGCAGCCCGCCGCGGCCCCGCTGGAAGAGGCCGCGCAGCCCGAGTCCGAAGTAATCGCGGAGGCCGAAGCCCCGCCAGCGCCCGTCGAACTGGGCGAAGTCGAATTGAAAGCGATCCTCGAAGCGGTCATCTACATCACCGAAGAACCTCTGGAGGCCAAGCAGTTGGCACAGGCGCTGGGCCAGGCTCAGGAACGCGTCGACGCCGCACTGGAGCAGCTTGTCAACGACTACAACGCCGCGGAGCGCGGCCTGCAAATTCGCGAAATCGCCGGTGGGTTCAAGATGGCCACCAAGCCCGAGCATCACGAAGCCGTGCGCCAGTTCGTCAAGAATTTGAAGCCGCCATTGAAGCTGACCGGCGCTGCGTTGGAGACCCTGGCTGTCGTCGCCTACAAGCAGCCGATCACGGCGCCGGAGATTCTCGAAATCCGCGGTGTACAAGGCGGCGGCGTGTTGAAGACGCTGCTTGATCGCAAGCTCATCACAACCGCGGGCCGCAAGAACGTCATTGGCAAGCCGATCCTCTACAAGACGACGAAGGAGTTTCTCGTTAAGTTCGGATTGAAGAGCGTCGCCGAGTTGCCGACGCTCAAGGAATTCGAAGAACTGCGGCGTCTGGCGTTCAGCGAAGACGAAGTGCCCGAAGGAACCGAAGGGCCGTCGACGCCGGAAGAGGCGGCGGCGGCCGAGGCGTAAATGGCCGAAGAGCGCTTACAGAAAATTATCTCGACCGCGGGTGTTGCGAGCCGCCGCAAGGCCGAACAGTTGATCCTCGAAGGGCGTGTCAGGTTGAATGGCAAGATCGTTACCGAGCTTGGAACGAAAGCCGAATTCGGCAAGGATCACATCAAGGTCGACGGCAAGCTGTTGCAGCCGGCGCGCGAGTTCGTCTACCTGGCGCTCAATAAGCCGGCGGGTTATGTGACGACGACGAGCGACCCCGAAGGGCGGCCGACGATCATGTCGCTGCTCAAAGGCGTCAAGACGCGCGTGTATCCGGTAGGCCGCCTCGACTACAACTCGGAAGGCCTAATTTTATTGACTAACGACGGCGAGTTCGCCAACGCCGTGATGTCGGCAAAGTCAGAGCTTGTGAAGACGTACGTCGTGAAGGTGAATGGCACGCTGACAGAGGAACAAGAGAGTCAGTTTCGCAAGGGCGTCTATCTGCACGGTAAAAAGACCGCGCCCGCGGGACTGGTGCGACTGAAGCACGCCGACAATCCGTGGTACGAGATCAAGCTGATCGAAGGCAGGCAGAATCAGATCCGCATGATGTTCCGGCACTTCGGCATTTTGGTCGAGAAGCTGAAGCGCGTGAAGATTGGGTTTCTCGAACTGGGCTCGCTGCGGCATAAGGAGTTTCGCTCGCTGGAGCCGACGGAGTTGAATCGATTCTTTCGTCTTTTGAAGCTGAAGGTCTCCGATGAATGACGACGCCGTAATTCTGGAGATGCTGCGTTCGAGTCGCACGATCGCGGTTGTCGGGCTTTCCGGCAAGCGCCTGCGGCCGAGTCACGGAGTGTCGGCGTATATGCAGCGGCAGGGGTATCGCATCGTGCCGGTGAACCCGGCCGAAACGGAAGTGCTGGGCGAGAAGGCTTTTGGAACGTTGCGCGAAGTGCCCGAAACAATCGACATGGTCAACGTCTTTCGGACGTCCGATGCGGTGCCGGGAATTGTCGACGAGGCGATCGCAAAAGGCGCGCGATATTTGTGGCTGCAAGAGGGCGTGGTGCATGAGGCGGCGGCCGAGAAGGCGCGGGCGGCGGGGATTAAGGTGGTCATGGATCGGTGCGTGCTGAAGGAACATCAGCGGTTGATGCTGTAGTGGCGCGAGTCGAGCAAGCCATCACGACCGCTCCCGCCGATGACGAGCCGATCACCGAGGAAGACCGCCTGCGCATACTCGATGGCAAGGCCGCGCAGACGCGAGGCGAACGTGGCATACCGATGGAAGAACTGCTCGCTGAGTTCGGGCTGGCAATCGAAGATTTCCCGCCGAAGTATCACAACGCGGCGTGATTAGTCGCAAATGAGATGGACAGGGCGCACTTCGGCGGGCCGTGGCGGCCGCTCCGTTGAAAGTCAAGCTTCCAGTGGCGATGAAATCCGCGGTCGGAGAGATCGGCGGTATCGGTTGGGGAAGATCCGCTCCCTCGCGGTCGCGGCTCTGCAGGGTTGTCGGTGGTAGTAGGGCGGATGGGATTGGAGAGGTGGTGGCGACTTTCATCTTTTTGGGCGGGTCGTGGCGGCCGCTCCGTTGAAGACGCGCCCCAAGTTGTTGATTCCAGGTGGGAGGCAGGAGCGCGACTTGATGATTTTGAGCGGCCCGCGGCGGGCCATTGGGGCTCCCTGACGGTCGCGGCTCAGAATCGGTACTCGGATTTCGGATTTGCGGCGTGACGATTCGCCATCTCCTGCACCTCACGAAGCGATAGAATAAGTGCTCCATGTCCCTCAAAACGGGAGACCGCATCGGCCCGTACGAAGTCACCGGCAAACTCGGCGCGGGTGGAATGGGCGAAGTGTATGCCGCCAAAGACACCAGGCTCAACCGCAACGTCGCGATTAAGGTTCTTCCGGCCGCGCTGGCGCGCGACGCCGATTATGTCGCCCGGTTCCAGCGGGAGGCGCAGGCGCTCGCGGCGCTGAATCACCCGCATATCGCGACCATCTACGGCCTCGAAGATTCCGCTATCGTGATGGAACTTGTCGAAGGCAAGACGCTCGCCGAGTTCGACGGCATTCCGGTCGACGACGCTATCGAGTACGCGCGGCAAATCGCCGACGCGTTGGAAGCGGCGCACGAAAAAGGCATCACGCACCGCGACCTGAAACCGGCCAACATCAAGGTGACTCCGGAGGGTTCGATCAAGGTGCTCGACTTCGGTCTCGCGAAAGTCCGGCCCGCCGTCTCGGCCCCTCCCGACGACTCGCCCACGCTCACGCTCCGCGCCACGCAAAGCGGAGTGATTGTCGGCACCACCAGCTACATGTCGCCCGAGCAGGCCGCCGGTAAAGAAGTGGACCGCCGCGCCGACATCTGGTCGTTCGGCGTTGTCTTCTACGAGATGTTGACCGGCAAACGTCTCTTCATCGGCGAGAGCATTTCGCATATTCTGGCCGCGGTGCTCCAAACGCCGATCGACTTCGCCGCGCTTCCGGCAACGACGCCGGCGGCGGTTCGCGAATTGCTCCGCCGTTGCCTCGAGCGCAAGCTCCGCGCCCGATTGCAGTGGATCGGCGAAGCGCGCGCGATCATGGAAGCGCCGCCTGGGCGTGGAACGCCGGCCGCCAGCCTGAACCGGAAGTGCGGCGTTTCTTCGACGCCGTCGGTGAGAAAGTCACCCTCATGGATCGCGGCTGGGGACCAAGCGCCTTGACCGGTCCCGTCGCCGTCATCTCCCCGGACGGCAAGCGCCTCGTCTTCGTCACCAAATCCGAAAACGGGCGATCGCAACTCTCGACACGGCGGCTGGACCAATCCGAGTCCGCCGTAATTCCCGGCACCGAAGACGCCGAGGGCCCGTTCTTCTCGCCGAACAGTCAGTCGGTCGGATTCTTCGCCGGACAGAAAATGAAAAAAGTCCGGCTGGACGGAACCCGCCCGATCGATATCGCCACGGTTCTCCGCCCGCTCAGCGCGTTCTGGGCCGAAGACGGCTTCATCTGCGGCAACTATTCCTATCTGTCGCCTTTGCAGCGCGTATCGGAAGCTGGCGGGACACTCGAACCGGTCTCGAAACTCGATCCCGGAGACTCAACACACCGCTGGGTGCAAGTTCTCCCGCGCGAACGGGTGATCGTATACGCCGCGGGCGTTGGCGGCAGCATGAGCGAGGGCCATATCATCGCACAGCGCTTGGACGGCGGCGAGAAGAAAGTTGTGCGTAACGGCGCTATGTTCCCGCGCCTGCTTCCCGATGGAAAGCTGCTCTTCGTCAGCGGCGGGGTCGCCTACGCGGCGCCCTTCGATCCGCGGAAACTGGAACTCACGGGAGAACCCATTCAAGTGCTCCAGAATTTCCGGCACGCAGACGACAGCGGCGGCGCGCAGTTGTCGATTTCCAATGACGGGACGCTCATCTACCGCGCGGCCAGTAAGCACGATAGTGGTCCAAAATTCCAATGGCTGTCGCCCGATGGAAAGCACGTGCCGCTCGATCTGCCCGGAGTCTCCCAGAGCACATCTCCTCAACTCAGTCCAGATAATTCCCGCGTCGCATTCCGCGCTCAGTCCGGCGGCCAGACCGCGCTTTGGATCCATGACCTCGCATCGAAGCAAACCATGCGATTGACGTTTGAAAGCGACCCGCCCGGCATCGCCGTCGTCTGGGCGCCTGACGGTAAGCATGTCTACTACAGCACGCGAAATGGCTTGTTTCGCATAGCGTCCAGTGGCAGCGGAAAACCCGAAAAACTATTAGACGGCGGCAACAACCCGCTATGGGTTAGCCGCGATGGAAAACGGCTCGGCTTCGATAGCTCTGCACGCTCTGGGACGAAACCGAATCCCTGCTCATCGGCAATTATCGTGGAGCGGCCGAATGGACCCGCTCTCGAAAAAGCCGAGCCGTGTTTTCCCTCCGACAACGCCCAAACGCCCGCCACGGACTTGTCGGTTGACGGGCGGTGGATCGCCTACACCTCGACGGAATCCGGTGAAATGCAGATTCAGGTTCGCCACTTTCCCGACAACGGCGGCAAATGGCAGATCTCCACAACCGGCGGCACAGCCCCGCGGTGGTCACTGGATGGGAAGCACCTTTTTTACCTCTCGACCCTGACCAGAGAGATAATGAGTGTCTCGGTCGACACCAGCGGCGAGACCTTCCGGTATGGCGTTCCGAAACCCTGGACCGTCGCGAAATTGAGCATCAGCGGTTCGGCTTATGCCCCAAACCGCGATGGCTCGCGCATGCTGGCTTTAGCCGACCCCGGCACAGCCGGGGACGCCGATCCCAATTTTGCGGTGATTCTCAACTTTCCGGCGTTGATTCGGAGGTTGGCGAGTTCGGATGCAACGACGCAACGCTAAAAGGCTGTAGGAGATTACCCTACGCCACAATCTCTTTGATCACTTCCCCCTCCACATCCGTCAGCCGCATGAAGCGCCCATTGTGCATGTAGGTGAGCCGCGTGTGATCGAAGCCCATGAGGTGCAGAATCGTCGCGTGGAGATCGTTGATCTTCTTGGGCTTGTCGACCGCCTCGAGCCCGAACTCATCGGTCGCGCCGACGATCGTGCCGCCCTTGGTTCCGCCGCCGGCCATCCACACGGTGAAGCCGTACGGGTTGTGATCGCGGCCCGACATGCGCTGTGAGATCGGCAGCCGGCCGAACTCGCCGTGCCAAATCACCAGCGTCGAATCCAACATGCCGCGCGACTTCAGATCCTTCAACAATCCCGCGATCGGCTTGTCGGTCTCGGTGCAGTGCTGCGTGTGATTTTCTTTCAGATCCCAATGCGCGTCCCAGCTGTCGTTGAAGTTGCCGCCGCCGGAATAAATCTGCACCATGCGCACGCCGCGTTCGACGAGTCGGCGCGCCATCAGCGCCTGCCGTCCGACGTAGGACGAGATCTCCTGATCGAGCCCGTACAATTTCTTCGTCGCTTCCGACTCCTTGTCGATGTCGACCGCATCGACGGCCGCCGTCTGCATGCGGAACGCGAGCTCGTACGACTCAATTCGCGCCGCGAGTTCGGTATCCTGCGGGTTCTTCTGATGATGCTCCGCGTTGAGCTTGCCCATGAAGTCGAGCCACTTGCGTTGACGCTCCGGCGTCATGTCCTGCGGCGGTTTCAGGTCGACGATGGGATCGCCTGTCGGCCGGAACTGCGTGCCTTGAAACGCCGTGGGCATGAAACCGTTGCCCCAGTTTGGCGCGCCGCCGATGGGTCCGCCGCGGGGGTCAGTGAAGACGACAAACGCGGGCAGGCTTTGGTTCTCCGTACCAAGGCCATACGTCACCCACGTGCCCATCGACGGAAAACCGGTTTGAATCGAGCCGGTGTTCATCTGATACAGCGCGGGCGCGTGATCGTTCGAGATCGTGTGCATGGAACGGACGACGGCGAGGTCATCGGCACAGGTCGCCACATGGGGGAATAGATCCGAGACATCGAGCCCGCTCTGGCCGTACTTCTTGAAGTCCCACAACGAGGGCATCAAGCCGCCGGGCGTGCCCTGCGACGGCACGACCTTCTTGCCCGGAATCGTTTCGCCGGCGCGCTTGGCCAGCATCGGTTTGGGGTCGAAGGTATCCATGTGGCTGACGCCGCCGTAGCAGAAGATCGAGATGATCGACTTCGCTTTTGCGGCGAAGTGGCCGGCCTTTGGCGCAAGCGGTGAGGTCGACGCGCCCTGCAACATGTTGGCAAGCGCCAGCCCGCCGATGCCGCCGCCGGCCTTCCAAAGTAATTCGCGTCGAGAGAAGAATCGTTGGCTCATGGAATGTAGACGAACTCGTTGATGTTGAACATCGCATGGGCGAAATCGACCAACCCCTGCGGATAGCTGTTGATGAACTGCCTGGCGCTGGCGAACTCGGTCGCGGACGGCTCACGCGACAACGCGATGTCGTAGGCGAGCCGGATCTGCTTGTCGGTATCGGAACCCGCTTCACGCTCCAATCGCTGCGCGAAATGTTTCGCCTGCACCGAGACGAAATCGTTATTCATCATGATGAGCGCTTGCGGCGCGACGGTCGAGCGATTGCGGCGCGCGCAGCTAGACATGGTGTCGGGACGGTCGAAGACCTCCATCATCGGCAGCGGTATCGTGCGTTTGGAGAAGATGTACACGCTGCGGCGGAAGGTGGCCGGATCGGAGTTCGCCCTGCCGTTCCAGGTGCGCTTCGAGCTGGATTGAAACAGCGACGGATCGATATAGGGGAAGATCGACTGGCCGCCGACGGAGCGGTCGAGTGTACCGGCGGTGGCGAGAATCGAATCGCGGATGATCTCGCCTTCGACGCGCCGTCGCGCCATGCGCCATAAGAGCCGGTTGTCGGAATCCGCCTTAACGCCGGCGTCGTTGTCGTCGGACGACTGCTTGTACGCCGCCGATTTCATGATCAGGCGATGGATGTGCTTCATGCTCCAACCGTTCTGTACGAACTCAGTGGTTAGCCAGTCCAGCAGTTCAGGGTGCGTCGGGCGCTCGCCCATTTTGCCGAAGTTCGACGGCGTGCGCACGATGCCTTCACCGAAGTGATACATCCACATGCGATTCACCATCACGCGCGGCGTGAGCGGATTTTCGGCGCTGCCGAGCCACTCGGCGAAGCCGGCGCGGCGGAACGACGTCGTCGCGTTTTCGGGCGGCGCGGGGAACTTCCATTCGCCGTCGAAGGCCGCCGACAGCACGCCAGGCTGCATTATGCTGCCCTTCTGCGAAAGGCTGCCCCGGTGCAGGAAATACGACGCCGGAGCTTCGCGGCCGTTCTCCTTGACGACCATCGCGGTTTCAAGCTTGGGCTTCTGTTTGTCGAGATCGGCGATCTGGGCAACGATCAATTCGCGCTTGGTCAACGCGTTCAACGGCATCTCCGCGAGCAGTTCTTCTTCGCGTATGTTTTCGATCGAGCGTTCGACTTGAATCGCGTTCAGCTTCTGGCCGTCGGTGCGTTTTTCGACCGGTGTGGCGAGGGCGACTCGCATGTACTCCGGAAGCGCGGCGCGGCGGCGCGCGATGAACTTGTCGCGGGTCGGCTGTTCGATCTCACGGATCTGTTTGCGCAGCGGCTTCTGCAACTCTTCGATTCGCGCGGTTTCTTCCTTGATGCGTTTCAACTCCGCGTCCGTAACGAGCGGCTTCTCTTCGGCGCGCGTCGGGAAGAAGACCGCCTGCATGCGGTAATAGTCTTTCTGCGCGATCGGATCGAACTTGTGATTGTGGCATCGCGCGCAACCAACGGTCACGCCGAGCATGCCGTTGGCCGTGGTCACGACAACGTCGTCCAATTCATCGATGCGAGTCTGCTCGGTCTTGATGTTGTTCTCAACGCCGAGCCGCAGGTAGCCGAGCGCCGTCGTGGCGTCTTTATCTCCCGGATACAACTCATCGCCGGCGATTTGCTCTTTCAGAAAACGATCGTAGGGCTTGTCGTTATTGAACGAACGGATCACGTAGTCGCGATAACGCCAGGCGTTCTCGCGGTCGCGATCGTACTCGAAGCCGCCGGAGTCGGAGTAGCGGACCAGGTCGAGCCAGTGGCGCGCCCAGCGTTCGCCGTAGTGCGGACTATCGAGCAATTTGTCGACGAGTTTGTCGTAGGCATCGGACCGTGTGTCGGCGAGAAACTCCTTTACCTCCGCGGGTGTCGGCGGAATGCCAACGAGGTCGAGATACGCGCGGCGGATCAGTGTATTCTTACTCGCTTCGGGTGAGGGCTTCAGACCCTTCCTGTCAAGCGACGCCAGAATGAACTGGTCAATCGTTGTCTTCGGCCACGCCGCGCTGGCGATTTTCGGCGCATCGTGGCGCACAGGCTTCTTGAAGGCCCACCAGTTGCGCTCGTTCGGCGTGATCGGGCGTTCTTCCAGTTTCGACAGCGCCGCGCGCGACTCTTCTTCTTTCTGATCGAGAATGTCTTCATACGGCACGCCGGCGTTGATCCAGGCCCGCAGTGTGGCGATGTCGCCGTCGGACAACTTGCGGCCGGGCGGCATCGACGGCTCCTCTTCGTGCGCAACGCGCTTGTACAGTTTGCTTATCGCCGCCGATCCCACTTCGACAACAGAGCCCTTATCGCCACCTCGGAGAATCGTCTCGCGCTTCCGCAAATCGAGGCCGGCATTGATGAGAGGCGCCCCGTGACAGCCGACGCAATTCGCCGCGAGGATCTTCGACGCGCGTTGTCCGAGCGCCTCCCGATCCCCGCGTTGGGCAAGCAGCGCCGCGCCGGAGAGTACAATAACGAGACTTACTTTGGAGAGGAACATTGCGTGGCTAATATTGTATCGAGTAGTGCGAAGCGGCTGGTATCGCTCGACGCGTTTCGCGGCGCGACCATGGCGTCGATGGTTCTGGTCAACAACAACGGCAACTCGCTGACCACGTTCGCGCCGTTGCTCCACGCGAAGTGGAATGGCTGGACGTTCACCGATCTAGTCTTTCCGTTTTTCCTCTGGATCGTCGGCGTGTCGATGACCTTCTCCTATGCGCGCCGAATCGAGGAGGGCGCGGACCGTTCGAAACTGCTGCTGCACACGCTGCGCCGCGCGGCGATGATCTTCGCGCTCGGTCTGCTGCTCAATGGATTCCCGTTCTACGACCTTTCGACGCTGCGCATTCCCGGTGTGCTGCAACGCATCGCCGTGTGTTACCTCATCGGATCGTTTGTCTATCTCTACACGCAGTGGCGCGGGCAGGTTTACACGATCATCGGTTGTTGCGCGGCGTACTGGATGATGATGGCGCTTGTCGATGTTCCAGGCTACGGACCGGGTGTGCTGGAGCCGATCGGCAACTTCGGACAGTGGGTGGACAACATGTTGCTGCCCGGGCATTTGTATTCGAACACGAAGGTCTGGGATCCGGAAGGTTTCGTCAGCACGCTGCCCGCGATCGCCAACGTGTTGTTCGGCGCGTTGTGCGGCGCGCTGCTGCGGCGCGGTGATTTGCAACCCGCCGAAAAGACGGCGTGGCTGATGGTCTCCGGTGTCGCGCTTGCGTCGCTGGCCGGATTTCTCGATCACTTCATGCCGATCAACAAACAGCTGTGGACACCACCCTACGCGCTGCTGTCGTCCGGCTTCGCGTTCCTTGGTTTTGCAACCTGCTACTGGTTCGCGGACGTACTCGGCAAGAAGAGTTGGTGCGGGCCGTTGGTGATCTACGGCTCGAATGCAATCACGATCTACGCCGCGTCCGGATTGTTTGCGAGGATGCTGAGCCTACTCGGCTGGCGGCAGCCGCTGTATGACGGCTTCTTCGGCGCGGTCGCGCCGCCCATGCTCGCGTCACTTCTATACGCGCTCATGCACGTCGCCGTCATGTACTCGCTCGCGTGGACTTTACATCGCCGCGGAATATTCCTTCGTTTCTAGTGGAGCTAATTTCCATCGGGTCCGCGCGTGCTTAGGTGAGACCCAATATGAAAATTAGATTCCATGTTTTCGCAGCCGTTCTATCCGCGCAGATTCCCGACTTCAAGCCCGCGACACCAATGCTTGAAGCGGCTTTGCGCAACAACGCCGCGGGCGTTTCCAAACTGCTCGCCAGCGGCGCAAATCCGAACACTGACCGCTTCTTCGGCTTCCCGGTATTAACGCTAGCCGCTGTTCAAAACAACGCCGAGATGGCGAAGCAACTCATCGTCTCCGGCGCCGATCTCGAAGCGTCCGACGCCAACGGCAACACCGCGCTGATGTGGGCCGCGGATTCGACATTGATGGAGCTACTGCTCACAAACGGCGCCGATGTAACCGCAAAGAACAAGTTCGGCGAAACCTCGCTGACGATGGCGATGAAGCGCGGCGACATGCAAGCGGTCAGTCGGCTGAAAGCTGCCGGCGCATCGGACGCAACCGCGATCCGAAGCGCCGTCGAGAAGTCGATCGCCGCGCTGCAGAGAAGCGGGCCGCAGTTCGTCAAGGTTTCGGGCTGTTCGTCCTGCCACCATCAATCGCTGCCGCAGATGTTGACGGGCGCCGCGCGCAAGCGTGGTTACGCGGTCGACGAGTCCGTCTCGGCGCAGCAACTGAAAACCGTGATGGCGATGTCCCGCCCCATCCGCGAAAAGCTCGTCGATGGCAGCGTGACACTACCCAATCCGGGCATTAGCGTTAGCTATTCGCTGCTCGGACTTCACGCCGAAGGTCACGCGCCCGATGAAACGACTCACGCGATGACGCTGGCCATCGCGCGAACACAGACGCCCGACGGCAGTTTCGCTGTGTTGCCCGCCCGCCCGCCGATGGAAGCGAGTTCCTTCACTTCCACGGCGCTCAGTGTACGCGCGCTGCGCATCTACGGCATCGATGCCGACGACCGCATCGCCCAAGCCCGTGCATGGTTGATCAACGCGCGCCCAGTGTCGAACGAAGACAGAACGATGCGCCTGCTTGGGCTCACGTGGGCCGATGCGCCGAAAGCCGATATCGACAAAGCGGTGTCGGAATTGCTAGCCGCGCAACGCGCCGACGGCGGTTGGGCGCAACTCGATGAACTGGAAACGGACGCCTATGCGACTGGCCAGGCAATGGTCGCACCCATCATGACCGGCCAGCGCGTCGACCGCGGCGTCGCGTATCTGCTGCGCACACAACTCGCCGATGGGACGTGGCACGTTCGCACGCGGAGCAGCCCGTTCCAACCGCTAAAGGACAGCGGCTTCCCGCATGGGCGCGATCAGTGGATCTTGGCGGCCGGTACAAGCTGGGCAGCGATGGCGCTGACGCTCTCGCAACCGGAAGTGGACTGATAGGCTAGCGGGAGTGAGTCTCTCCCGCCGCCAATTCACACTCCTCGCGCTCACGCCGCCTCCGCGGAAGCCCAACATCGTCTTCGTACTCGCCGACGATCTGGGCTGGGCCGAACTCGGTTGCTACGGCAACACGTTCAACGAAACACCACACCTCGATCAACTCGCACGCGACGGCGTTCGCTTCACCCAAGCCTACGCCGCCGCGCCGGTGTGCTCTCCAACGCGCGTCAGTCTCATGACGGGCCAGCATCCGAAGACCGTCGGCATCACCGACTTCTTGCGCGCCGACGACCCTGTTCATCTTTCACCCACAAAATATCGCAGCGTCGCCAAACGCCTCGCTGAAACCGGGTATCACACCGGCCTGATCGGCAAATGGCATCTCATGGGCGACTACACCACACGCCGCGGCGACCCCGCCAAACACGGCTTTGCCGAAGTGATCTGCAGTGAGTCGAAGTACATCGGTCCCGGCTACTATTTCCCGCCGTATCTACACATGCCCGAAGTGCAGCCGAAGCAGACGGGCGAATACCTAACCGATCGCCTGAACGACGAAGCTGTCGCCTTCATCGAACGGAGTTCGGCGCCGTTCTTTCTCTACGTCGCGCACTACACCGTACACACGCGCCTCGCCGCGAAGAAAGACATCGAAGCGCGTTTCGCGGCGAAGCCTGGCGCGAGCGCAAAGAAAAACAATCCCGCGCTGGCGGCGATGTTGTGGTCGCTCGACGAATGTATCGGCAAGATGCGTGCGGCGTTGGAAAAGAAGGGCGTTTTCGACAACACGCTGTTCGTCTTCTGCTCCGATAACGGTGGGGAGGATCGCGTCACCGTCAACGGCGCGCTGCGCGCCGGAAAATCGACGCTCTACGAAGGCGGCATTCGCATTCCTTTTATCACGAGGTTCCCACACGGGCAACATGCGGGAAAGGTCAGCGATGTCCCCATCGACACGCTCGACGTGATGCCGGAATTTTTGCAACAAGCCGGATCGCCGCTCACCAACGAACTTGCCGGCCGCCCGTTCAGCCGGGCGTTCACAGATACGAAACTCTTCGCGGCGCGTCCGCATTTCTGGCACTATCCGCTCGCTGCCCCCCACTTCTTAGGCGGCCGCTCGGCCGGCGCGGTTCGCGAGGGCGATTGGAAGTTGATCTGTTTTTACGACAACAACACGCAAGAGTTGTACAATCTCAGACTCGACCCGAGTGAGGCGCGAAACGTAATCGCCGAACACCCGGCCGTCGCGGCAAAGTTGCGGCGGAAGTTCGAGGCATGGAGGCATTCGTGAAACAGACAAGGCGTGAGTGGATGGCGGTGGCCGGCGTGGGTGCGATGGCGGGGTGTTCGTCGTCGGAGCCCTCGCCGTTCCAAGTGATCGATAGCGACGTTGCGCTCGGCGGCCAGAAGGCCGTGATACTGAAACGCAACGGGGTAAGCGAACCGCTGACGTTGACTGAAGCCGAGATCCTGCCAGGCCGCGGCTTCAACACGTGGCAACTTCGCGGAATCGTGGCCGGCAAGGGCGTCACGGATCTGTTCACCGCGCCATCGCTCGCCGAAGCGGCGAAGCTCATGACGCTCGGCGAGAACGACTATCGCGGCAATGAATCGTTCAAGAACGGCGGGTCGCCGCTGGTGCCATTCGCCAATCGCATACGCGGCAAATTGGATGCAAAGGCGCGGACAATTGAAACTTCCGTCGGCGGCAAGACCGTGAAGTTGCCCGCGAATTGGAAAGGCAAGAACCCCGGCGCCGAACCGCACTCCATGCACGGCCTCATACTCGGCGAGCCGTTGAAGGTCACCACGCGCGACACCAAATCCCGCGCCTACATCGAGGCCATTTACGACAAAACATTCGCCGGCGAATGGCCCGGGCAGATGGCGGTTCGGTGCTCGGCCGAACTCGACGCCAGTTCCTTCATGCTCACGATTACCGCGAAGAATACAGGCTCCGAACCGCTGCCGATGGGCATCGGCTGGCATCCGTACTTCAACATTCCCAGCGGTGATCGCACGCAGGCGAAACTGCGGATCCCGGCGAAAACGCGGGCTCTCGTCGACAACTACGACAACGTTTTCCCGACCGGCGAGATCGAGCCTACCGAAGGCTCGAAGTTCGATTTCCGCGAAGCGCGCACGATGGGCGATCAGTTCCTCGACGACTGTTTCTTCGACCTAATTCGCGCGGCCGACGGCACGGTGACCGCGGAAATTCACGATCCGAAGTCCGGCTTCAAATATGTCGTGACATCGAAATCGAAGGAGATCAAGGCTTATCAGTGCTACGCACCGCCGGACAAATCGTTCATCGTGCTGGAGCCCCAATACAACATTGGAGACCCATTCAATACGAAGATCTGGCACGACCGCGACACGGGCATCGTGATGCTCGCACCCGGTCAGGAGACCACCTACGACGCAACCGTTCGCCTGTTAAAGATCTGATGGGAACGTGAGAGGAATCGCCGGTTAAACACACTATGTAATTGAGGTACGTACGGATGCGTTTAGCCAGGTTCGCGGGTTTGGACGGATTCAGCCGGGAGTCGCTCCGCCGCTTGGCGGAAAATTGGCGCGAGTCACCTTCTCGGCCGTGCGTCAGCGGCAAGATGGCCTTGGCGTGGCACCAGCGGGTGAGCGAGTGGGTCAATGATCCCGATGCCCCGTTGCTGGTGCGCTGCAGTAGAGGCCATCGCGGCGAAGTCGTCCCGCATCCGTGCGGCCGTGTTATTGTTATCGTCGACGACGCGCCGGCGCATTACTTCCTGTCGCTCGCGCTGGAAAATCGCCTTCCTTCGCTCGTGCAATTGCGCCGAAATATTGAAGAGGGGCGGTTCCCCGTTGCGCGCTCGCTCACGCAATCGGAGCGCTTCGACGCCCGCTACACGGGCACTCTCGACTCGATGGACGCGCCCGATCTGCGCGACCTCGGCTACTCGCTTTGTCATGTTACGCAAATCGGCATCCGACGCGGCACGCTGGCCGAACGAAGCATCGTCGAACTACTCGCCCACTCATTGCTGTTGTTGAGTCCGATCAATTCGTATGTCGTGCCACGCCAGTACGGCGCGCTCGGCGAGTTGCCCGAGTTCGTCGACGAGATGGACGACGCGCGTTCGTTCGCGGCCGGGTGGTGTTGACTTACAGCTTCAACTCCCAACCCTTCCGGAACATCGGCTTCACATACTTATTCGCTTCAACCGAATTGGTGAACCGCAGATTCTTCGAATCCCAATTTAGCTTCCCGCCAACGCGGAACGCGATCACGCCGAGCACCATCCACTCCGTGTAGGGACCCGAAATTCCGAAATGCGAACACGACGGCTCCCCGCCCTTACACGCGCGCACCCAATCGGCCATGTGACCTGGTGAACGCGACAACAACTGCGGCGGCAGCGTGTAGTTCTTCCATCGCTCGGCCGGCAGCAGGTGCACGCCTTCGCCGCGCTCCACCGTGGCCATGATTCCCTTCGATCCGACGAACACCGCGCCGTTGCCGGCCAGCACGCCCGGCTGGCGCTCCAAGCCGAACGACCCTCGTCCATACACAGGCACCCCGGGGCCGCCTGGGCCTGTCCGTACGCCGCCCGTAGGGCGTGGCCGATTTGGAGGCGCTCCGCCACCTGTGCGCGATCCGCCACGGCCTTTGTCGCCGAGATTATTGCTCGGCGGCAGTATCATCTCGTTGTCGATGCCGGGCACCTTGTAGGCCTCCGGTTCGCCCGGATACGCCGAGTCGTGCCAGTAGACCGACACTGGCGGCAGTCCGCCGCGCTGCGGGAAATCGAACCGAATCACCGCGCGATCAGGGAACGTGAAGTCACTCTTCTTCTCGATCGAAACCAGTTCGACGCTTGTCGGCGCTCCGAGTTGCAGAGCCAGGTTCACCGGCCCCATCGTGTGGATGCCCCAGTTGCCGATCTGTCCCGTGCCGAAGTCGAAGAACCCGCGCCAGTTGTAAGGCGTGTACTCGGCCGCATACGACCGCATCGACGCGCCGCCCAACCACAAGTCCCAATCGACGCCAGCCGGAACGCCTTTCTCGTCCGGCCCCTTCGCCAGTCCCGTTGGATGCGTGCCCGGCGACGCCGACACGTGAACTTCCTTCACGTCGCCGATCTCGCCCGACCACAATATTTCCGCCGCCACACGAATGCCCTCGTGCGAATAGCCCTGATTGCCCATTTGCGTCGCGACGTTGTATTTCACCGCCGCATCGGCCAGCAGCCGTGCTTCCCATGGCGTGCGCGTCAAGGGCTTTTCGACGTATACGTGCTTGCCTCGCTGCATCGCGTTCAGCGCCACCGTCGCGTGCATGTGATCGGGAATGCCAATCGTCAGCGCGTCGATGTTCTTGCCCTCTTTATCGAGCATCACGCGGAAGTCTTTGTACTTCGGCTGCTTGGTGAACTTCGAAAAATTGGCCGCCGCGCGATTTTCATCGACGTCGCAGAGCGCCACGATGTTCTCGGTCGGTGCGACTTGATTTAAGATCACCCCGCCCTGTCCGCCACATCCGACAGCCGCGACATTCAATTTGTCATAAAACGGTTTGTAACCCAGAGCGCGCAGCGACGGAACCGATCCAAACCCGGCTTGCGGCACGACGCCCGCCAGCAGCGAGCCAAAGAAAAAGTGACGGCGTGAAGTAGACATTGAAGTCAATCATATCGCGGCTGTGCTATCTTGATCGCCGCACATATGAAGATCCTGCAAGCTCTCCTAACCACCTCGATCGTCCTCGCCCAGCCCGCTGGAATGGCTGAGAACACTGATGTTTACTACAAACTTGGCCCCGACTCGCTCTCGCAAGACGGTGTGCCGAAGGGCGAAATCAAAGGACCGTTTGTGATTCCCAGCCAAGCATACCCGGGCACGCAGCACACCTACTGGGTCTATGTTCCGGCGCAGTATGATCCCGGCAAGCCCACGGCGTTGATGGTCTTGAACGACGGCCAGGCCATGATGTTCGCCGAAGGCGATGTCCGCGCGCAGAACGTCTTCGATAACCTGATCTACCGCCACGAAATTCCAGTCATGATCGGCGTCTTCATCAACCCGGGCCGCACACCGGAGCAGCCCGAGCCCCATCCGAAAAACTGGGGTGACCGTGATACGAACCGCCCGGCCGAATACAATTCGCTCGACGATAAGTACGCGCGCGTGATCGTCAACGAAATCCTGCCTGCGTTGACGAAGGACTACAACATTTCGAAGGACCCCGAACAGCGCGGCATTGGCGGCGCCAGTTCCGGCGCTATCGCCGCATTCACCGTCGCCTGGGAACGGCCGAATGAATTTCGCAAAGTGCTCAGCATCGTCGGCAGCTTCGTCAATTTGCGCGGCGGACATGCCTACGCCGACATCGTCGCCAAGACGCCGAAGAAGCCGCTACGCGTGTATTTACAAGACGGCCGCAACGACAACCGCGGACAGCGCCGCGACGGCCAGTACGACGAAACTCGCGACTGGTTCGCGCAGAACGTCCGCTTGATGAAGGCGTTGACCGCCAAGGGGTACGACATCAACTACACCTGGGGCATCGGCCGCCACGGTCAAAAACAGGGCGGCGCAATCTTCCCTGATATGATGCGTTGGTTATGGCGCGATCAAACGGTATCGACCGATGTGAACGACAAAGTCGAGCGGTCTTTCCGCGCGCCGGCTGCCAGGCAGTAGTCCTTCTTTTCGCCGCGGCCGCTCAGCCCCCGCTCGGCCAACAGATCTATAAGGCCCGCTGCGCCGCCTGCCACGAGCAGGAATCGGCGCGAATCCCGCACACCGAAACACTCCGCAAGATGTCGAAGGCGCGCATTCTTCGCTCGCTCGATTTTGGTGCGATGATGACCATCGCTTACACGATGGCTCGCACCGATCGCGAGGCCGTCTCGAACTACCTCGGCACATCCAACATCACTGAAACGCCTGCAAAAGAGGCGATGTGCGGTGCCGTGCCCATCACAAACGGCAAGCCAATTTGGAACGGTTGGAGTCCGTCCAGCACGAACACGCGCTTCCAGAACAACTCGGGCATCACGCTCGACAACGTCAGGCGGTTGAAGCTGAAATGGGCATTCGCGCACGCGGGCGACATCAACACCATGGCGCAGCCGACTATCATCGGCGACGTACTCTATACCGGCAGCGCGTCCGGCGCGGTCTACGCTCTCAACGCAAAGAGCGGCTGCATCCACTGGGTCTTTCAAGCCAACGGCGCCGTGCGCACCGCGCCGCGCATTGAAGGCAACGCCGCGTTGTTCGCCGATCAGATCGGCTGGGTCTATGCTATCAACACCCGCGACGGCAAACTGATTTGGAAGAAGCGCGTCGAAGATCACGAAGCTACGCGTCTTACCGCCGCGTTCGCCGTGCACAATGGCATCGCGTACGTGCCCGCCGCGAGTTGGGAAGAGACCCGCGCGATCAACAATAGCTATGCGTGCTGCACCTTCCGCGGTAGCGTTTCCGCGCTGCGAATCAAAGACGGCCAGGCGATCTGGAAGACGTTCCTTGTCGACGAGCCGAAGCCCACCAAACCCGGCAAATTCGGGCCTTCGGGCGTGGGCGTTTGGTCGACGCCAACCGTCGACGTCGCTCGCAACCGTCTTTACATCACCACCGGCAACAATTACTCCTCGCCCGCCACAAACACGAGCGACGCGGTCATCGCGCTGCATCTGCAAACAGGCGGCATCGAGTGGGTGAAGCAAACCCGGGCCAACGACGTTTTTTCGAGCGCTTGCGTCGCTGGAGGCACGAATTGCCCCGAAGAAAAAGGTCCCGATTATGACTACGGCTCGCCCGCCATGCTCGTCTCGAACGGCAAGAAGACGATCCTTGTCGCCGGTCAAAAGTCGGGCATCGTCCATGCCTTTGATCCCGATCGCAACGGCGAGGTCATTTGGCAAAAACGGGTCGGCACTGGCGAGAGTTTGTATGGCGGCGTGCAGTGGGGCATGACGGCCGACCCTCAAAACGTTTACGCGGCAGTCTCCGACATGAAACTCACGCGCAACGTTCCCAAGGACCTCGCGGATCTTCGCCGCTATCTCTATGATCCCGTCATCGGTGGTGGGCTCACCGCATTGCGCATCACCGACGGCGAACAGAAATGGCGAGCCGAAGCCGCACCGTGCGCCAAGCCGGTCCCCGGATGCAGCCCCGCTCAATCCGCCGCGTTAACCGCAGTTCCCGGCGTCATCTTTTCCGGCTCGATGGATGGGCACGTCCGCGCCTACTCCGCCGAAAGCGGCGCGGTGCTCTGGGACTTCGATACGCTGCGCGATTTCGACGGCGTCAACGGCCACAAGGGCCGGGGCGGTTCGATCGACGGCCCCGGCCCAGTCATCGCCAACGGCATGCTCTACATTAACAGCGGCTACGCGCGTTTTGGCGGCATGGGCGGCAATGTGCTGCTGGCGTTCGGAATCGACTAATGCTCTTCGAACCCTCTCAAACACGCGGCGTCACGCTGCCCAACCGCATCGCCGTCTCGCCGATGTGCGAATACTCTTCGGCCGACGGTTTCGCCACCAACTGGCACTTGGTTCACCTCGGCTCGCGCGCCGTCGGCGGCGCGGGACTCGTCATGACCGAAGCCACCGCCGTCGAACCGCGCGGCCGAATTTCCTACGGCGACCTCGGCATCTGGAGCGAGCAACACGTTCCCAAGTTGCGCGAAATCACGAGCTTCATCAAGGAACAAGGCAGCGTACCGGCGATTCAACTCGCGCACGCTGGCCGAAAAGCCAGCACGCACGTTCCCTGGGATGGCGGCGCGGTGATCCCGCCCGATCAGCCGAACGGTTGGCAGCCCGTCGCGCCTTCGCCGATTCCGTTTCGGTCGGGCGACCCGATTCCGCACGAACTGACCGCCGGCGAAATCGGCGACATTACTACCGCGTTCGTGAACGCGGCGGATCGCGCCATTCGCGCCAGTTTCGAAGTCATCGAGATCCATGCCGCGCACGGCTATTTGCTCAACAGCTTTCTCTCGCCGCTCTCCAATCACCGCAGTGACGAATACGGCGGAACGTTCGAGAATCGCACGCGCCTACTTCGCGAAGTCATCGCCGCCGTGCGACGCGTCGTCGCCGGCCCGTTGTGGCTGCGCATCTCCGCCAGCGAATGGATCGAAGGCGGCTGGACAATCGACGACTCCGTAACACTCGCGCAATCGCTCGACGGCATCGACCTCATCGATGTCTCCAGCGGCGGCAACGCCATCGACCAAAAGATCGAACTCGCGCCGGGATATCAAGTCCCTTTCGCCGCCCGCATTCGCCGCGAGGCCAACATTGCAACCGGCGCGGTCGGACTCATCACCACCGCCGAACAAGCCGAAGCCGTTCTGCAAAACGGCGAAGCCGACGTCGTACTCCTCGCCCGCGAAATGCTGCGCGACCCTTATTTCCCGATGCACGCCGCGAGTGCGCTCGGCGTTCCCGTCAAAGCACCGCCCCAATACCTCCGCGCCTTTCCCGGCTCAATTCGCCGTTGACTTTGGCGTCGACCAGTGTTGGCGATACGTGCGCCGCAGCATCCTGTTCGCTTCCTCGTCACCGACAATCTTCTCGGTCGATGGGTCAAATCGAATTGACCTCCCGGTCCGCGCGACGATGTTGCCGAGGTGAGCCAGCGAACTCGCCCAGTGGCCCTCCTCAATCTCCACCGCCGGCCGCTTCCTGCTTCGCACGCAGTCGAGAAAATCCCGCGCGTGCGGGGCGTCGATCGACGTCCCATCATGTTGTGCAGAGTAAACCTCGCGGCCGGCTTCCCCCTCGAACACACGAAAACTCCAATCGCGCCCGCGAAACTTGCCGAACTGTGCGACTCCTTTGTCGCCATACACCGCAACACCGTTGTCGCATCCTTCGAGACCATACGGGTTCCACAACCGCTGCTCGTAGGAGATCCATTGCTGGCCAAAGTCGTAGGTGATGTCCATCGTGTCCGGCGTCTGCTGGTCGTCGTCGAAGTACAACTTCCTGCCGGCGCCGCTCACACGCACGGGCATCGTCACGCCGAGCGCACGCCGCGCGATATCGAGTTCATGCACGCCGTCGTTAGCGATGTCCCCCGCCCCGTAATGCCAGTGCCAGTTCACCGTCGAATGAAACCGGTTTCGATTAAACGGCAACATCGGCAGCGGGCCGGTCCACGTTTCGTAGTCGACGCTTTGCGGTACCGGCTCATCGGCCTTGCGGCCGATATTGCGCCGGAGTTGCGCGTTCCACGCCTTCGCCATCAACACGCGGCCAAGTTTGCCTGACTGCACGTAGTCGTGAAATTCGCGCGTCACCGGCAGGCTTGGCAACTGTGATCCAGTCTGCACGATACGACCATGCCGCCGCGCCGATTCAATCATAAGCCTCCCCTCGCGCACGTTATGAGAAACCGGCTTTTCGACATACACATCCTTGCCCGCCGCGCATGCCAGTATCGTCCCCGGCGCGTGCCAATGCAGCGGCGTCGCCATCACAATCGCATCCACCGCCTTGTCTTCCAAACAGCGCCGGATATCGCTCACCAGCGGCGGCCGAGCGCGACCGCTCGCCTCGATGATCTTGTACGCGCCGTCGACGACGCTTGAATCGACATCGCACACATAGGCGACGTTCACATCGGGTTGCGCGCAAAACGCCGACGTCAGCGCGCGGCCTCTCCCGCGCACACCCATTAGCGCGATCGTGATCTTATCGGAAGCCGCCGCGGCGGCCATGGCGGGAAGAAAGTTGCGGCGCAGCATAGTTGTATTGATGCTACCCTAAGCGGCGTGGTTCGGTTGCTCCTTGTCCTGGCTTGCACGCTGAATGCCGCCGATGGCTTCATCGGCTCGGCCGCGTGCGCCCCCTGTCACAAGCGTCAATTCGACTCGCAGTCGAAGACCGGGCACGCGCACGCTCTCGCCAAATCCGCCGATCACGCCCAACGCGCGCAATGGCCGCTCGCCACAGCCGAAGCCCGCCGTGCGCCCAACTTCCGCTTCCGCTTCGACGCTCTCACCGCGCGAATCGACAACGGCGCCGATGTCCTCGCCGTGTCCATGGAATGGGCCTTTGGCGCGGGCGCGCAAGCCGTCACCTTCGTCAGCAAAGCCGATGACAAACATCACATCGAGCACTATTTGACCTACTACTCGAAGCTCCGCTCCTTTGGCCCCACGCCGGGACAATCGAAACTCAAGCCCGCCAATCTCGCCGAGGCCGCCGGCCTGCTTTACCGCAACGCCGATTCGCAAGCCTGCTTCGATTGTCATTCCACCGGCAAAGAACTTGGCGTGCGCTGCGAAGCGTGTCACGGGCCCGGCGCAACACACGCTGCAAGCGGCGGAAAGGCGTCGATCATCAACCCCGCCAAGATGACGGCCGCCGCGTTGAACGACTACTGCGGCAAGTGCCATCGCCCGCCCGCATCGGACCCGGCGAAGATCGACTGGCACTTCGCCTGGAACGTCCGCCATCAGCCCGTCTATCTGAGCCAATCGAAGTGCTTTATCAAGAGCGAAGGCAAACTGAGCTGCCTCACCTGCCACGGGTCGCACGAACCGCTCGTGCAAAAAGCGGCGCATTACGATGCGAAGTGCGGATCCTGCCACCAAACGAAATCCAAGTCGTGCGGGCCAACCAACTGCGCCAACTGCCACATGCCGCAAGTCAGTCCGGAACCGCCGCTGCGTTTCGCCAACCACTTTATCGGCGTGTATATGGGAGGCGCGGCGTTACGGCCTGTGCGGTAGCGTAGCGGCCAAACAGTTCAACTGATCAACGGAACCAGCGCCGTCGTAGGGCGTTATCGTCCATTCGTAGCGCGGGTTGCGCCAAGTCGCCGAGGGACTGGACGGATGATCGATAACAGTTGCTTCAACTGTCTTTCCGTTGTTCAGCCCAATTGTCAAACCGCACCACGGAGTTGCGGCGCTCGAAGCCATTGTGCGGTAGCGAATTCCGCTCTAATGCGTCTTTCACCCCGTCGCGATCATTTCGCTGGGGGTCTTCATCGATCAGCGGCGAGCCAACCGCAGCCACTCGGCAAAAGCCTTTGAGTACGCTTCCACCAACAGTTCGCGAGGTGCACCGTCCGCGTTGACCAGCCCCTGCCGAAGGCCTCGGCCGAATGAGGCCGGACGGTCGATGTACTGACAGCGGAGGTAGCCGAGAATATACGGCTTGGCCATGGCCTGCTGGAGGAATGCCTGCGTGAGGCGCGCGGCTTCGCGCTCCGAACCGGCCTGTTCAAAGATGGTCTTCGGATGCTCGGTGGTCGGGTAGCTGATGGCGTGATCGCAAATCAGCACGGGCTTGCCGGTGACGCTGTGGAGTGCGTTGATCTCGTCTTCGGGAAAGACGGTACTGGGCGGATAGAGTTCAGTGTAACGGTCGCCGGGTTGAACCGACACGGCATCGATGTATGGAGCCGCGGCCTTCAAAACGGATTCCGGATGGTCACCCGCGAGAAACCGTTCGCCGAAAACCAGATGATTGGGATCGTGTTTTCGTTGAGCCTTGCCGGCGGTTTCGTAGTACTCGCGGGCGATCATGGCGAGAAATATCTCATGGTCTTCTCGCACGACGTGGCGGCCGATAGCGACATGTGTGAGTCCCGTTGTCTCGAGTTCGCTCATCCGGCTGATCGATAAAGCGTAGAAAGAATTCAAGTCTTCCAGCCGCCCTGCGTATCTGCCGGCGAGGAACTCGGCATAACGCCGGCGGCCGGGCGCCCCGGCGGGAGGCAGGCGTATTTCGGTCACCCAGTCGGTCGCACGTAACGCGCGTGTCTTGGCCAGATACCAGGTAGGCGTGTCGGTCCAGAAATAGCCGATGAGGTTGCGGTTTTCGCGATGCCGGCGGCAGGCCGCGGCGATCACGCTCTCTAACTCGGCCTTCCAGACGGGGTCGAACACATCGGGGAACATGTAGGAATCGCGCTGCCCCGATCGCGGAGCGGAGCGGTGCTTCTCCGTGGCCGCTGTCGCAATCGCTGCGAAGTAGGGCATCGAACCCTCATGCTCCTGCGGTCCTCCATAGCCGAGGTTGTTCATGTTCCACGAGCGCAGCCGGGCAGGCAGTTCCTTGCGCTGAACGCCCTCTTCGAGCGCTCCTGCGTGGTTGACGCCGAGGGCGACATAACCGTTTCCGGACGGTGTGACCAGAAAATCTCTGCCTCCGGTCTTATCCAGACGAAACCAGCCGGTTGACTTGAACTTCGGGCTCGCAAGCCCGCCGTAAGGATCTTGATCCTGGGCTTGCAACGCCAACTGGGCCGCAGGAAAGGAATATGTCACGCCTTCGCATTACTCCTCATGATGCGGCGCGGCGGCTTTGGTTGTCTAGCGAGTTGATGTCCGCAAAGTGCAGTCCGGACACGAATTCCGGAGCCAAACGCTCTTTCCGCGTAATCCGCAACGTCCACGACGCGGCTTCCCGCGTTTCAGAGGGCCTTGCAACGAAATACGGCAGACCGTTCGAGCTTTCGGGCCAGACGGCATGACCGCACGGACGGTGCCAGAGTCCACCACAGGGATAAAATGCGAGGTGGAAAAACTTTGGCTCCCCGAGACGAACAAAATACGTACCGTTCTCCTGGAGAAATTGCAGAAGGCCGATTTCTCTGTTGTAAACAAAGGAGGTTGCCGCTTCCCCGCCCCATTGCCCAGCGTCTCAGTCTTGAGCCCATGGATCCAGATTCGGCGATCCCGACAAAACAGCTTCTGCGAGCATGGTTGAGGCCCTGTACCCTTCCGGCATCCGGCCACTCGGGATATGATCATACTGAGAGTGTGGTCTGGCGAGTGTCGAACGCGTAACCGTTACCCTTCCAGATGATTTAGTGTGGGACATCGACCGACGAGAGAAGAATTGCAGCAGGGTTCATCGCGGAGGCCGTGCGTAGCGAACTCGATCGTCGTCGGCGCGAGGAACTTCGGCGCTCTCTCGAAAACCCCCATCCAGAGAGCCCCGAGTTTGCAGGACACGCCCGCCAAGCAACCATCCGGACGGTATCCGCTCGCCAACCAGACGTGGAACTATAGAATATAACAATGATCGCGAACGTACTCCAGAAACCCCTACCGCCGCCGCGCGTGCGATGCCGGTCAACAGCTCAGGAGTCCACGCATTGACCGAACGCCGGACTTGGGTCCTGGATTTCTTCCTAATCGTCGTGATGGCGGCCGTTTTGATCTGGCCGATCTTCAAGACAAAGTACTACGAGAACTGGGGAACGATCGATTCCACGTTCATCGCCGACGGCCGCTACCTCTCCGAAAACCTGCCGCACCCCGGCTGGCAGCCGCTTTGGTACGGCGGCGCGCGCTTCGACTACGTCTACCCGCCGGCGCTGCGCTACGGCACCGCGCTGTTGACCAAGGCGCTGCCGATCATCCCCGCGCGCGCCTATCACCTCTACACTGCGATCTTCTACACTCTCGGCATCGGGTTTATCTATCTGCTCGTCCGCATCGGCAGCCGCGCGCGCGGGTATGCGTGGTTCGCCGCGATGGCGGCCGCGACGCTCTCGCCGACATACCTGTTCCTCGCCCACATCCGTGCCGACACGCAACCGTTTATGCCGCAGCGGCTCAACGTGCTTGTGCGCTACGGCGAAGGCCCACATATCACGTCGTTCTCGATACTGCCGATCGCACTTGCGCTGGCGTGGTACGGTTTGCGCGCGGGCAAGCACCGCTGGCTGGCGGGATCGGCCATCGCTTGCGCCGCGGTCGTCTCGAATAACTTCTACGGCGCGACGTCGCTCGCGATCTTCTTCCCAATCGTTTGTTGGGCCGTCTACACCGAAACGAGAGACTGGAAAATTCTCATCCGCGCGGCCGTCACCGCGCTGCTTGCTTACGGCCTCTGCGCATCTTGGCTTTCGCCTTCGTTTCTCAAGATCACTTCGAGAAATCTTGCGCTAGTGGCACAGCCCGGCAACTGGTGGTCGACGGCCCTGGCGCTCCTAGCGGCCGCTGCCTTTATCGCGGTCACTTGGCGGTGGGCGCGGCGCGGCATGTCCGCATGGACAATCTTCGTTCTCGGCGCGGCGCTCTTCTTTTCGCTCAACGTTCTCGGCCACTACTACTTCCAGTTCCGAGTCTCCGGCGAACCCGAACGGCTCGTTCCCGAAGCCGATCTCTGCATCATTCTGCTCCTCGGCCTGGCGCTGCACTCCGCGTGGAACAAGTGGCCGGACGCCAACCGCCGCGCGCTGACCGCCGCGCTCGCCGTCGCGCTTTTCGTTCCCGGTGGCGCGTACCTCGTCAAGCCCTGGCATCATCTTGTTGTACGCACGTCGGAATACAAGCACCGCCTCGAATATCAGATCGCCGAATGGGTAAACACCCACCGCCCCGGTATGCGCAACTACGTTACAGGCACGTTGCGCTTCTGGTGGAATGTCTGGTTCAGCGAAGCGCAACTGGGCGGTGGCTCCGAACAGGGCCTGCAGAACATGACCATCATGCCCATGTTCTGGAAACTTGTGCTTGGCAACGAAGGGAAACACGACAAACTCTGGCTCCAGGCGTTTGGTGTCGACACACTAATCGTCAATGACAAGACTTCCGATCTGCCGATCTGCGATTTTCAACACCCGCACAAGTACAAGGGCGTATTGCCAGTCCTGTGGGAAGACGGCAAAGGCAATTGGATCTACGAAGTGCCGCGTAAACATCCCGGGCTGGCGCGCGTTGTCGAATCGTCGCGTTACGCAACGCTTCGCGAACCGGCCAACGGGGAAGACATGGAAGCGGTGGCGAGTTACGTCGCCGTCCTCGAGTCACCCGAGACGCCGGCGGCTTCGACCAGGTGGCTCGCCAGCGATACTCTCGAAATCGCGGCCGAAACGAAGGCCGGCGAGTCGCTCGCCATACAGGTCGCGCACGACCCGTATTGGCGCGCCGAAGAGAACGCGACGCGCTACGACGTCTCGAAAGACCCGTTCGGCCAGATGCGCGTCGATCTCCCAGCGGGAAAGCACCTCATTCGCATACGCTTCGAAACGCCGCTCGAGAATCAAATCGGCCGCGCCGCTTTCGCGGCATCGATCCTGATCGCCTGCCTGCTATTGCTCCGGAAACAGCCGAAATGACTCGCCTCTGGACGCCGGCGATTCTGCTAATCCTGTTGAACGCGCTGCTCAACTGGCGCATCCTGCTTCCGGGCGTCACCGTTTATCGCGGATCGATCGAGTCCGGCTACGCCTACATGGGCAAGATATTCGCGGCCAATCCAGACTATCTGTCGTGGAATCCGCTCCAATACTGCGGCATTCCGATGCACTTCGTTTATCTGCCGTTGGTACCCTATCTCGACGCGCTTTTCATGCGGCTTCTACCGGATGCCGACGCAACGAACGTCCATCGCGTCGTCTGCTCGATCGCGGTATTTATCGCGCCCGCGTTCTTGTATTGGCTGCTGCGCGATTGGACCGGCGATACTCGCTTGGGAGTGTGGTCTGCCATCGCCCTGACGTTTCTCTCGCCGCTCTATCGTTTGATCGAAGTCATCAACCTCGATCGCGGCGTACTGAAAGTGCCATGGCGCGTTCAAGTCTTGATCAAGTACGGCGAAGGGCCCCATGGCGTCGGGCTTGTCTTCTTTCTGCTTGCGCTTCTATTTGTTCGCCGCGCTGCGCTCACCGGTGGACGCAACGTGCTTTACGCTGCCATCGCGCTCGCCGCCACCGTGCTGTCGAGCTGGGTGGCCGGTCTCGCCCTGGCGTTCGCTGTTTTGATGCTCTTGTTCGTGCATTTGCGGGACGCCGAGTTTCACCATCGCCGTGTGATTCTTTCCGGGCTGATCGGTTACGGCTTCGCGTGCTTCTGGCTCACGCCCTCGTTCGTCGCGCAGATGGCGTACAACTGGCCGCAGGATGCATTCGGATTTCAGTTCCAGCGCATTGAGCGAGTCTCGATGATCGCGTGGGCCGTCGCGCTTCTTGTTATTCGCGCCGCGTTCCTCCGATTCCCGTCGCAGCGCTACCTTTGCTGGATTCTGCTGTGCGGATTCGGATTCGGATTCCCTGTCATGCTCTTCTACCGCTACGGCATTAATCCGTTTCCGGAGTCGCGCCGCTACGCGCTCGAGTTCGAACTCTTCGTCATTTTGGTTTGGGTGGCGTGCGTCCGAATGCTGCGCGCCAAACCCGATTGGCGTTGGCGTTGGGCGGGCATGTTCGTCCTGCTCATGGGACTGCTCTCCGAGACGCCGCACGTCGTCAAGTACACGACGCACTTTTACTCGGCCTGGAAACCCGTACCGGTCCGAGACGCCAAGCAGCACAAGATCGCGGCCGCCATCGCGGCTTTACAGCCGAGCGGGCGTGTGTTCGCCAGCGGCGAGACGCGGTTCCGCCTAAACGCCTGGTATCCGGTCGCTCAAGCGGGTGGGGTCTTCGAGTCCGGCCTGAAGTCGCGCACCGCGCTCGCTCTTGCGTTTCAATTGCGGACCGATCTCGGAATACCAGCGGGCCACGAGGGTGAGGCCTCGGTGCATCTGCTGCATGCCCTCGGCGCCGAGTACATCGTCGTCCATGACGCGACTTCCGACGATTTCTACCGGGACTTTAAGAACCCCAAGAAGTTCGAAGGCGTGCTCGAAAAGGCCTGGTTCGACGGCGGCGATGCAATCTACCGCGTACCGCACTTCCGCTTCGCGCTCCCAGTCACGGCCGAGGAACTGCCCCGCGGCTTGGCGATCGACGGTGATCGCAATCCTTGGAAAAAGTACAGCGAGGCCATCGCCGACCCGGCTCGCCCGCAGCTGGACTTCACTTGGCGCACCGCGCGCTACGCCGCCATCACGGGCGCGCTGCAAAGTGGCTCGACCATCGCCATCAATGTCCCGCACGATCCGAATTGGCACGCCTACATCAACGGCCGGCCCGTCCCGCTCGCGAAGACCGCCGTCGACATGATGACGGCGGGCCCGCTTCCCGCCGACGGCGGACGACTCGATTTACGTTTTGAACCCTCGACCGAAGAATACGCCTGCGCGGCGATCAGCGTCTTTACGATTCTTGGCGCGATGATCTTCTTCTTGCGCAAGAGGTCCTAACGCCGTGCGCCGCTTCTTCATCGTCCTCCGCCGCGCGTTCATGAACTCGTGGATCGACGGCTGCTTCGGCATCGCCAAGGGCGCGGCCTACTCCGGTCTGCTCGCGCTGTTTCCGGTGTTATCGACTGTGGTTCTCGCAAACCCCGAAGTTGCTGATAAATTGGGGGTTGTCCTTCATCCTTCGATTCCCTTGTTTGCCTCCGTTGGTGGCGCCGGCGGCGGCTTTCTTGGCTTTCTTTCGCCAGCGAATGGCGCTTCAGCTTGAGATTCTGGCCCTCCGCATCAGCTCGGTGTACTGCAACGGTCGATACAGCGGCTGAAGCTGACGGCTGCGGATCGATTCCTGTGGGCCTTGTTGGCGGCGGTCTGGACGGATTGGCAACTGAGTTCCATTATTATCAAGCCGGCGACGGTGATCGGTTGGCATCGCAAGGGCTTCCGGCTGTTCTGGACGTGGAAGATTCGGCGGGGGAGGCCGGGGCGACCGGCAGTCCCGGCGGATGTCCGATCCTTGATTCGTG
>VFZW01000017.1 GCA_016871055.1 Acidobacteriota bacterium
GTAATACACAAATCGCCCGAGCGCATGCCCGCTAAGTGATTCACAATGAACCGCTTACCTCGCGCTCCCGCACGAGGTAAACGCTCTTCGCAGTAAACTCCCGCTAGACGGCATGCTACGTTGGAGGATTCCCCCGCAATGGATTTCCTCGCAGGACTCAACCCAGAACAACGTGAAGCGGTCGCTCATACAGAAGGCCCGCTGCTGATACTCGCCGGCGCCGGTTCCGGCAAGACGCGCGTCATCACTCACCGCATTGGCCACTTGATCAAACAAAAAGGCGTGCCGCCGCACGCGATCATGGCGGTGACATTTACCAACAAGGCGTCGAAGGAGATGCGCGAGCGCGTCGCCAAGCTTCTTCAAGAGCCGGATCCGAACCGCCTGCCGAAACTCTCCACCTTCCACTCGTTCTGCGTGCGCTTCCTGCGACGCGACGGCGCGCGGCTCGCTGACATCCGGCAAAACTTCACGCCGACATTCAACATCTACGACGACGACGATCAGATCTCGGTCATCAAGCAGATCTACAAAGCGCTCGGCCTCGACGAGAAGTTCATGCAGTACCGTGCGGCATTGTCGCGCATTTCGCAAGCAAAGTCGTCGAAGGAAACTCCGGCCGATTTCTACAAGCAAACGGTCGATCCGCGGATGTCGCGGCTAGCGGTGATCTACGAGCGTTACGAGTCGCGTCTGATCGAAGCCAACGCGCTTGATTTCGATGACCTACTTCTTGAAACCGTTCGGCTGCTGTCCTACGACAAGGATCTGCGCGACCGCTACAACGACTGGCTGCGCTACATCATGATCGATGAGTATCAGGACACCAACCGCACGCAGTATGAGTTGATGCGCCTGCTCACAGCCAAGCACGGCAACGTCGGCGTGGTCGGCGATGAAGACCAGTCGATCTACAGTTGGCGCGGCGCCGACATCCGCAACATCCTCGACTTCGAGAACGACTACCCCGACGCCAAGGTCATCCGCCTCGAACAGAACTATCGCTCGACGAAGAATATTCTCGAAGCCGCCGGCGCCGTCGTCGAAAACAACTTGCAGCGCAAGGGTAAGAAGCTCTGGACCGATTCTGACAACGGAGAGAAGGTCACAGTGTTCGAAGCGCTCGATGGCGAGAACGAAGCGCTCTACATCGCCGATCAAGCAGACAAAGTGCTCGGCAACGATCCGCACACCCGCGTCGCCGTGCTCTACCGAACCAACTTTCAGTCCCGCCAGATTGAAGAAGCGCTGCGGCGTTATGGGCGGCCGTACATCGTCGTCGGGGGCTTTAGCTTCTATCAGCGCGCCGAAGTGAAGGACATTCTTTCGTACCTCAAGGCGGTGCAGGCGCCGGACGATGGCGTCTCGCTTCTGCGCATCATCAACACGCCCGCGCGAGGTATCGGCAAGACGACCTTGGAACAAGTCGAGCAATACAGCCTTGCCAATCAAATGTCGTTCCGCAAAGCGCTTGATAAAATGCTCGCGGACAAGCAACTCGGCGCGCGCGCGGAGAGTTCGCTGCGAGGCTTCGTGCAGTTGATGGACGAGTTGCGAGAGACCGCCTCCACCGAAGACGTCCACGACATCCTCAACGCGATCGTCGAGAAATCGGGCTATCGCGCGATGTTGAAGAGCGATCCCTCGCCCGACGCCGAAACGCGCCTCGCCAACATCGACGAACTTCTCAACGCCGCGGCCGAAGCCAGCGAACGTGGCGAGACGATTACCGATTTTCTCGATCACGCCGCGCTTGTCTCCGACTCCGATCAACTCGACAGCGCCGCACGCATAAGCCTATTGACGATGCACAACGCCAAGGGCCTCGAATTCCCGCACGTCTTCGTCGCAGGCATGGAGGAAGGTCTGTTCCCGCATCAGCGCTCGCTCATCGACAAAAATTCGATGGAAGAAGAGCGGCGCCTCTGTTATGTCGCAATGACGCGCGCCGAGCAAAAGCTTACTTTGAGTTGGGCGCGCTTCCGCCGCAAGTTCGGCGGCGGCCCCAACGAACCGACTCTGCCCTCGCGATTCCTCAAAGAGGTGCCCGGGCGTCTGGTCGAACGCAAAGGCGTGCGCACGAATTACCGCGACGACGATGACGACAATTTCACCGTCGAACTCGATACGGAACGCTACGAAGTCCGAGAGTCGGCGCAACGCAACACGTACACAGGCAAGACATACAATTCGGTCGAAAACGTGCGCGGCTTCTTCAAGGAACGCGGCATCAACGTCCCCGCGCCTAGACAGTATTCGGCGCCCGCCGCGGAACCGAAGCCCTACGCGGTGCCACCGCCCAAACCGGCGCCTTATAAAGCCCCGACGTTGTTCGACGAACCGCCGAAGCCGCCCGCGGCGCCCGCGCCGAAGCTTGCCGGTTCGTTAGCCTATGGCGCCCCGCCCGCGCAGAAGTCTCCGGCAAAACGCCCGGGCACCGAGTACGTCGGCATCACCGTCAACCACTCGAAATTTGGCCGCGGCACCGTGCTGCGTCAAGAGGGTGAGGGCGAGGATGCTAAACTGACCGTTAGCTTTCCCGGTTACGGCCTGAAAAAGCTAGTAGCCAAATTCGCAGGAATCAACCGCTAAGAATGAACACGACGAACATTACCGACAAAGCAGAACGCAAGGCAGTGAAGCGCAAGGCGCGCAAGGCTGCGCCGCCGAAGGCAAAACGCGCCGAAGGCGTAGCGCGCGGATCGAACAAGAAGAAGGTCAAGGTCCTCGCCAAAGGCCAGCGCAAGCGTTAACGATTTTCGTAGTCTCGAACAATTAGGGCGGCTTCGCGCCGCCCTTTTGACATTCCCCGACGGAGGCCCGCATGGGAAATTTGTTTCGCACCAAGAACATCGACCAGTTGATCGAGGAGTCGGAACAGAAAGGGCGGAGCCTCGCACGCACGCTGGGTCCTTGGAGTCTTACCGCTCTCGGTATTGGCGCCGTCATCGGCGCGGGTATTTTCACGCTTACTGGCACGGCCGCGGCGGGACTGACGCTGAACACGCATTCGATTCTGCATGCGCCCGTGCTCGACCTGTTGTGGAACGGTCCGAACGCGGTGTCGACGATCGGCCGTCCAGGCGCCGGCCCGGGCGTCGCGCTGTCGTTCGTGATTCTCGCGCTGATCTGCGGGCTGGCCGGCCTTTGTTACGCCGAACTCGCATCGATGATTCCGGTTGCCGGTAGCGCGTATACATACGCCTATGCAACGCTTGGCGAAATTGTCGCCTGGATCATCGGTTGGGATCTCATCCTTGAGTACGCCGTGTCGAACATGGCTGTCGCCGTCGGCTTCTCCGCGTACTTCAACTCGATCCTCGACGCGCTTTTCGGCGTGCACCTGCCTCGTGAACTCAGCGAGCCGATGATCGTCAACGGCGAATTTTCCGGGGCATGGTTCAACGTACCGGCGCTGCTGATTATCCTCGTGCTCTCGGCAATTCTCGTGCGCGGCGTCAAGGAAAGCGCAGGCGCCAACAACGTGATGGTGATCATCAAGGTCGGCGCGATTCTCATCTTCGTCATCGGCGCGTCGCGCGCTGTCAACCCAACGAACTGGCAGCCGTTCATGCCTAACGGATTCAGTGGCGTACTGACCGGCGCGGCCATCGTCTTCTTCACCTATATCGGTTTCGACTCGGTTTCCACCGCCGCCGAAGAGTGCAAGAATCCCAAGCGCGATCTGCCGCTCGGCATCTTCTTCACACTCGGAATCTGCGCCATTCTCTATGCATCGGTCGCGCTGGTTCTCACCGGCATCGCCGATTGGCGTTCCTTGAACAACGCCGCGCCCGTGGCCAATGCGCTCAAGGCGATCGGCTTCGAAGGGCTGCAAGGCGTCGTAAGCGTCGGCGCCGCGATCGGCATGATTAGTTCGCTCCTGGTGTTTCAGTACGGTCAGGCGCGCGTCTGGTTCGCGATGTCGCGCGATAAACTGCTGCCGGACATTTTCAGCAAGGTTCACCCCAGGCATCAAACGCCGCATATTTCGACCTGGGTCGCCGGCTTTGCGGTTGGAGTGCCCGCGGGAATCTGGGATATCGGCACGTTCGCAGACTTGTCTAACATAGGCACGCTATTTGCGTTCGCGCTCGCTTCGGCCGGCGTGATCGTGCTTCGAAAAAACCAACCGGACCGCCCGCGCGGCTTCCGCGTTCCGCTCGTTCCGCTGATTCCGATACTCTCGATCCTCATGTGCGTCATCCTCATGATGAGCCTGCCGCTTGAGACGTGGATTCGGTTTTTCGTCTGGCTGATTATCGGGCTGATCATCTACTTCCTCTACAGCCGGCCGCGTCTCGAAAACGCCTGATGAAACTTCTCGGCCTCACATTCGCCGTAGCGCTCCTCATGGCGACGACCATTCCGGCAAGCTTGGCAAGAGATCTCGGCGCGCGGCTGATCATCGCAGCCGGCATCTATTTCGCAGCCACAGCCGGGCGCGAGTAACACTTTGCGGCCCTAAAACGCCTTATACTAGACGAACGCCGTCTCGACGGCGAAGATCAACCCCAAACTACAAGGAGTTCATACGGTGAGAATTCTCAGCCTGACCTTCGCCGGCTTGATGCTGGCGGTGGCTACGATGCCGGCCGCTGAAAAGCCCAGCGCCGAGCACGTGAAAATGATGAAGGACCTCGGTGCGCAGATGGGCGCCATTCGCAAGAGTGTCGACGTTGCAAAGAACGCCGCCGCTATGGAAGAGACGATGAAGGCCGTCACGAAGTATTGGGCGTCGAAGTCCGACGCTGCCAAGAAGGCCTGCGCCGACAGCACAGCCGGCGCCGCCGCGGCCGCCAAGGCCGGTGACGACAAAGCCGCTCTCGGCGCCGCGATGAAGATGGTCGGCGCGGGCTGCAAGGGCTGCCACGACGCACATCGCGAAAAAGTTTCGGACACCGAATACCTCATCAAATAACGATTTCAGCGTTTGTTGAAAAGGCCCTCGCTCGTCGAGGGCCTTTTGATTATTAGGCGCTCAGCACGAAGCGGATGACATCTTCGTAGACCTCGTCGCGATTGGTTTCCAGCAACAAGTTGTGCCGCGCTCCGGAATACAATTTCTCATCTCGCAGCGGTGACGAAGTCCATGCAAGGAACCGCCGCTCCGGCTTGGCGATTGTGTCGGCGTCGCCGTGCAGCATTAACAACGGCGCGCGAATCGCGGCCGCGTTGCGTTTCACGTTTTTCACGGTTTGAAAGAACGTCTCAAAAGCCGGCCCCGTCGCGCGCTGATGGAACAACGGGTCGCCCAGATATTGCCGCACTAACTCTTCGTCGCGCGACACCTCTTCGACGCCGAGCCTCGGCGATAGATTCGCTCTCGGAGCAACCATCGACAGGAGCTTGCCGATGAGCAGTATCATCGGCGACAGCGAAACTTTCCCCAACGGCGCGGCCAGCGTAATCAGCGGTGTCGAAGCGCCCGTCGCCGCCGCCCAATCCAACACGACGATCGATCCGAGCGACAGCCCAAGTATCGCGTCCGGCTTCACATGATCGACAACGGTTGACAGATCCTCGCGCATCGGAGACCAAACGCGTGGCAGCTCGCGCTCGCTGCCATGCCCCGGCAGATCGAATCCGTGCAACTCGATCCCCGCCGCCGCCAGCGCGGATGCCAGCATCCGATACGGCAACATCTCTTTGTGCTCACCATATCCGTGCACATAGAGCAGCCGCTTCCGCAACTGCGGCGGCGCATTCCGCACGGCTGAAATCGCCCGCCGCGGCCCCGCGATCTCATAACGCAGCTCAGGAGAAAGGCCAGACACGTTCAATCGTCTTCGACAACATCCACGCTTTGTCGTCTTCGTTCAGAAACTTCATATCGTTTCGAACCACGCGCAGCGTTTGCTCATACGTGGCGTGCGGCAAGCACACCGGCCAATCGGTCGCCCACATCAGCCGTTGCGGGCCGAACGCCTGATGCAGCCGCTTCACGTGCTCTTGCGAATCCATCCACGGATACTGTTGCTTCGACAGCGCCCACGTGTGCGAGATCTTGACGAACAATTTCGGATGACGCTTCAGCGCAATCAACTTCTCCAACTCCGCGGGTTGCGCGACAGGCGTATCGGCCATGTGATCGACCACAATGGTCAACTCGGGAAACTCATCAATCAGAGTGCCGATGTCCGGCATCCGCGATATTGGCGCAAGCAGCGTCATCGGCACGCCTAACTCCGAGCAGCGCTTGAACAGCGGCTTCATCAACGATCCGCGAATCCAATCGCCCGACGCGTTCGCCGCGGGCGACAAACGCACGCCGCGACAACCCGCCTCCGTCAACTCCGCCAGATGCTCGGGCGCGTCCGGGTTCTCCGGATTCACGCGGCACACACCCTGGAAATACTGCGGATACTTCTTCAGCGTGCTCAACAAGAACGAGTTGTCGAACATGTAGTGGCGGACCTGAATGATCACGGTTTTGGCCACACCGTTCTGCTTCATCAACTCGATCAACATCTCGGGAGACTTGTCGTCTTCGGGATGCGAAGAGTTCCCCTTCCAGTACGGATAGCGGGGGTCTTTCTTGTACACGTGTACGTGCGGGTCGATAATTCGATAGGGTGTGGCGGCGCTCATTGCAGCTCCAGCCGCGAGCATTTCACGGCGTGTCATACATAGATACTTTACGTCATCGGTACACTAATCTGGTGGAAGCCTTTGCGATCTTTGCTATCTCACTCGCCGTTCTGCTTGTCTGCGCCAAATACTTCGTCGAAAGCGCGGCGCTGCTTGCCGAAGCCGCCGGCGTTTCGCCGCTCGTGGTCGGTATGACGGTCATTGCGTTCGGAACATCGGCGCCCGAACTTGTCGTTAACACGCTCGCTGCCTATCGCGGCGAGACCGGCCTCGCCTTCGGCAACGTCGCTGGGTCGTGCATTGTCAATTCCGGATTCGTCCTCGCTGTCACCGCGTTGATCCGTCCGCTACGCGTCGAAACCTCGATCATCACGCGGGAAATTCCGATGCTCATCGCGGGCGTCGCGGCTCTACTCATCTTAGCCGCCGACAACGTTCTAAGCCGTGCCGATGGACTGATCCTGCTTCTGTTATTCGGAATCTTCCTCTACTACACAGCGATCTACGCCGCCGCCAAGCGCGCTCTCGAAGGCCCCGATCCGTTCGCCGAAGAAGTCGCGGCCAACGCCGTCTCCCGTAAGCCATCGGCCAAGGACGCCATCATACTGCTGGCCAGTCTCGCCGGCGTTTCGATCAGCGCCGGCTACGCGGTCGACGGCGCTAGCGCGCTCGCCCGCGTGTTCGGATTGTCCGAGGCGTTGATCGGCCTCACCATCGTATCGCTCGGCACTACTCTTCCGGAACTGACCACCTGCATCATCGCCGCGCGCCGCGGCAACGCCGACATCGCGCTCGGCAATGTCGTCGGATCGAATCTGTTCAACATCATGGCCATCGGCGGCAGCGCCGCAACTACGCGCGCGGTCCCCGTACCGGATGGGGGACAAGTCGACCTCGCGGCGATGGCCCTGCTCACTGTCGTCCTGCTGCCGATAGCGATCCGCTCCGGCCGTCAAGTGACGCGCGGCGAAGGCGCGTTCCTGCTGACTCTCTACCTCGCCTACCTCAGTTTCCGCCTGACGACACAATCTTAGGCGCGCCAACCGGCTTGGTTCGCGGCGTCTTCAATTCCACTTTGTCGAAGACCTTGCCTTCAATGTCGACCGCCTGTATCAGCGCGGTGCCGTCGGCGCGCAGCCGGAAGCTCCAGACGTGATTGCGGCCTTCGGCTTTCGCCAGCCACCAGCCTTCCTCCTTCGACGGAACCGTGCGCGTGTTCACCGCGTACGCGCCGTCGCCGAGGTAAAGAATGCCGTTCGCGTCGTCGCGCTTATGCCCCCGCAGCGGGTGCGTGCGCTTGTAGTTGTGATGATCGTGCTCGAGCACCGCCGTCACGCCATACTTCTCCCAGTGCGGCATCCACTCCTTGCGAATTTCGATCGAGCGCGCCGCATCGAGCGGCCCGCCGCCTTCCTTCGGCGCCTTCGTCGTACCGTAGGCCGGATAGTGATACGTCACAAACTGAAACTGTTTGTTCGTCCTTGCGGCCAGCGCCTGTTCCAACCACGCTGCCTGCGGGCCCTTGATCGGCTCGGTGTGATCGGTGTCGAGAGCCAATATCGACAGATAGTCGGCAAAGTCGTTTGCGAAATACGACTTCCCGCCCGGCGTCTGGAACAGCGAATAATAGAACGGCGCGTCCTCCGGAATCTTGCCCTTGTAGCCGCCCCTCACTTCATGATTGCCGATGCCAACGACCATCGGAATCAAGCGCCCATCTGCGCCCACCGAGTGCTGCATCCACGACTTCAACCAATCCGCCCACCGCGCCGACGACACACCATTCGCGTAAGCCAGGTCGCCGGAAAGCACCGCGAAGTCCGGATCGAGCGATCCGACGACCGCGTTCATCTTGTCGAGCCGCGCGCGGGTGTGCATCATGTCGCCGCCCGCGACGAAATGAACCGGGCGGTTCAGGTCGCGCGGCATCGTTCGGAACCGCCAACCTTCGTCGACCCTTTCAATCTTCTTGCCGATCATGAACTCGTAATTCGAGTCGGGAGAGAGCGCAGTCAACTGCACGCGCCGCCCTTGCAGCGTCGTATCGGAGATCGCAAACTTCGTCCCCTTGGCGGCCTTCCATTCCTGCGTACCAACCCGTCGGTAATGCAGGTCGAGCGAACTCGTCGTGCGAAGGTCCACCCAATTCACGGTCATCGTCGTGGCCGGGTCGGCCGACCACGTCAAATACAACCCGACAAAGTCTTGTGCAGCGAGCGGCGTCAACAGCGCCAATAACGCAAGAAGGATTCGCATCCCTACATACTACCGAATGCGGCGCGCGGCGGCGATGACCCCGAACGCGATGGCGGTCAACACCAACGTTCCGGGTTCCGGTTGTGACTCCGTGAAGATCCGCACCTCGTCGAGAGTGAATGCATTCGTGACCGCCGTGATCGATACCGAAGAGAGCGTAAGCTGCGTAATCGAGTCACGATTCGGAAGCAGTTCCAGACCGCGCAATGCATGGTTCGCGTAGCTGCTCCCAGGATTCCCGAACACATCGGTACCCGCCAAACACGCGCCCCCCAGCCCGCAAAGGCTACGGCCGGCATAGCCTAACACCGGCGCGCCAAAATCGATCGTCGACGTCAAACCGCTCATCGAAAAACCGCTTCTCTGCACGTGGAATAGCCAGACGTCGACCATCGTACCGGCCGCGAGCATTGTCGAACTTCCTGGCCACAAAGTGCTGTTTGTGATTCCTATAGTCAATGTGTCCAGTCTCACCGCCTCGGGCAAGGCAAAGTGCGTACGCTCCAAAATCAGAAACGTATTCGAATTTGACGTTAGCGCGCCAGCGGACAAGTTCTGCGAGCCGCTCAGCAAGGTCACGTTCGCCGACGTGATCGGCGCTGAGTACGGCGGGAGGCTCAGGGCCGCGAACAGAACGTATAGAACTTTCATCGCTACAGAAATAGTGGACGGCCTTTCGGAAAATTCTCAGGCCCCCGCACAAAAAGTATGCCGACATCTGCACTACAATCTCTAGAGCATGCAACGCCGTCAATTCCTCGTTTCCGCCGCCACGGCGCCTCAATCCTGGAGCCAAGCCAACGATCGAGTCCGCGTCGCCATCGTCGGTCTCGGCGGACGGGGCATGGCGCACATCAAGGAGATCATTCCCGCCAGCAACATGGAGATCGCCGCACTGGTCGAAGTCGATGGCGCGCGCGCCGAGGCAGCGTCGCAAGACGTCTTCAAACGCACCGGGAAGCGGCCCATCATCGAATCCGACATGCGCCGCGTCTTCGACAACAAATCGATCGACGCCGTAACGATCGCGACCACGAATCACTGGCACGCGCTCACCGCGATTTGGGCGATGCAAGCGGGCAAAGACGTCTACGTCGAAAAGCCGGTATCGCACAACGTCTTCGAGGGCCAGCAACTTGTCGCCGCCGCGCGTAAATATAAGCGTATCGCCGCCGGCGGCACGCAGCGCCGCTGGTGGGGCCGCTGGCGAAAGGCCGTCGAACTGATGCACGCCGGTGTGATCGGCGACATCTACCAAACGAACTTTGTGTTTCCAGGAGGCCGCGATTCGATCGGCTTCAAGCCCGTAAAAGAACCGCCGGCGAATTTGAATTGGGACCTTTGGCTCGGTCCCGCGCCGATGCAGCCGTATCATGAAAATCTAGTGCACTACAACTGGCACTGGTTCTGGGACTTCGGCAACGGCGAGCTCGGCAACAACGGCATCCACATGATCGACATCTGCCGCTGGGCGATGAAGAAGTCGTTGCCGGTCGCAGTGTCGTCCACTGGCGGCCGGTTCGGCTACAAAGACCAGGCGCAGACGCCCAATACGCAGAACGTCACATGGACGTTTGAAGATGGCTCGATGATCGTGGGCCAGCTTCGCGGCCTCTACACGCAGGAGCCGATGTCGTGGGATTTCTTCGGCTCGAAGGGCCACCTGGCAATGAAGGCCAACGGCGAATTTACGATTCGCCTCGGCCGATCGAAAACGAACGAACCCGCCGTCGAAAGCCCCGCGAACATTGACCATTTCGCTAACTTTTCCGCCGCCGTCCGCGCGCGCGATCCGAAGCTGCTTCACGCCGAGATCGAAGAAACGCATCTGTCCACGGCGCTTTGCCATCTTGGTAACATCGCCTATCGGCTCAATCGCAATCTCAAGTTCGATCCACGCGCCGTTCGCTTCGTGAATGACCGCGAAGCCGACACACACCTCACCCGCAATTACCGCAAACCCTACATCGTTCCGGAGAGAGTATGACCACCGAACGCCGCTCGTTCCTTGCCACCACCGGACTCGCACTTTCAGCGCGCCCGCTCACCGACAAGGAAAAATTTTCGTGCATCGCATCGAACTCTTGGCCCATCCGGCAGCTTTTCAAAACGCGTTCAACTCGCCCCAGCCCGCAGTCTGATGAGATGAAGAAGAAGTACGGCACGCTGACGATGCTCGACTTCCCGCAGTTCACCAAGGACACGTTTCCGGGCGTCTATCAGATGGACCTGTTCAGCGGACTGTTCGGCGACACCACCGATGAGTCGATGTACGCAAAGTCCGAAATGACCTTCAACGGCAACACGCGCACGGTGTTCGAGTTTGATCCGTCGCTGCCAAACGCGCGCAAATGGCTCGAAAAGATGGCGGCAAAACAATCGGCCACCGGAACGAAATGCCATCATATCTCCAACAACGCGCCGCGCGATCTCGCCGATCCCGATCCCGCCAAGCGCCGCGCCGGAATTGAAGTCGCCAAGAAGTGGCTCGACGGCGTCGCCATTCTCGGCGCGAAGTCGATGCGCGTCAATAGCGGCGGGCCTCGCATCGCTCCCGGCGCGGTTGTCACCACGGACTATCCAAAGGCCGACGATCTCGCCAAGCTGCTCGGCTATTGCATCGAATCGCTGAAGGAACTGGCCGATCACGGCGGCCGCGTCGGCGTGAAGGTGACGCTCGAAAACCACTGGGGCCTCACGGCGAATCCGATGAACATTCGCATCATGCTCGACGAGGTGAACCATCCCTATTGCGAAGCGTCTCCGGACTTCTGCAATTGGGAACACGAGTATCACCTCTATCACGGTCTGGCCGCGCTAGCGCCCTATACACACACCACGGTCCACGCAAAATACTGGAACCGCTGGAAAGAACAGGACGTGCGGAAGAGCGTGAAGATCATGACCGCCGCGCGCTTCCAGGGCGTCTTCGCGTTGGAATACGAAGACGGTCCGTGGGACGGCGTTGAAGGCGCGAAGTATCTTTACAAGGAAGTGCTCGCGGCGCTATGAGGGCTCCACCGGGGAATGCCCGCCTTCGAATCGAAGGAGGGACCCGATCGGATCTTTCGAATCGAGCGAAAACACGACAGGCCCCGTCATCCTACAAAGCGGATGGTGGAGCGGAACTACCGGCACGGGCGCGTCATCACATGGGACTTCCACGCCGGACTGATCGATCCACACCACGCAGCCTCGCGCTTTCCGCCACGTCAACAACGCCTTCGGCGATCCACCCGGAATATCGAACTCGGCGAAGAAACCGACGCCGCCGCCGAGATCGAAGATCCAGCCCTTTCCGCACGACCACGCGCGCAACGGCGCGATGTCGATGTGTTCCACCGGATGTAATTTCGCTTCGGCAACTCGTTGCGTCCAATCGGCGCGCGCTCGACCGGTCCTCCGCCGGGATCGCCGAACGGCCAACGTGCTCACGCCGATCGCGACCGACGCGCCGACGATCGATGGAGCGCCGCTGGCCCAAAGAACCACCACCGAGATCGCACCACCAATCAGCAGCGAAGCTGGCATTCGACCGCGCTGTTCCCGCCGCGCCGAAGCAACGGCGGCCTCGCCCTGCCGCTCCAAGTCCGCGAGCTCAAATGAATTGATCGGACGCCGCTCCGCGCGGATTAGTCCGGATGTCGCATCGGGATGCACGTGTTTCAATTCTATCGGCCGGTGCGGCCGATTCCTCCACACCGCGCGGTCTGATACACTCCATCGGCATGAGAGTTCTCACCGCATTGCTGCTAACCGCATGCTTGGCCAACGCCTCCGGTTTGCAGCGTCTGCTCTACGTCGCCGACAAAACCGGCATTAGTGTCTACGACATCGACAACGGCCATAAGTTCGTTCGTAAGATCGACATCCCCGACTCCGCCACTTACAAAGGCATCTCCGCCAGCGTGCCGCTCGGCAAACTCTACGTCACGTCGAATCTGAAGGACGATCTCATCTGCATCGATCTTGCAACCGACAAAGTCGTTTGGCGCAGGCACTACAAAGAGGGCTACGCCGATAGCCAGGCGATGTCGCCCGACGGCAAGACCATCTACATTCCGATGCGCGACAGCGACATCTGGCTCGTTGTCGATGCCGCCACCGGCGATCCCAAAGGTCAGATTAAAGTCTCGCACGGGAAACCCTACGCGCCCGACGATCACCCGATCCTCGGCATCGGCCCTCACAACACCTGGATGAATAAAGACGGTTCGCGCGTCTACATGGAAGTGTTGACCGAACCTTGGGTCTACATCGGCGACACGAAGACGAATGAATTGATCGGCAAGATCGGGCCGTTCTCGAAAGGCATCCGCCCGTTCGCCGTTCGCGACAACGAAAAGTACGTCTACGCCAATGTCGACTGGCTGCTCGGCTTCGAAGTCGGCGCGGTGAAGGACGGCGCGAAATGGGGCGGCAAGATGCTGCATCGCGTCGAAGCGAAGACGCCGCCCGAACGCATCAAGCAGATTCCGAATCCACCCGCGCGCAAGCCGCACTCCACGCCCAGCCATGGCATTAACCTCACGCCGAATCAAAAAGAAGTCTGGGTCGTCGACGGCGTCTACGGCTATGTCTACGTCTACGACGTGACGAAGCTGCCGCCGAAGCATGTCGCCGATGTTGCGCTCTTCAAGGATCCGAGCGAGCGGCCGCATCCCGGTTGGGTTTCGTTCAGCATCGACGGGAAGTACGCATATCCCGATGGCGGCGCCGTGATCGACGCCAAGACCAAAAAGGTCATCGCGCGCATTCCGACCAGCGAAAAACTCATCGAAATCGATTTCCGCGACGGCAAAGTCGCCGCCGTCGGCCGCCGGTGAGCTTCCACGAAGATGTCGCCCGGATCCTCGCCATGCACTGCAATTCATGCCACGGCGATGCCGGTGGTCTGAACACGCGATCGTACGCTGGCCTGATGAAGGGCGGCAACAAAGGGAAACTCATCGAACCGGGCAAAGCCGAAACGAGCCTCCTCGTACACTACATCGACGGTCGCCGCGGGCGCTCGCAGACTATGCCTCTCGGCGACGACAAGCTCAGCCCCGAACAGATCGCGACGATTCGCCGTTGGATCGACGAAGGCGCTCGCGCCGACAAGCCGCTCCCGCCCGCAACGGCCGAATCCAAGACACTGCGCGGCCAAAAGCGATTCGAAATCGCATGCCGCGCGGAGCCCGGAGCGTATTTGCTGTTAAAGATTTCAAGCGGCGCGGCCGTGTTGTTCGAACGTGTCGCCGCGCGCACAACCGGCGGAGAAGAGCGATGGACCGCGCACACCGAACCGCGCTGGCCCGAAGAGGTCACGGTCACCATCGAATCGCACTACGCGCCGTCATCGTGTAAGATCGAGTCGCAATGAACCGCCGCCATTTCCCTGCCCCCTTTCTCGCCGCGAGCCTTGCGCCAGCCGCCGCAAGGAAACTAAACTCCGCGATGCATGCCGGAGGAGACTACCACGCCGTCGCCGGCGCGAGCATGACCTCCAAGGAAAATCTCGAATACAATCTGCGTCACGGCGTTCGGCACCTTACGATTCAACTTCGCAACCGGCCGAATGACGCCGGCTGGGATCTCGACTTGATGAAACGCATGCGCGACGACAGCGAGCGCGCCGGCGTCGAGATCGAAGCGATCCGCATGGAGCCCGACTACATCCGGAAGCCCACCGATCAGGCACTTGATGTGATCGCGGCGAATGTCGCCAAGGCCGGTCAAATCGGCGTAAAGGTCATCACCTACCACTGGACGATGATTCCGATTCGACGCAATCGCAAGACTCCGGGCCGCGGCGGGTCGGAGTATAACGGCTTCAAACTCGAATCGAACTGGCAGTCGCTGCCCGTTGAGGCCGCCGGCAAAGTCACACACGAGGAATATTAGCGGCGCATCGCGAGATTCTTGAAACAGATCGTGCCCGTCGCGCAACAACACAATGTGCGACTGGCCTGCCATCCTTACGATCCGCCCGGACTGCCCTTCGGCTATCAAGGCGCCGACAATTGGGATTCGCCAAACGTCTTTGACGCGATCAAGCGCTACGAAGCTATCGTCGATAGCCCTTTCAACGGCTTTCAACTCTGCCTTGGCACGGTCGCCGAAGGCCTGAAGAATCCGGCCAAGGACGTCGTTCCAGTGGTCGAATACCTCGGCCGCAAGGGTAAGATCTATCAGGTGCACATGCGCAATATCAAGGGAGGGCTCGGCGAATTCGAGGAGGTTTACCCCGACGAGGGAGTGATGAATTTCTTTGCCGTAATGCGCATTTTGCGCGATACGAAGTTCGCGTACTCCATTTGCCCCGACCACATGCCGCATCACCGCGACGACCCGAAATCGCTGCAAGCGTTCGCATTCGGCGCCGGCTACATCAAGGCGCTAATTCAGGCCGTCAACAGCAGGCGATAAGGATAATGGAGGGAATCAATGTTGAAATTGCCGAAACTGAGTGACGCCGCGTTCGAGCGGATGATTGCGACTGAAAAAGGATCGACCATGAGAGCGGGCAGCCTCAAGGGCGCGTTCGTTATCAAACCAAGAACCACTTCTAAACACTCGCGAAAATCGGCGCCGGCGGCGAGTGAACCCGTAGTGCCAAAGCCCAAAGCGCTGTCGGCATCGCGTTAACGGCCGCCTCCCGTATTACGGAGGAAGGGGCGGCGGCTGGGGTAGAGTGTTATTGAATGGTCCAGTTATTGGACCGGCGCGAGGACAAAGTTGTCGAGGCGAGCCTTCGCCTCGACATGCAGCCGGTGGACTTAATTCGAGCCGAGGAGAGTTGGCGGCGATATAGAGACCGCCTATTGCGTTTGTCGGCAGAGCACTCGCATTGGGACTGGTCGATGAAGTCCTCGGACTTGGTGTTCGGGCCGTACCGATGCGTTGGCATTATTCACAAGCGGGCTGTGCAGGGCTTGATGATGGTCGGATGGAGCGGGTATAAGGGGCGGTCGTTGAAGCATCGAGACGAACCGATCCTCTATGTGAAGTATTTGGAAACGGCGCCTTGGAACCTGAGAGAGTTCGCGGGCGATCGAATCCGATACGCCGGAGTCGGCACAGCGCTGCTGCGAGAAGCGGTTCCGATGTCGATGAGATTAGGCATGCACGGGCGGCTCGGGCTTCACTCCTTGCCGCAGGCGGAGAAGTTCTATGACCGGTTCATGGATGACCTTGGCCTTGACTGGAACGTGGAGAACCTCCGGCTGTTCGAACTGACGCGAGAAAAGGCGTTGAAATATATTGCTGATAGTTTTGTTCAAGAAGAGGGGTAGGAGGGCGATAAGATGGTATGGAGATGGAGAAGATGAAACCAGCCAAACTACCCGAATCGGCCATCCGGCGCCTCGCGGCGTTGGAAGACGGCTGTTCAATTCGCGCAGGCAGTCTGAACGGTGTCTTCGCCAAGCCGGGCAAGCGCGCTCCCAAACGCCTGACCGCCAAGTCGACCCGCTAACCGGGTCTAATCCACCTATTTGACGATTTTATAGCGCTGCCATCTTGCATTTGGCCTGCTTCTAGCCTAGACTCAAAGAGTGAGTGTTGATCGCACCCTTAGTCTGCCCGTGGCTATCGGCCAGGGTGTTGTGCGTCCGCTCGTAGTTTCCGGCATCATTCCTCTCGTAGTAGTAGGAATTATTGGGGTAACCGTAACAGGTCCCGCCTGAGTGGCACCGGAAAAAAGGCATAGAAGCCACCGGCGGGACAGAAACCCAAGCCGGTGGCTTTTTTCGTTTGTGGCCAAACACGAGGAGTGAACAACAGATGTCTCAATTAATGAGCGGATCCAAAATCCTGCTGGAGTGCCTGGCGCGAGAAGGCGTCGACACGATCTTCGGCTATCCCGGCGGCGTAACGATTCCGTTCTACGACGCGATGCTCGATTCGCCGATCCAGCACGTGCTGGTTCGTCACGAACAGAACGCGGCATTCGCCGCGCAGGGCTATGTGCGCTCGACGGGCAAAGTCGGCGTGTGCTGTGCGACATCGGGCCCCGGCGCGACGAACCTCGTCACCGGCTTGGTCGACGCGATGATGGACTCGATTCCGATCGTGGCGATCACCGGCCAGGTGCCGACCAAGCTGATCGGCTCGGACGCGTTCCAGGAAGCCGATACATTCGGCATCACGCGCTCGGCGACAAAGCACAACTATCTCGTCAAGAACATCAACGAATTGCCGGCCGTGATCCATGAGGCGTTCTACATCGCCAACAGCGGGCGGCCCGGTCCCGTGCTGGTCGACATCACGAAGGACGTGTTTCAGGGCAACGCCCACTACGTGCCGGTGACCTCGATTCACCTGCCCGGCTACAAGGTCTACACCGAAGGTCACACGGGTCAGATCCGGCGCGCGGCGCAAATGATGCTGGAAGCCGAACGGCCGATGGTTTACGCGGGCGGCGGCGTGGTGCTGTCGAATTCGAGCGATGAACTGCGCGAGCTGGTCGAACTTGTCGACGCGCCTTGCGTGACTACGGTCATGGGCCTCGGCGCGCTGGCGGCCGATCATCCGAACTTCATCAGCATGCCCGGCATGCACGGTAGCTATGCAGCGAACATGGCGATGTATGGCACCGACCTGATCATCGCGCTCGGTGTGCGATTCGACGACCGCGTGACCGGTCGATTGAACTCGTTCGCGCCGCATGCGCGCGTGATTCACGTCGACATCGATCCCGCCGAAATCGGCAAGAATCGCAACGCCGATCTACCAATCGTTGGCGACCTGAAACGCGTAATGCCGAAGCTCTCGGCGGTGCTGGCGGAGTTGAAGCCGGGGATTGGCGAGCGCACCGGATTGAAGGCGTGGTGGAAGCAAGTCCGCGCGTGGATGGACGAACACCCTTTGCGCAAGCCGGTGACGTCACCGGACGAAATCAAGCCGCAGCATTTGATGGCCGAGATCGACCGTTTGACTAACGGCGAAGCCATTGTAACTTCCGACGTTGGCCAGCACCAGATGTGGTCGGCGCAGTTGATTCGCTTCAACAAGCCGCGCTTGTGGATCAACTCGGGCGGCCTCGGGTCGATGGGCTTCGGCCTGCCGGCGGCGCTGGGTGCACAATACGCCAATCCGGACAAGCTGGTGATTGCGATCTGCGGCGACGGCGGCTTCCAGATGTCGTTGCCGGAGTTGGCGACGCTGCAAAACTACGGCTTGAACGTGAAGGTCATCATCATGAACAACGGCTACCTGGGCATGGTGCGTCAGTGGCAGGAGCTGTTCTACGCGAATCGTTTGTCGCAGGTGACGCTCGATTCGTTCCCCGATGTTGAAAAGCTCGCGGGCGCGTACGGATTCAAGGGCCGCACGATCGAGCATCCTCGCGATTTGCGGGATGCACTCAAAGAAGCCTTCGACACGCCGGGTCCATACTTGCTGAACGTTCGCGTCACGCCGACCGAAAACGTCTTCCCGATGGTGCCCGCCGGCGGCGCGATCAACGAAATGGTGCTGGCCCCGCCGCAGCCGGCGATGGCGAGGTAGGAGTTACTCACGATGCAACAGATCATCAGTTTGTTATTGGAAAACAAGACAGGCGCGCTGATGCGTGTGACCGGGCTGTTGACGGCCCGCGGATACAACATCGATAGCTTGACCGTCGCGCGGACGCTCGATCCGGAGCTCTCGCGAATGACGATCGCCGTCGACGTGGAGCCGCATCAGCGGCGCCAGTTGATCAAGCACATGAACAAGTTGATCAATGTCCTGCAGGCGACCGATTTGACCGACGCGCCGTCGGTGACGCGCGAGATGTTGCTGATGCGCGTGCGGTCGGCGCAGGAGACGCGCACGGCGATTTTGAAGGAAGCCGAGATTTTCGGCGTGCGCGTGGTGGATTCGACGCTCGAAGGATTCGCGCTCGAGGCCACTGGCGATATCGAGAAGCTCGATGAGTTTATCGACATTATGCGGAGCTACGGCGAGATCGAAGTGACTCGCGGCGGCGCCGTGGCAGTCTCGTTGGAATCGAAGAAACTACGCCTCTCGCCCCCGGTGCCCCGAGGCGCCGAAGAGACGCGGCTCGAAGAAAAGAACGGAGTCATTTAAGAATGTTGAATCGCTACTACGAAAAAGACGGCAACCCGGCGCTATTGAAGAACCGTGTGTTCGCCGTTATTGGCTACGGAAGCCAGGGACATGCGCACGCTCTCAACCTGCGCGATTCGGGCGCGGACGTGATCGTCGGCCTGTATCCGGGATCGAAGAGCTGGGCCAAGGCGGAAGCCGCCGGCCTGCGCGTGATGACGGCCGCCGACGCTACCAAGGCCGCCGACACGATCATGGTGCTGGTCAGCGACCACATCCAGCCGGACCTTTACGAAAAAGAGATCCAGCCGAATTTGACCGCGGGCAAGACGCTCATGTTCGCGCACGGCTTCTCCATCCACTTCGGCTACGTGAAGCCGCCGGCCGATGTCGACGTTTCGATGATCGCGCCGAAGTCGCCGGGCCATCGCGTCCGCGAACTATTCACGGAAAACGTGGGCGTGCCGGGTCTGGTCGCGGTGCATCAGAATGCGTCGGGCAAAGCGCTGGAGAACGCGCTGGCGTATGCGCTGGGTATCGGTTGCTTGCGCGCGGGCGTGATTGAAACTACGTTTAAGGAAGAAGCCGAGACCGATCTGTTCGGCGAGCAGACGGTCCTTTGCGGCGGCACCAGCGAGTTGATCAAAGCTGGTTTTGAAACGCTGGTTGAAGCCGGCTACGCGCCCGAGATGGCGTATTTCGAGTGCCTGCACGAACTCAAATTGATCGTCGATTTGATCTACGAAGGCGGCCTTGAGTACATGCGCTACTCGGTGTCCGATACCGCCGAGTACGGCGACTACGTGACCGGCCCGCGCATGATCAACGCCGACACCAAGGCGCGCATGAAGCAGGTTTTGACCGAGATCCAGGACGGCACGTTCGCGCGCACCTGGATGAACGAAAATCGCACCGGCCGGCATAACTTCCTGGCCATGCGCAAAGCCAACCAGACGCATCAGATCGAAACCGTGGGCAAAGAACTGCGGGCGATGATGCCGTTCCTCAAGAAGAAGAAAGAGGCTGGCGTACCCGAGGCATAAGCTTTAGCGGGTCAGCTTCGTTGAACGGCTGGCAACGGAGCCTAGCGCGGGAAGCCGCGCCGCCCCTGCCAGCCGCCGATCAATAAGGACAATACCATGCGCATCTTTACCTTCGACACGACACTCCGCGACGGCACGCAAGGCGAAGCCGTTTCCTTCTCTGTCGAGGACAAGCTGATTATTAGTCAGAAACTGGATGAGCTCGGCATTGACTACATTGAGGGCGGCTGGCCCGGTTCCAATCCGAAGGACAAGGATTTCTTCGCACGCGCGAAAGACGAACTGCGGCTGAAGCACGCGAAGTTGACGGCGTTCGGCTCGACGCACTTTGCCAAGAACACGGTCGAAAACGACGCGAACGTGCGTGAGTTGCTCGGCGCGGAAACGCCGGTGATCAGCATCTTCGGCAAGACGTGGGACTTTCATGTGACACGGGCGTTGGGCATCGCGCTCGAAGAGAATTTGAAGATCATTCACGACACGGTGGCCTATTTGAAGAAGCACGGGCGCGAGGTGGTCTACGACGCCGAGCACTTCTTCGATGGCTACTTCGCCAATCCGGAATACGCATTGCAGACGCTGCAAGCGGCCAGGGAGGCGGGCGCCGATGTGTTGTGTCTTTGCGATACCAACGGCGGCACGGTGCCGTCGAAGCTGGTCGAAGCCGTCGCGGTCGTTCGCGCCAAGTTTGACGGCGTGATCGGAATTCATCCGCACAACGATTCCGATGTCGCGGTGGCGAATGCATTGGCGGCGGTCGAAGCCGGCGTGACGCACGTGCAAGGCTGCATGAACGGCTACGGCGAACGCTGCGGCAATGCGAACTTGGCGTCGATCATCGCCAACCTCGAATTGAAGCACGGGCACACGACAATCGGCCGCGATAAGTTGACTGGACTGACCTCGGTCGCGCGCTTCATCGCCGAGCTTGCGAACTTGCAAATCCCGTACGGACAAGCCTACGTCGGCCAGAGCGCGTTCGCGCACAAGGGCGGCGTGCATGTGAGCGCGGTGATGAAGGATTCGGCGACGTACGAACACGTGCGGCCGGAGTGGGTGGGCAATCGCCAGCGCGTGCTGGTGAGCGATCTATCGGGCCGCAGCAACATTCTCTATCGCCTGAAGGAGCACGGTCTCGAAGACAAGCTCGACGAGAACTCACGCAAGACGATGCTTGAAAAAATCAAGCAGATGGAGTTCGAGGGCTACGAGTTGGAAGCCGCTGAAGGCACCTTCGAGTTGATGGTCCGCGAGGCGCTGAATCCCGGCAAGAACTTCTTCGATGTCGTGAGTTTTGATGTCGTCACCAAGATGGGCCGCAGCGGCGGATCGCTGACAATGGCCACCGTTTCGCTGCAAGCGCAGGACGGATTGCACACCGAAACATCGGTGGGTAACGGTCCAGTCAACGCGCTCGACCTGTGTTTGCGCCGGTGTTTGGTGGGCCAATATCCAGCCATCGCCAACGTGAAATTGACTGATTACAAAGTGCGCGTGATCGACTCGAAAAAGGGCACGGCCGCGAAGGTGCGCGTGCTGATCGAGTGGTCCGATCATAAACGCTCCTGGGCGACGGTCGGTGTTTCCGACAACGTGATCGAGGCGTCGTGGAAGGCGCTGGTCGATGCGATTCGGTTGGAGCTGATGCGGCTAGCGGATAAGAGCGACGCGATTGAGAAGGCTGTTGAAGACTACTGCTGGGGTGTCTGAGTTTTCCTCGCGAAGGCAAGAGCCAGAATCAGTCCGCCTCCGGCCAGCATGAACGCACCCGGTTCCGGGATTGCGTTGTACGTCTGCAGCGCGCCGTTGCCGCCTTGCACGTAAAAACCGTCCATCACGCCGTTCTCGTCCTTGGCGACACCGATAGCGCCGGCGTAAGCCTTTACGGTCGCCATCAGGTCATTGGCAAGCATCTGCAAGAAGTCCGGCCCACCACCCGCCGCGACACAACAGCCGAAGAGGGTCAGCATATTGATCTTGCCCTTATTGGCTTGCACAAACGCCGCCTTGGACGCTGCGGCGAGAAGATCGGTACCGCCGAGTTGCAGAACACCGGGTGCGCCGTGCCCAACAAGCACGACGTTAATGGGACTGCCGGCCGTCATCGATGCGCTCATGATCATCATGGAGACGTCGTTCAAACCAGCGCCTCGCATGGAACCGGCGAGAAGCATCGCGGCATTATCGAGCGGGCCATTTGCGGCTTGGAGTTGGGCTACTTTCACCAGGTCGCCCGTGGGGTTGGTCAACTTGTTCCCGGCGGTGAATGTGCAGGCCTGGCATGCCCCTCCGCCGTTTAGTTCGTCGAGAAACAACAGCGCGCACCAGGAGGGAGCAGCCGCTGCAAAGGCGAGCAACAGAGCGAGACAGCGCATGAGAATTACCTCGATTCACACTTCGGGAGAGGCGACCTTAGTATACAGATCTTGCATCCCAACGCAACCGCCTGCTAGTGGGACGATCCCGCCCCAACCAGTAGGCGCCGGATCAGCTTGATCGGAATCGCACCCTGCTTCACAAACGAAGCGTGGAATTCATTCAACTCGAACTCCGCGCCCTTCTTCTTTCGGTACTCCTCGCGCAGCTTGTACACTTCGAGCTTGCCGAGCGTGTAGTAGAGATACGTCGGGTTGTACGCGCCCCGGCGCGCTTCTTCGTAGGCATTGGTCGGCTCTTGCATTGCGCGATCGACGAACAGCTTCGCACCCTCTTCCACGGTCATGCCGCGCGTGTGCAGCTTAATGCCGACGACGTAGCGCGCGTCTCTTAAGAGCGCCTCGTGCAACTGCGCTAGCTTCAATTTCGGATCGCCCGCACCGTAGCCTTCCTCGATCATCATCTGCTCGGTGTAGTGCGCCCAACCTTCGGCGTTCGATGAGCAGGCGTAGAGCTTGCGCGTCTTCGTCGGGAACTGCGGCGCGTAGATGAACTGCACGTAGTGGCCCGGGAACGCCTCGTGAATCGTGATCACATCCATCACCGGCTTGTTGTAGAGCCGTAGGTGTTCTTCCTTGTGCTTGGCGTCCCAGTCCTTCTCGACGGGCGTGACGTAGTAGAACGCCTCCTTCGCTTTCGACTCATACGCGCCCGGCGTGTCCATCGACGCGAAGCTGCCGGAACGGGCGTAGGGCGGCGTCTCCTCGACAAGCGGCAGGTTCATGGTGGGCAGATCGATGATCTTCTTGTCGATCAAAAACTGCTGAATGCCTTTGAGTGTGCGGCGCGTGGCGGGGATGAGATCCGTCTCGGACGGATGATCGTTCGAGATGTCGTGCATCACCTGCGCGGGCGTCTTCTTCGGGTCAATGAGTCGGGCGGTTTCGACAAAATCTTTGTAGTCCTTTTCGAGATTCGCCTCGCCGATCGCGAGGATTTTATCGAGCGGATCGTCGATCATCTCTTCGAGCGCGAGCTTCTTCGAAAACGCCGCCGCGCCGATCGCATAGCTGCCGGTCGAGCGATTCGACAGATCGTCTTTAAGCCACTTCGCTGCGTCCTGCATCGCGGCCGCGGCGGCGTTGTTGGCAGCCGTGAACTTGGCGAGCAGCGCGGCGTCGTCCTTGGCTGCGTCCTTGGCCCATGCGGCGACGGTGTTCCTGAAAAAGCCGACCGAACCGGACGCCATGCGGACGGCAAGATCGGTGAACTCTTTGGGCGGATTGGAGACGTTGGCCTTCATCGCCGCGAGCACGCCCGGAATTCTTTCGAGGCGCGCGATGACGGATCGCAGCCGCTCGGCCGGCGGCGCGAAGTTACGCTTCATCAGCACGTCGATCGCACCGCCGGGCGCGCCGACATAACCCATCGGGTTCGTCTTCCAGCTTCGCGTTTCGGTGAGTTCCATGAGCTCGGCGTGAATGGCGGTGTCGAGAATTTCGGCGTCGATGTTTCCGTCGGCAGGCAACGCTGCGAGCCGGTCGTGCGCGGCGTTCAAGTAAGCAACGCGCTTGGCGACGGCGTCCGCGGAGAGATCTTCAAGCTGGCCGTCGTAGTCGTGAATGCCCGCGCCGGTGGCGTAGGACGGGAAGGTGCGGAACCACTCGTTCCAGTAGTCCTCTTCAAACTCGGCGAAGGTGTCGGCGGGCTTGGAAGAGCAGGCGGCGAGGGCGATCAAGCCTAGACAAAGAACGGCGCGCATAGGGACAGGATCGCATTTAGAATAGAAGTGTGGGCGCGTAGCTCAGTTGGATAGAGCATCAGCCTTCTAAGCTGAGGGTCGCAGGTTCGATCCCTGCCGCGCCTACCAGAATTTCATTCCCGCCGATCGCTGTAGCGACTACAGCGATCGGCGATAGGTTTCGAGATTGTCGGCCAACATGTCAACAAAGAGACTCAGCTATCGAAATCTCGCTGACTCGCTGCATTCAGATTGACTAAATCGGTCTTCGACGAAATCGCAACACAGCGTCACGTCTAACCACTCGTATCTCAAAATTGTCGCCGCGATGCCGTGTTTCTCACAATCGCGGAGCCCATCGAGATGAATCTCCTTCGTCGAACGTTTAAGCGCCATCTGCGCAATCTGCTTGCTGGCCTCAGCGTAATCCTTCCGCCCGATGTGATGCTTGAGAGTGCGCAACTCTCGGAGTACATTCGCGATTTGAGCGTCGATTCCGCTTCGATCCGCCGTCCGTACTTCTGGAAGTGAGGCTGGGTTCGTATTGGCAGAGCTCGTGTCGATCGTCTTCTGTATTGGCTTGTTCTTTCCGCGCTCGATCAACCATGCGCCGAACCAACGAAGAAATCCCGCGAGGACCGTGTTTTCCCATCCGTTGAAACCCAATGCGCTGAATGGCATCTAACCAAATTAGCAAACCGACGCAAATCCTTTAGCATCGGCCTGGCAGTACTCTAGGAGTCGGAACATCGCGGATACCCCAAACTACGACCTTACTAGCGGTGCTTCGAGCCGCTGCAGTCGGCGGTCGATACCTTGGAGGTCAGCCCGAATTTCAGCCTTCATCTCTGACATCGCCTCGAGAATTCGCTTCTCGCTCGCGTGCTGTTCAAGCCGCATCTCAAGCTTCGCCTTATCAATCTCGGCGCGCATCAGATCTTTGAAGTCATCAAGACGCTTGTTGTTATAAAACAACCCGAACATGATCGCGAGTAACATCACGATCACGGGCAGCCATTGGGCCAGTGCCGGGTTCATGCCTGTATCATAGCACCTGCTATACTGCCTCCAGGCAACAGTTCGGGGCCTAGATAGACCGTGTCCAACACCTTCCCCAACTACGGCGCACCCGCGTTGCGGTTGCGCATCGGCACCGATCCCTCGCAAATGATCGAGTATCGTTTCAACGATACCTTCAAGATCGGCCGCATTGAAGGCTGCGAAGTCCGTTTCGAAAACCCGCACGTCAGCCGCCAGCATTGCACCATCGCCTACGCCAACGGCCAGTGGTGGATTCAGGACAACAATAGCGCCAACGGAGTTTGGATCGACGGCCAGCGCGTACAGACCGTCGCGATCGGCCATGCGGTGCAGATGCGCCTCGGCGCCGAAGGGCCGCTGGTACAGATCATCGTCGAAGCGATCGCGGCAATGCCATCGGCGCAGTTGCCCATCGCGCAGAAGCCCTTACCGGCGCCGGTCGTTGGCGGACAGACGCAGGTCATCCAGAGCTACGCCGAGCGCTACCTCACCAACAAAGACGACGGCTCGCCGGTCGGCGAACGCACCATGATGATCCGCAAAGCGTTCACGCAGGTGCAGAAGAAACAACGCTTCAAGTATCTGTGGGTCGTCGCGGCGCTCGTTGTCCTGCTCGCGGGCGTTGGCGGGTTCGCCTATTACCGCGATCAGCAAGTTCGCAAGCAGGCTGGCCTGGCGCAGGAGCTGTTCTATTCGATGAAATCGCTCGATGTCGACATCGCCAACGTCGAACGGCTGGTGGCCGAGTCGAGCGGCGCGAAGGGCGAAGAGCAGATTCGGAAATTTCGCGAGCGGCGCAAGCAGATGGAGGATCAGTACAACAAGTACCTGGACTCCATCAAGAGCCACGACAAAGAACTCACCGACGAAGAAAAATTGATCTTCCGCGTCACTCGAATCTTTGGCGAATGCGAGTTGAACGCCCCACCGGAATTCCTCGACGAAATCAAGAAGTACATCGGCTACTGGAAGTCGTCCCCGCGCTTCAAAATCGCGCTGACCCGAGCCAAGGACAACAACTACACGCCAACCATCGCGCGCGAGTTTCTCGACCGCGGCCTGCCGCCGCAATTTTTCTACCTCGCGATGCAGGAGAGCAACTTCGAAGAGTTCATCAGCGGCCCGCAGACGTACATGGGCTACGCCAAGGGCATGTGGCAATTCATCCCAAAGACGGGCGTGCAGTACGGCCTGACGATGGGCCCGCTAGTCGAAGAACCGCGCCCCGACCCCGCCGACGACCGCCACAACTGGCGCAAGGCCACCGTCGCGGCGTCGCGTTATATCAAGGACATCTACTCGACCGAGGCGCAGGCGTCGGGTCTGCTCGTGATGGCCTCCTATAACTGGGGCGAGCACAAAGTGATTCCGCTGCTGAAGACGCTGCCGGCCAATCCGCGCGAACGCAACTTCTGGCAGATCCTGACGAAGTACAAAGACAAGCTGCCGAAGGAAACCTACGACTACGTCTTCTACATCACCTCGGCCGCGGTGATTGGCGAGAACCCCCGCATGTTCGGCTTCGACTTCGACAACCCGCTCGCCAACGCCGACAAGCGTTAGCGCAGTTCCGACACCGGCCCGTCGACGTCCTTGAAACGAATCACCAAGCCCTTGCGCGATTCGATCACACCGATCGGATGTTCGAATACTGTCGCGACCATTCGCTCCACCGTCGACTTCGGCTTGACCGACTCGCGAATAGCAATCGTCGGATTGAATTTATCGCCAAGCGCCGGCAGTACCGAAAACATTGGCTTCGCGTCGACCTCGGGGATGAAGCGGCCAGTCAAGGTTTTACCATCGGCCGCGATGATTTCGATGTCTGCCGATTTGATCATGAAGGGATAACCGCTCGGGTTAGTCAGCTTTACATCGGCGATGACAACCGACGCGCCCGCCCGCACTTCCGACGCGCGCACGCGCTGAATCTTGCCTTCCAGAACCAAGTGCGTATCGCGGCTGACGAAGAGCCCCGTGCCCACAAGCGCGCCCATGATGATCAAGCCAAGCGCACCGCACAGGAGCAGGGTCTTCGATGGCATTTACGTCGCTTGCCGGTTCTCGGCGATGCGGATCATCTCCTGCATGCACTGGTGCGAACGTTGGATGAGCTCGGCGCCGAAGATGTGGCATTCCAGGCCAACTTGACCTTGATAGCCGTCCTTCTCCAATGCGGAGTAGATACCGGACCAATTCAAATAATCGGCGGCAAACTCCTTCAGAATACTCTTCCCCTTCACCTGCACGTTCCAGAGCTTCTTCTTCGGCAGCAGCGCGTAGCCGTGCGGGAAAGCCTCTTCCTTCAAGTGATGACCGTTGAGCGGATCCCAGTTGATGCCGAACGCCTTCGACGGAATCGCCTTCATCGCGGCGGCTAACTCGTCGCAGCGCGCGACGTTGCAGGCCACCTCGTTTTCGAGCAGCAGCTTGATGCCTTCTTTTTCGGCGACCTTCACCATGGGGCCGAGAATGTCGTAGACACGCGGCACAACCTTCGCGGGCTCGGGCGTGCGCAGGAACGCGAAGATGCGAACCTTGTCGCAACCGAGGATCTGCGAAGCGCGGATCGACTTGTGCAGCGTATCCATGCGCTTGGCGAACTCGTTCTGATCGCGCGCGATGCGCTTGGCTTTTTGCTCCGGCGTCTCGGGGCGCTGCCGGATGTACTCGGTGCCCGGCAGCGCGAACTTGCACTGGCCGGAGTTGAAGAAACTGACCTTCACACCGTTGTCGGCGAACTCTTTTGCGGCCGCCTTTAACTCGGCTTCGGAGAGGTCGGCGTAGTGTTTCTTGGCGCCGGGCACCTGCCGCACTTCGAGATATCGCAGGCCGTATTTCTTCGCAAACGCGAAGTTCTCGGCGGGATCCTTGCCGCTTTCATCGGTAACGGTGGAAAGGCGCGACCGGTCAATCTGATTCTTCCTGCCAAACAGGGGCAGCGCGGACAGACCCGAGCCCGCTAGTAACAACTGTCGACGGTCCATTGAAGCTCAGCGTAACACAGCTAATCGCCCATCAGCCGGCCGTAGGGCGCAAGCCCCGGCATATGATCGCAAATCGCTTTCAACGATGCCGTCAGCGGAATCGCGAGCACTAAACCGATGCCGCCCCACAGAAAGCCCCAGAACATAAGGCCGACAGTGACCGCAAGTGGATTCAAATGCACCCGCGAGCCGACCAGTTTCGGATAGAACAGATTCAGCGCAAGCAAGTGGAAGAAGGCGACGGTAGTCCCGATAACGAGGTACTCGGCGACGTTATCGTAAACAGTCAGCGCGGCGAGAAACGGCGGAATGATGGCCAGCGGAAGGCCGATGTAGGGAACCAGGCTCAAGAACCCGCTGAGCGGCCCGACAATCAGCCAGTACGGCACTTTGAAGATATAGAAGAACGCCATCGAGGCACCGGCCAGTAACACGCCGAGAATGAAGTTTCCGACGACATAGGCGCGCGCCATCCGCGCGATGCCGTCGATCGTCGCGGCCGCGATGCCCCGCGCTTCCCCATGAAACACGCGCAAGAAATTGTGGACGAAGTGATCGCGCCAACTGAGCATGAAGTAAACGAGAAACGGCACGAACGACGCCATCAGCGCGATGTCGTAAAACTGCGTCCAGTTTTCATAGAGGTACTCGACGACGGGCGATCGCTCCGGCGCGATGCGCACCTCCTGCACGGGCGGCGGCAGCAACGGCGACATCGGCGGATCGGTTGCGCGCTTACGGCGTGTCGATTGCTTCTGCAGTTCAGCCTGCTTTTGTTGCTCCCGCGCAATGCGTTCCTGATCGCGTGCGCGCCGCGGCGTCAGCATGTCGTTGACAGCCTTCTCGACGCCCTCCACTTGCACAAGCACCTTCTCGGAGAGTTGATTGACGCGCTGGGTGTAAGCCGGCAGTTCTTCCCAAATGCCGGAGGCTTGCGAATAGCCGAGCACGGCGAACAGGTACAAAATGACGAGCGCCAGGCTGCACACCAGAAAACTCGCGAAGCCACGGGGCAGGCGAGCGCGCATGAACAGGTTCACGACCGGTTCCAGAATGAACGCGATGAAGATCGACATCAATAGCGTGACGATGAACAGACGCCCAAAATACAACAGCGCCGTCAACACGCCGAAGGTGAAAAGGACACCTCCGGTGTTGCGGATTTTCGTGGTAACTGGAACTGTGGTTTCTTGAACGGGCACGGCGATCCCAGGTATTCGCTACTTTAGCATGCGGGCTCGTTTCGAACCCCCTATAATCGAATCATACGATGCGCATTTTGGCGATCGATTATGGACGCAAGCGGATCGGCCTCGCCATGAGCGACCCGCTGGGGATGATGGCCCACAGTCTGGAAACGCTGGTCCGGGCGAGCCCGCGCAAGGACGTCGCGCACATCGCGCGTTTAATCGGCGAGCACGAAGTGTCGCTGCTCGTCGCCGGAAATCCGATCCTGTTGAATGGAGAAGCCAGCGAGATGAGCGTCGAAGCCGAAGCGTTCGCGGCGCGCGTGGCCAAACGCGCCCGCATACCGTACAAGATGTGGGACGAACGGATGAGCTCCGTGGAAGCGGGGCATTGGATGCGCGACGCGGGTTTGCAGCCCAAGCGCGACGGCAGCGTCGACCGCATGGCTGCGCGCATCCTGCTCGATAGCTATTTGGCGGCACAATGAAGAAGACGCTGCTTACGCTCGTTTTGTTGATCGCCGTTGCAGTCGGCGGCGTGGCGCTGACGCTATCGAAGCCTTACAAGGGCTTCGAGGGCATCAAATTCACTGAGTTCGCCAAGGGCACGGGCACGATGGAAATCGCGCGGCGGCTCGAGGAAGCCGGCGTAGTGCAATCGCGCTGGCAACTGATGGCGGCGCGCGCGCTCAAGCCGTCGGTGAAGTTTCAAGCCGGCGAGTACAAGTTCGAAAGAGCCGCCTCGGTCTGGGACGTAGTCGAGCGCCTCCGCAAGGGCGACGTCTATCTGGTCGAGCTTCGGATCCCAGAAGGCTACAACGTATACGAAATTGCGCACGCGGTGGAGAGCGCGGGGATGGTGAAAGCCCCCGCATTCGTCGCTGCCGCGCAAAACCCGTCGATGATCCGCGATCTCGCGCCGACGGCCCCGTCGCTTGAGGGCTTCCTGTTTCCATCCAACTACCACGTGCCGCGCAAGATCACCGCCGAGGCGTTGTGCCGCGTGCTGACCGATCAATTCCGCCGCGAATGGAAAGCTGTGGGCGGCGGCCCGACGGTGCTCGATACGGTTTCGCTGGCGTCGCTGGTCGAGAAGGAAACCGGCGCGCCGGAAGAGCGCGCTGTGGTCTCGGCCGTTTATCACAACCGTCTGCGCAAAGGCATGAAGCTCGATGCCGATCCGACTACGATCTACGCGGCGATGCTTCTCGGCAAGTGGCGCGGCGCCATCTACAAGTCCGATCTCGAACGCGAGCATCCCTACAACACCTACCGCACGGTGGGCCTTCCGCCTGGGCCGATCGCTAATCCCGGGCGCGCCGCGATCGCCGCCGCGCTGAAGCCCGCTCCCGCCGAGTTCATCTACTTCGTCGCTCGTCCGGACGGATCCGGACGCCACATTTTCTCGAAGAGTTATAGCGATCACGCCCGCGCCGTCGCCGCGTGGCGCCGCGTTAAGGGATGAGAGAGTCGCGGAAATCGAAACTCGATGCGTGGCTGCGCGAGCGCGCGCCGGCCTGCGTCGAGGCGGATCACTTCCAAGAGCTGCTGCGATTGTTCGCACCGATCAAGGAGTCCGATCTGCGCAGGCTGTTGCGACAAAGCGGCGAGCCGCTTGCGCCATTCGTCGAGGGCGTCGACCAGAGCGATTACCCGTCGCTGCGACGGACGCTCCTGGCTCTGTGCACGGAGTACGAACGGGGCGATGTCGCCGCCAAACGAAGTATCCGCAACATCGTCATCACCGCGAAGGATCATGCCAAACTCGCGCAGCGCAATCCGAAGTTCGCCGAAGCAAAAGCCGAGATGGTCTCGTGGATGCTGACGTGGCTCGAGAACCCCGGCGTGTTTCCCGCTTGGGTCGCGATGCGCGCGCGCCTACTGAAACTCGATTGATTGCACGGCGATCACTTCGCCCTTGCGCTCGCCGCTGACCTTCGCCTTCAAATCCTTCTCGCGGTCGAGCTTCTTCAACTGCGCCAGCGTGCGCGCGTTGCCGGATTCGTTGAACTTGACGAACGTGCCGTCGCCAAGAACCAGGCCGAATCCGCCCTTGGCGCATTGCAGCGCGCACTCCCGCGTGTGCGACGCCAGATCGCGGCCTTTGCACATTACGTCCACAACGGTGCCCGTCCACGTTTCGGCGGACAGCGCGCCCGCGCACATCGCCAACAGCAGAGTGCTTCGCATGACGACAGGATAATACAACCTTAGGAAAAAATCCTATTGCCGGATTCGGGCCGCCCGTTTATACTCGTGGTTTCCGGCGTGCAACGTCAACTTCAAATCCCGGAATTCCCGCTGATCGGCCCCAATCGCGATCTGTCGGACCCGCTCGCGCCCCGCCGCGAGGCCGCGATGTTCTACGGCCTCTTCCTGCGCGGCTACAACGTCGAGTCCCTGCGCAAGGACATCGATGTGCCGATGACGCTTCTGAAGAAATGGCTCACCGGCCGCCAGTACAACGAGGACCACTTCCGCCAGCAGTTGAAGGACCTCTACCACTACCGCAAACAGGTACTGGCGATCTTCGATCAATTGGTTCTTAACGAGCCAATGCGCAATCGAATACAGTGAGTAGATGAGAATACCGCTGTACTGGGTCGACGCGTTCACATCGCGCCGATTCGGTGGCAATCCCGCCGCCATCTGCCCGCTGCCGCGCTGGCTGCCGGACTCGCTACTGCAAGCGATCGCCGCGGAAAACAATCTGGCGGAAACCGCCTACTTCGTGCACGAGCCCGACGGCTATCGGATTCGCTGGTTCACGCCGGGCGTCGAGGTCGACCTGTGCGGTCACGCGACGTTGGCCTCGGCGCTCGTGCTGATGGACTGCATGGGACTCGGCGGTGAAAGCGTGGTATTCAACAGCCGCAGCGGGCCGCTGACGGTTACGCGCGACGGCGCGCGCTACACGCAGGACTTCCCTTCCCGTCCCGCCGCCCCTCTAGCCGACGACGACGCGCTCGCCGCCGCCCTCGGCGCCACGCCCTTGGCGGTGTTGAAGGCGCGCGACACGATGGCCGTGTTCGAAACGCAGGCGCAAGTCGCGTCGCTCGCACCCGACATGAAGGCGCTGGCAAAGGTCGATACGTTCGCAGTGATCGCCACCGCGCCCGGCGACGATTGCGATTTTGTCTCGCGCTTTTTCGCGCCGAGAGCCGGGATCGACGAAGATCCGGTGACGGGCTCGGCGCACTCAACGCTGACCCCGTACTGGTCCGCGCGCCTCGGCAAGAAGGACATGTTCGCAAGGCAGATCTCTGCGCGTGGCGGCGAGTTGTGGCTCACCGATCGCGGCGAGCGCGTCTCCATCAGCGGGCAGGGCGTGCTGTACATGACGGGATTTATTGAGGTCGAGTAACACATAGCAAATCGCTATACTGTCCTTGTGAGGTTCACGAGTCATCGCAATTTGATGATTGCGGCCAACAGGCACGCGAGGTGTCTCGGCGCGGTCAGTCGCTGGTACGACTTGGTCAGCGTCCTCGAATCGCGCAACCTCGTCGAACTTCGCCGGACGTTTCCCTCGGCTGATCAAGTTGGTAATACATTGGTCTTCAATATCGCCGGAAACAACTACCGTTTGCTTTGTTGCGTTGACTGGGCAGCCCAGCGGCTGTTTTTTCGAAGCTTGCTCACACACGCCGAGTATGACTGCACAAATGTGGAGGCAATATGCCCTTAGTGATGGATGAGAAGAGGTACGGCCAACTCTTGGCGGAACATCTGCCGGCGGTCATCGAAACCGATGAGGAACAAGACCGGCTGGCCGAGGCGCTTATGAACCTGTCGATTCCGCCACGCGTTCTCACTCCCGAGGAAAAGCAGCTCGCTGCGCTTCTAGGCCACCTGATCGACGACTACGAACGGCGCACTTCGGCCAAGTCCGCCAAGCGATATTCGCCCGTCCAGAGGTTGAAGTATCTGATGTCCGAACACGGGCTGAAGCAAGTCGATCTCGCCGATATCTTCGGCGGGCAGCCGGTCGTCTCCGCGGTATTGGCCGGCAAACGCTCCATAAACCTCCAACACGCGCGGAAGCTCTCCGCGCGCTTCGGGCTATCGATCGACGCTTTTCTTTCCGCCTGATTCAATCACAAGCGACAACCGGAACCACGGCGCGTGCGACTCCACACGCGCCTCCGGCACAAGCTGCCGCAACTCAGCCTTCGTGAACGCGGCGTCCACGCTGATCGGTCCATCGTGCAGCGTAATCGGATCCCACCTGAATAACCAGCGCGTCGCGGGTAGAAACTGCCGCGCGAGCACATGACGCTGTAAGTCGACGGCAACCACCGCCATCCGCGCCGCGCTGCGGAAATCCTCCACCGCGCGCACCACCTCGGCCTCGCCGAGATGATGCAAAAACAACGTGCAAATCACGATATCGACGCTGCCACGCGCAATCGGCCACGCGCACGCATCCGCCAACACCCGCCGCCCGCCCGCCTGCCGCAATAACATTTCGGATCGGTCGAGCGCGATGAACCGCGCGCGCGGAAACCGCCGCGCCAGATAACGAATCGTGTCGCCGCCCGCCGCGCCCACATCGAGAATCAACGCGTCCGGCTTGCGCGCAAGAAGCGGCGCGAGCTTCCGCGCCAGAATCGCATTGCCGCCAAACCAACGATTGATGCGATCGAGATCACGCAAGTTACCGGCGGCCTCCTCGGCGCTGGCGCCATCCAAAAGTTCGGGCTGCATGACGCGTGGCATGATAGGGAGACTATGGATATTGTGACAGGCCACGTCGGCTGGATCGAGGTGGTTTGCGGCCCGATGTTCTCGGGCAAGAGTGAAGAGTTGATTCGCAGGCTGCGGCGCGCCAAAATCGCGCGGAAACGCGTGCAGGTCTTCAAGCCCACCATCGACGACCGCTACTCGAGCGATGAAATCGTCTCCCACTCCGACACGCGCATGCAATCGCAAGTCGTGCAGGACGCGGGTGAAATCATGCGCTATCTCGACTGGCGCACGCAAGTCATCGGTCTCGACGAAGCGAATTTCCTTGGTCCCCGCGTCGTCGAAATCGCCCAACAACTCGCCGACGCCGGCAAACAGGTCATCGTCGCCGGGCTCGATACCGACTACCTCGGCCGCCCCTTCCCGCCAATGCCGGAGTTACTCGCGCTCGCGGAATCCATCACAAAAACGCTGGCGATTTGCATGCGCTGCGGCAACCCGGCCAAACACACGCAGCGCCTCGTCGAAAGCGAAGCGTTGATCGTCGTCGGGGCCGCCGGCATGTACGAAGCACGCTGCCGCCGTTGTTTCGAACCCGGCATTCCAAAGCAGGAACACTTCGATTTCATGCACCCGGAGCGCGAAAAGCAGCAAGTCTGACAACAGTTGGAACGATTTTTGTGCGAGCCGCATCTGAAGCCATGTACGCCGCCAGCCTAATGATAGACTAAGAAGAATTGACGGCGAGTCCGCAAACGACGCGCGTTGCTTCGGCTCCAAACGCAAGAGGAGGTCTTTCGACATGAACCCGAACCAACCTGGCATGTTTCAACCACCGCCGCCGCCGGCATCGAATGGAGGTGGCTTGAAGATTCCGATCCTCTTCGGGCTGGTACTCGCGCTGCTGGCCGCCAACGTGTATCTGTTCCTGCAACTTGGCAAAACCAAGGACGACGTAAAGGAGCTCCAGGCCTCACTGAAGACGGAGATTCAGGGCGTGCATGAGGTTGCCGCCGTATCCAGCAAGGCCAGCCAGAAGTATCAGACCGAATTGAAGGATCAACTCGAAGAGGCGCGCCGTCAACAGGCGATGGCCGTTGGCCAGGCGAAGCTCGATGCGCAAAAGAAGGTCGAGGACCTGGAGAGGACCCTGAAACAGGAAACAAGAGCGGTCGCGCAGCAGATGGAGAGCAAGATCGGCGAAGTGAAGGAGCAGACGCAGGCCGCGCAGAGCAAGATCGGTGAAGTCTCCACCGAAGTCGGCGCTGTCAAAGGCGAAGTGGCCGCGACGAAATCCGAACTCGAAAAGACCATCGGCGACTTGAAGCGAGTGAAAGGCGACCTCGGCGAGCAAAGCGGGCTGATCGCCACCAACGGAAGAGAGCTGAACGCGCTGAAAGCGCTCGGCGAACGCAACTACTTCGAGTTCCGTCTGGCCAAACAGAAAAACGCGCAGAGAGTCGGTGACGTTGCCATCCTGCTGAAGCGGGTCGATCAGAAGAGGAACAAATTCACGATCGAACTGACGGCCGACGACAAGAAGGTCGAGAAGAAGGACAAGTCGATCAACGAGCCGCTGCAGTTCTACACCTCAAAGGCGCGCCAGCCGTACGAGATCGTCGTCAATGAAGTCGGCAAGGATCTGATCGTCGGCTATCTGGCGACGCCGAAAGTGCAGAGCGTCCGGAACTAACCGCCCTTCTTGGGCGATTGCTTCGGCGCGTCGTTGTTGATGCGAACCTTGACGCCGGTATCCAGCCGCGGCAGCGCGGTGGTCGCCACCGTCTCGCCGTCCCGCACACCCTCCAGAATCTCGACATCGGTGTCGAAGCGATCACCCATCTTCACTTCGCGTGAGTCGACCACGCCGTCTTTAATGACGTAGGCCTTGTTGGCGCCCATGATGTAGTAGATTGCCCGCTGCGGCAGAACGGTCACCCTCTCGGTCCGCGAAGTTGGCACATGCGCCTTGGCATACGATCCCGGCTTCAGTTCGCCCGCGCCGTTGTTAATCAGGACCTCGGCGACAAACGTCCGCTTGGTCTGATCGACCGTCGGCGATATGCGCCAGATCTTGCCCTGGAACTTCCGATCCTTAAACGCCTCGACCTCGACATCGACCACCTGACCCTGCCTAATCCACGGCGCCATGCGTTCGGGAATCTCGACGCGCAGCCGGATCGGATCGATCTTCACCAACACAAACAGCGGCGTGTTCGGACGCAGGAACTGCCCCGCGGTCACTTGCCGCTCTTTCACGTACGCCTTGAACGGCGCACGCACGGAGGCGTCGCGCAATTTCTTACGCTGCAAATCCAGGCTCGCCTTATTGCGCTCCACTTCCGCCATGATGTTCCGCGTCTGGTTGATCGTCGATTCATAGGCGGCTTGCATCGCCTGCTGCCGCGCGTTGGCTTGATCGAGTTCGCTCTTGGCACCAATGTTCTGATCCACCAGGCTGCGCACGCGCTTCAGCCGTTGATCGGCCTCAAGCAACTCCGCCGCCGCCCGGCGCACATCCGGCGCATCGCGCGGATCGCTCAACCGCGCCTTCTCGTCTTTCAGACCAAGCCGCTCCAGCGACTGCCGCAACTGCGCCTCTGACTGCGCGACCGAGTACCGCAACTCTTCGTCGTTGATCCGGACAAGGACCGCGCCCGCCTCAACCGCATCGCCCAAATCGGCTTTCACTTCCTCCGCCTTGCCCTCCACCTCCGCCGAGACGATCGCCTCTTCGAATGGAAAGAATGTGCCCACCGATTCCACAACCCGCAATACATCGCGGCCCCGCGCCTCGGCCGCCCGTACCTGAATCGGGCCAGAATCTTGCTTAGCCTGAACGGGAGGGGCCTGTTTGTTGCAACCGCCAACCATGACAGCCGCGAAAAGAAGGGCTATTGCCCGAAGTGAATACATTCTGATGATTCCGTAACCAGAGGAGGCGGCATCGAACCAAGTGAGGTTCCGCTCGCCAACCAGACGTGGGACTAT
>VFZW01000018.1 GCA_016871055.1 Acidobacteriota bacterium
TACGTGTAAATACATATACGAGTATTTACATGGGTATACAGAACAAGGCAAAAAAACGCGCAACCCACGCTGTCTGAGAACCTTGCGGTGAAAACTACTGCTTATCGGCGGGGGAACTTCGGGCTAGACTCGTGTCTCAGATTTGGGGACAACTCCAATGCGTTCGACAAGAACCTGATCGGATTGGTCAGTCAGAAGACGATTCGGAGCGGGAGTGCGACCGGGACGATCCTTGCGGATGTCAAGAACTACTTTGACGAGGGAACAACTGCCGTACTGACAGGCATTGTCGGTTGGGACTGGCCGGTTGCGCCGACGAATAAAGGCAATTTGACGCGGGTGTCGCAGTGGCGCAATCTGCCGTCCGAGGCGTGGCTGGATACAAAGATCGAATACGATCATGCGGGAAATCCGACGAAGCGGATCGATGCGAAGAATCAGGAGACAATCGTGACGTTCGCGGCGTCGCCGTGCGCTGGTGGGTTCGTGAACATTTATGCGTTTCCAACGAAGATCAAGAACCCGGCGCAGCACGAGGTGAACATCACCTATGACTGCTCGACGGGCAAACCGCTGACGATCAGCGATGCGAATTCGAACCTGACGACGGCTTCGTATGCCGGCGACGCACTCGACCGGCTGATGTCGATCACCTATCCGGACGGCGGGAGCAAGGGCTACAGCTACCAGGATTCGAGCAATACGATTACCGAAACCGTTGGATTGAACTCGTGCTCGGTGGCGAACATTTCGCGCACGACCGTTTATGACGGACTTGGCCGGGTAGTGTCGGCGAGCGTCGACGATGGCGGCGGACTGATCACGACGACGACCGAGTTTGATGGACTCGGGAGGACGGTGCGCGCGCACGTTCCGAAGCGCGCGACCGACACTGTAGACGCGTGGACGGAGACGGAGTACGATTTTCTTGGCCGGCCGCTTAAGGTGTCCAGCGGGTGCGTGAGCACAACGACGGCGTGCTCAGCAGGCGGGACGAATAATCAGCAGGCCACGACGACATCGTTCGTCTATTCGGTGCTGTCGACGACGACGACGGCGCCGGGATCCAAGCGGATGCAACATTTCAAGGACGGCTTCGGCCGTTTGGTGAAAGTGATCGAAGATCCGTTGGTTGTACCGAATCAGAGCCCCACGCCGCTGCAACTGGAAACGAGTTACACCAACGATCTGCTCGACCGGTTGACTGCAGTGACGCAGGGAACTCTGCCGCAACGTACATTCAGTTTCGACTCGCTAGGCCGGCTTTTGTCGACGACGCAACCGGAGAGCGGGACGACGAGCAACAGCTACGACAACAATGGCAACGTTTTGTCGCGCACCGATGCTCGCGGGTACATGGCGATCTCGGTCTACGACAGTTTGAATCGCGTGACGCGCAAAACGTACTCGACGACTCCGCAACCGTCGCAGGTGGCGGAGCCTTTTCATGTTTATCCGGACACTGTGAAAGCGGATTTCCTTTGGGACACGCGGTTTAAGGGGCAACTTTCGGGGACGGTGACGACATACGGCGGCGCCGCCGTGTCGCGGACGGAGTACTTGACGTTTGACGCGATGGGGCGGGTGACAAGCAGCATGCAGTCGACGGGCGGGACGGTGGCGAACTTTGGGTACACGTATAATAAGGCCGGGATGTTGGAGACGATGAGGTATCCGTCGGCGCGGGTGGTGACGAACTGCTACAACGCGGGCGGGAGTGTCAAGAAAATCAGCGGGGTGGCGGCTGGGGCGACGACGGTGTACGCGGATTCGGCATTGTATGCGTCGCATGGTGGATTGGCGTCGGTGACGGTGGGGCCGTCGTATCAGATGACGATGGGGTATAACACGCATCACCGGCAGTTGACGGCGATCGATGTGACGCGGAGTGTGGCGCAGGTGTTTAAGTCGTCGCTGTTCTATTGCGCGAACGAGATAGACGGGTGCCCGGAGAACAACGGGAACATCGTGCGGCAGAAGTCGCATGATGGGGCGATGGAGCGGACGCAGGATTTTTCGTATGATGCGCTGAACCGGTTGAAGACGGCTGGGGAGGTTGGGGGGTATAGCCAGACGTTCGATTACGACCGGTATGGGAATCGGTGGATCTCGGCGGGGACGCAGGTTTATGGGGCATCGGTGCAGCCGATTGTGGCGGGGGATTATCAGGCGTCGACGAACCGGTTCACGAAGGCGGCGAATACGATCAAGTACGATTTGGCGGGCAATGCGTGGAACGAGAACGGGGCGATTGCGAAGTACGATGGCGAGGGGCGGATGGTGGAGTCGACGTTTCCGTGGGGGACGGGGCCGGTGACCCGGAATTATCTTGCCTTGCTTGGCTCGGCGCAGATAGTAGCCCAGCGCCGACTCGGTGATCCCTCGCTGCCGGCAGAACTCGGCCCGCGTTCCCGGCCGGGCGTGGTAGCCGGCCACTACCTTCGCCACTTCCGCCGCCGTCAACCCTCGTGTTCCGTTTGCCATCCTTCCAGCCTCGCCCTAGGCGTAGCTTCCAGGCAAGGTGGAATGGCTTGACGGTTACGATGTATTAGCTGTGCGAACAGCGGATTCGACAGCGCGCAGGCGCTAGCCGCGGCCACCCATGCGAGCTTTATGACACGCTCTCCTCGATGATCCTCTTCACAACGCCAGCATCCGCATCGATCACCCTGCTGCGTTGCGGCAACGCTTCGATGCCGTCGAACTTCGATGGCCGCTCCGGCTCGCGTCCCAGCGCCTCTTGTATCGTCGCGGCGAACTTTGCCGGCAGCGCCGTTTCCAAACAAATTAGCGGCGTACTGACGGAACGCAACTCCATCCCCACTTTCAATCCATCCGCTGTATGCGGATCGACCACAACTCCATAACGCTCCCACGTCCGGCGAATCGTCGCCAGGCGGCCGGTGTGTGTGCTTGATCCGCTAACGAATCCGAAGCGCCGGGCGTCTGTGCCGCTCAAATCGAACGCCCCTTGCGCCCACAGCGACCTGATGCGCGCCGAGTCGCGCCCGACAAGATCGAACACGAATCGCTCAAAATTTGACGCTTTCGAAATATCCATCGACGGACTCGAAGTCTGCTGCGTCTCCGTCGTGCCGCGCGGACGGTAAATGCCCGTCCGAAAGAACTCATCAAGCACATCGTTTTCATTCGTCGCGAGTATCAATCGCCCAATCGGCAGGCCCATCATGCGCGCGATGTGCCCCGCGCAGATGTTGCCGAAGTTCCCCGATGGCACAGCGAAATCGACGGGTGCGCCGGCCCCGGGCGCCACCGCGAAGTAGCCTTTGAAGTAATAAACAACCTGCGCCACAACGCGCGCCCAGTTAATCGAATTCACCGTGCCAATGCGATAGCGCCGCTTGAACTCGAGATCGTTCGACACCGCCTTCACAACGTCCTGGCAATCGTCGAACACGCCTCGCACCGCCAAATTGTGAATGTTCTCGTCCATCAGCGTGAACATCTGCGCGGTTTGAAACGCGCTCATTTTTCCATGCGGCGACAGCATGAACACACGGATGCCGCGCTTGCCGCGCATGGCGTATTCGGCCGACGATCCCGTGTCGCCGCTCGTCGCGCCGAGAACGTTTAACGACTCGCCGCGCTCCGCCAGCGCCCACTCAAACAGGTTGCCGAGCAACTGCATCGCCATGTCTTTAAACGCAAGCGTCGGCCCGTTCGACAACTCCAGCAAATGCACCCCGGGTTCGAGCGTTCGCACCGGCGTTATCTCTTCCGCGTTGCTGCCGTTCGAGTAAACTTCGGCCGTATAGGTCTTATCGATTAGCGCGCGCAGCACGCCTTCCGGTACGTCGTCCGCGAAGAGGCGCAACACTGCGAACGCAAGCTCGCGATAGTTCATCGTGCGCATCGCGTCGAGGTCCGCCGCGCTCAACCGCGGATACTCCGCCGGCATCGCGAGGCCCCCGTCTTCCATCAACCCGCCCAACAGAATCTCCCGGAATCCGGCGCCCCGGTCTTCCCCCCGCGTGCTTACATATCGCATGAACTCTCAGGCTAGCGCGCCGCCGACAACCGCCGCAAACAATCGGTGCCTGCTGTCCCGCGCACGATCTTCTTCAACTTCTCGACATCGCCATCGACGTTCTGTCTCTGAATCGCGTCGCGATACCGCTCCTGCTTGTCGGCCAAGTCGAACGGCGTCTCACCCATCGAGTTCTTCGCGTCCAGCGCCGCGCCCTGCGCGTGTAGATATTCGAGAATCTCCGGCTTACCTTGAATCGCCGCCAAGTGCAGGATCGATTGATCGCCGCGCGCCAGCGTGATCGCTTCGACAGGATCGGGAATCTTGTCCTGCGGATTCCACCGCGCGTTAATTGTTGCGCCCGATGCGATCATCTGCTTCACGACCGCGAGATCGCCCGCGAGCACCGCTACCGAAAACGGAGTGTGCCCATCCTTCCGCAACTGGTTGACGTTGCCGCCGCGCGCCGCGAGCAACTTCAAGAGATCGACACTGCCCGAACTCGCCGCGATATGCATCGCCGACGATCCCGCCGGCGCCGGATTGATCCGCACATCGCCCGCCGGGCCGCCCGTTGGGAAAATCGTGCCCAGGTTCGGATCCGCGCCCGCATCCAGCAACCTTTGCACGAATTCGAGCGTGTCGTTCAGTTCCAGCTTCAGGCCCTCTTCGTCATCGCCGCCCAATGCCAGCGCCGCCGCGGTTTGTCCGTACGCACCGCGCTGCCGCGTACCCGTGCGCGCCGCCTTCGCGACAGCCAGCGCCGCTCCATGCAAGGGTGAGTAACCTGTGCCGTCAATCACCTTCACGGTAGCGCCGCGATCCAGCAACAACCGAGCCACGCGCAGATTTGGCGTGAATCGCTGCGAACTGCCCGCTGTCGCCGGCGCGCCGCGGCCCGGGATGAAAGCCGCTTTCGGAAGATCCCACTTGTACAGCGCGGTGAGCAGCGGCGTTGTGCCATCGGCCGCGGCCGTATTTACATCCGCGCCCGCGTCGAGCAAGATACGCACCGATTCAAAATCGTTCTTCTGCACAGCGAAGTGGAGCGCGCTCAAGCCGCCCTTCTTCGCGATGTAGTCGCCATCGTTGTTCCACGGAATGCCAGTCTTACCAAGCGTCACAGTCGTAGGCAAATAGTTCGTGTACTTCACATCCCATGCCTTCGTGATAGCGCGGATATCAGCGCCGGCCTGCACGAGCATCTGCACGGCTTCGCTATTGCCGGCGGCCCACATCAGAACGGTTTGTCCGAACTTCTTTTCGCGCACATTCACATTCGCGCCACTCGCAAGCAGGCTCTTCATGATATCGACGCGACCCATTCGCGCGGCGATCATCAGCGGCGTCTCGCCGTTCTCGCGGCTCACGTTTGGATCGGCGCGATGTCTCAACAGCAGCGACGCAATCTCACCCGAGCCATTCGTTATCGCTATCGCCAAAGGGCTGACGCCCGATTCGTTCGTCAAGTTCGGATCGGCGCCCGACCGTAACAACAACGTCGCTATTGAAACGTTGCCTCGCATCGCGGCCCATGCCAATGCCGGAGTCCCGTCGTCGTCGCGCTCGTTTGCCTTCGCGCCCCCACGCAGCAGTTGCTCGGCCAGCGCGCGGTCGTCATTGCGCACGGCGTCGAGCAAGCCGCCGAACATCGATGCAGCCGCGATCGCGAATAGGAACAGCGTTCGCATCACATCTCCAGCCGGTTGAAGCGCCCAGTGCTATCGCCCAGCTTCTCCATCGGTATGCCGACCTTTTCGAGCATCGTCAGATACAAATTCGACAGCGGCGTCTCATCGCCGGGCAGCGCGAGGTAGCGCCCATGCGCGACCCGCCCCGCCGCGCCGCCGGCGACGATAATCGGTAGGTCTCGCTGGCTGTGCGAAGTCGGCACGCTGAGGTTGCTGCCATACATAATCAGTGAATGATCGAGCAGCGTTGAACTGCCTTCGCGCAGTGCATCGAGCTTCGACAGGAAGTACGCGAACAATTGCGACTGGTTAACGTTGACCTTCGCCAGTGCGTCGAGCTTTTCTTTCTCAAAGTTGTGATGCGAGATCTCGTGATGGCCCATCGAAATATTTAAGTGAGGGAAGTTGATCGACGTCGCCTCTCGCGCGTAGAGAAACGTCCAAACCCTCGTCAAATCGGCCTGCAACGCCAGCACCTGCAAATCGAACATCAGCTTCACGTGATCCGGCCAAGCGTCAGGCGCGCCGGCGGGCCGCGTCATCGGCGGCAACTCCGCGGGCCGCTTCTTCGACGCCACTTGAATGCGCCGTTCGACATCGCGAATCGATTCCACGTACTCATCGAGCTTGCGTTTATCTCCCGCGCCCAACTGCCGTTTCAGCTCGCCAATACGTTCCAGCACACCGTCGAGACTGCTCTGGTCCGCTGCATTCCGCGCCGCTGCCGCTCCTGGATCGATGCGGCCGCCTTCGCCGAATAGCCGCTCAAAAACTTTTCGCGGATTGTATTCGAAAGGCAGCGGCGTCGTTGCCGTCTTAAATACCGGCCCTACATGCGCCGCACCGCCGCCGTTGTTCTCCGTCGAGAGTTCCAGCGACGCAAACGGCGTCTCTTTTCCGAGTGTCTTCGCCGCGATCTGATCGACCGAAATGCCGACATGCACCTTGCCCTTCGTCATCTCGACGCCGGTCAAAAACGACGCCAGCGCGCGGTCGTGAAATCCCGCCTTCGTTCGGTCAGGATCGGACGACAGTCCGCTAATCACCGTGAACTTGTTGCGATGCGGCGCAAGCGGCGCGAGCGCTTCGCTAAACGCATACGACGCGCCTTCGCCTTTGGGTTTCCAGCGTGCCTGATCGACGCCCAGCGGATACATGATGAAACCGAGCCGCCGTACGGGCGGAGGTTCCGGCGTCGCCGCCGCGGCCATCGCATCCAATAACGGAAGGCCAATCGACACGCCCGCGCCGCGCAAAAGCGTTCGTCGAGCCAGCTTCTTTCTCGTGAGAAACATCGGTGATCACTCCTGCTTCTGTCTCATTCGGAACGGTACGCTTCGGGTAACGGCTGCGATCAGATCCTGAAAGCGGTACCCGCCTGCTTCAGTTTGGCGCAAGATCTCCCGCACCGCGGGTTGATCGCGCCCGTCAAGCTCACGTCCTACAGCATACGTCAGCAGCCGCTCGGCGGTAGCGTGCGCCAACTCATCGGTGCGCCCGGTCAACATGGTGCGCAGCCCTTGCGGGCCGGCGACGCGCTCTCCATTCGCCATTGTGCTTGACGCGTCGACCGGCGAACCTTCGTCCTGAGCTCGCCAGCGGCCTATGACGTCGTAGTTTTCCAGTGCGAACCCGAGTGGGTCGATGCGGTTGTGACAGGACGCGCAGCCCGGAATCGATCGATGTCTCTCGATCTGCTCGCGCGCCGTCAGTTTCTTCCCCTCGCGCAGACTCTCCTCCAACGCCGGCACATTTGCTGGCGGCGGTGGTGGTGGAGAGTTCAGCAAATTATCGAGAATCCACTTGCCGCGTAGGACTGGCGAGGTTCGAGCCGAATGTGAGGTCGCCAGCAAAACGCTTCCGTGCGTCAAAAGGCCGCCGCGTTGCGACTCGTCGCCGAGCGTCACACGCCGGAAGCCGGGACCAACAACACCAGGAATGCCATAGTGCGCGGCGAGCCGGTCATTCACGTACGTGTAATTCGCTCCGATCAAGTCGCCAAGTTTGCGATTCTCGCGCAGCAAGCTGCCGATGAACAAGCGCGTCTCCGTCGCGAACGTCTGCGTCAGGCCGCGATCATACGCCGGGTACAATTGCCTATCCACATCCACGGAATCGAGACCACTCAACCCCAGCCACTGGGTCACGAAATTCCCCATCAAGGCAGACGACTTCTCATCCGCCAGCATGCGTCGCACTTGGCTATCCCACTGCTGACGCAAGCGTCCCGATGCGGCTGCATCAAGCAACTGGCCGTCGGGAATACTGCTCCACAAGAAGAACGACAACCGCGACGCCAATTCGAATTCTCGCAGCGGCTGTGGCGTTCCGGGTTTGCCTTGCCCGGAATCGAGCTCTAATCGGAAGAGAAAATCGGGCGCGAGCAAAATCTCTCGAATCGCCATTGCGATCGCGGGTTCAAAGTTCCGGGAATGCCGCGCGTACACTTTCAGAAACGGCGCGACATCCGCCGCGCTCACATCGCGCCGAAACGCTTTCCGGACCAGTGGTTTTAAGATCTGTTCCGCGCATGCGTCCGACGCCCTGCATATAAAGATTCGCGCCGAGCCCGCCGTGGCGTTGTACGGCCCCGCAATTTCGATTCGCCCCAGCGCCGGCGGCCCAGGCTGTCCGTCGAACGCCGCCTCACCCGCGGTCATGCCGCCGATCTCGAACAGCTTCACGCGTTTGCCATCCAGTCGGAACTCGATCGTCGGCCGCACCGCCGTGCCGAGAACATCCAGCGGCCCACCCAACGACGCGCCGCCGATGCCGCTGACGTTCGATACTGGGCCTTCGCGCTCCGCGAATTCATCGGGAAACGTCACGACGACGTTGTGTGAACCCGCACGTACGCCTGTCAGCCGAAACTTGAAAAACCGCACGCCTTCAAGCGGCGTCAAACTTTCTTTCACCAGAAACGCTCGGAGATCGTAGTCGCCATCGCGAGGAAAGTAGTGCGTGACGCGAATGCCGCCTCGCGTGCCGATTGGCATCCCCTCGCCTTGCCAGGCAGCCTGTGTTGCCCTGGCGGGGAAGGTCTCGACGATTGGACTTGCATCGCCCGTGCCTGTCGCTAGTTCGCTCACGCGCCGCGCAACTTTCAAGTAACGCTCGAGCAGCAGCGGCGACATCGACAACGCATCGGCTATGTTGTCAAACCCGGCCGCCGATTGATCCTGCGGCAACTCATCCGCAAACGGCAAATTCAGGCCGAACAGATCGCGCACGGCGTTTGTGTATTCGGTTCGATTCAAGCGGCGGATTACCGGGCGTCCCGCGTGCGGCAGCGCGCGGTCAAGGCGCGCCGTCACGCCTCGAACATACGCCCGCGCCGCTGTGTGATCGGGCTTCGGCGCGCCAGCCGGTGGCATCTCGCCCGCGCGCACTCGCTTCACGGCCTTCTCCCAAACCACATCGTTGCTCGACAAACCGGTTAACACGAGCCCGCCCATCTTCGCGTTCGCGCTGTGGCAACTCACGCAGTACTTCGCCACGAACGGATCGTCTGCCGCTAGCAATACACCGGCAAACAGGAGTGGGAGCAAACGCATGCTTGTGAATCATTATATTTCCAATCTGGGATAGAATCGGCGAATGCAGTTGGACCGCAGAACTCTGATGCTTGCCGCCGGCGCTTCGGCCGCGGTTGCCGCGCTGCCGATCCCGATCATCGACAGCCACTTTCACATTTACGACCAAACGCGCCCGCAAGGTGCGCCGTACCCATTCACGCCCAACGCGCCGCCGTTTCTGCCGAAAGATTTTCGCGAGTCCGCAATCCCCCTAGGCATCGTAGGCGGAATCAAGGTAGAGGCCAGCCCGTGGGTCGAAGACAACCTCTGGGTGCTGATGATGATAGAAAGCGAGCCGATGATCGTGGGCATGATCGGAAATCTCGATCCGGTCAAGGAAGACTTCCGCGAACACCTCGACCGCTACCGGAAAAACAAGCTCTTTCTGGGCATTCGCTACGGCAACGTGTGGAAGGGCCAGGACCTCGTGACCGCGATCGGGCGCCCAAGCGTCATCGAGAATATGCGAGCTTTCGCCGAAACGGGCTTAACGCTGGAGGTCGCTAACCCGCGTCTCGATCTCATCGAGGCCACGCTGCGATTGAAAGACAAAGTGCCTGGCTTGCGCATCGTGCTTGGCCATTTGCAAGCGCTCGCGCTGCCAACACAGCCGGATGTACTAAGGGGTTACGAAAAAACATTGCGTGAGTTGAAGCAACGCGGCGCGTTTGTCAAGGTGTCCGGCCTGTACCGGCCGCGCAACGCCCCCAGCGGCGCTTTTAATCCGGCCGACTACAAGCCCGTTATGGACTTCATCTGGGACATCTTCGGCGAAGACCTTCTCGTTTACGCTGGGCGGAACAAGGCCGCGCTCGATGTCCTGCACGATTACTTCGCCGCCAAGAGCCCCACAGCCGCCGAAAAATATTTTTGGAAGAACTCGGTGAAGGCGTTCCACTGGATTCAGCGAGACCCGAAGCAGCCGCGATTGTGAACCGCCGGCGCTCGGCGCTACTCGCCATGCAGAGCCCGCGCCGCGGAATACTCCGCCATCAGTGCCTCATTCGGCGACGGCAAACTACTGACGACTCGATGCGCCCACGCCACGTATTCGATACGCCGCTCGACCGACCAACCTGCCGGCGGCGCCGAGTGAATCGATCGCAGATTCGAGATCTTGTCCGCGGTCTTTATTGCGCCAATCTCGGCGCTCGCCGCGCGTGCATGTTCCACCTGTTTTTCCTTCCGGACCTGCTTCGGCAGCGACTTGTCGTCGGTCACCGCCGCCACCAGATCGGCAATTCGAGGCCCGAACTCCACTTCCAGTTCGTCGTAGGTCACGCCCGTGTCCTCGATTGTGTCGTGCAGCAGTCCGGCCGCCACGACCTCGGCGTCGCATCCAGCCTGCGCTAACAGAAATGCGACTTCGATTACGTGATTCACGTACGGTGTCGCCTCTTCATCCTTACGGCGCTGTCTCCTATGGGCGCGCGCAGCGAAGTCCGCCGCCTTCATGATCAGGAGGGTGCTCATGGGACTTAATGGTATAATAAAACCATGAGCCGTTTGTAAATTTCGTTTATACCTTCTAGTTTTCCGGACATCGCGTCCAAGCCAATGCAACCAACATCGAGGTACAAGTTTTGAAACGATGGATCGCTAAAGGTCTCGTCTTGTCGTCTGTCTTCTTTTCCCCAGCTGTAAATTCCACCGCCGAAGTGATCGAGGACAGGAACATTTCCAGGGACTCCAGGCTCCAAAGAATCAGGAACTTCTTCAACCGGCAGAAATGCCCGGTCGAGAAGTACGCAGAGGAGTTTATTATCGCGGCCGACAATAACAAGCTAGACTGGCGGCTGCTGCCCAGCATTGCACTCGTAGAGTCGTCGGGAGGCAAGGTCTATCGAAACAACAACGTTTTCGGCTGGAGTTCCTGCCGTCGCCGTTTCCCGAGCGTCAAGGCAGGCATCCACGCCGTTGCCGAAAGGCTCGCAAACGCGCCGCAGTACCGGGACAAGGATCTCGACTCGATCCTCAAGACATACAACTCCCGGCCGATCTATAGCAAGACCGTCAAGCGCGTCATGATTCAATTGTCGGCCGAGCCGATCTAACCTAAGACGCGAACGCCGAAGTAAAGACCGCCAAAAACCAAAACGCTCGCGGCGACAACCGCAAGCCAAACCATCATCCGTTCCGAGTTCGAAGAGGACTCTTTCGCGTCTTTCTTCATCGTTTCGTCGAGGCTATCAAACATGGTGGGCCTCCTGATTAATCAGGTCACTGTGAAGCCGTTGAGAACCAGGATCCGCCGCGTACCCGATGGTGCGCGGTGGTTTTCCAACTCGATCATACACCCATTCCGCCGTGGTGCGACAGTTTTATTTTGGGTTTGTTTAGAGCAAATTAGCAGGCGTCCTTGGCGTACTCAGCAACTCCTCGAACGCCTTCCACTGCGCGGCGGCGTCGTTACCTGCCGTCTTCTTCACCCACGCCGCCACCAAATCCTCGCCGTAACTATAGTTGATGATATAGCTCCGCTCGGCGTCGAAAAACTTCACCCGCCGCTCGGCCATGCCCTTCGTGTTCAGCGCGTACCGCTGCAAGTAGGAGACCGTTTGTTCGGCGTTCGTGTGCCCATCTAGATAATCGCGCGCCCCCTGAATCGCCGCATGCTTCACCCCCGCGCGTAACTTCGATATCGCCTGCTGCTCGTCGGCCGACTTCGGATCGAGCCCCGCTTCCTTAAACAACACGTCGCGCTTGAACGCCAACCGCTCCTGCTCCGGCATGACGAGCGAAGCGCCAAAATCCGCTGTGCCCTCGGCGATCAACGACTGCGGGCTATACAGCGGGTACACCGAAAACTCGATCCAACCGCGCTCGCGGACGAGCCTGGCCTCCAGCAATCCGTTGTACACATGATGGCCCGGATAGCCTTCGTGGCATGCGAGGTGAATGATCCGGTCGACATTGATCGGCAGATCGATGTTCACCTGAATCACCGATCGCGAGTTTCCCTTGTACCAGTTGTAGGCGCTCCAAACCTTGTCCTTGACGTACTCGACATCGAACGATTCGTTTGCCGCCAGCGACGTAATCCGCTTCTTCGTCAATGAGCGCGCCTCGGCGATCGCCGCGCGAAACGTCTTGTCGACTTTCGCCGCCGGAACGGCAAATCGCGCGTCGAACTTCTCGATGCGTTCGGAGAGTTCGCCGCCGCCGGGCAACGCCTCGTCAACCAACTCCCGCGCCGCTTCCAGGTCGCTGCGCAGTACCACCGGCGGCTTCACTGCGTAGAGCGCGGTCGCCTCGCGGTCGAAGTCCAATTTCTCGCCGCCCAGGATATTCGCCATTGCCAGTGCCGATTGCGCCTGCGTCAACAGGTACTGAAACCGCAGCGGATCGACCGCCGTGAGCTGCTGGATATCGGTAATCAGCGCCGATACTTCGGTGCTCAATTCCCGAAGCGGCTTACTTGCCGTTGGCTGCCACTCCGCGGGCCCATAGTAAGCGTCGACGTACTTCGGCTGATGTTTGCCGATGGCGAGTATCAGCCGGACATACCGCTCCGCCAGCGCATTCATATCGGGGGCCTTCTTTCCACACGAGGCCAAGGCCACACAACCCAGTGCTGTCCGCCGCGTCATTTGTCCAACCCAAACCGCTCAATCAAACGATACAACGTCTTGCGCTCAATGCCGAGGATCTTCGATGCCTTGCTCTTGTTGCCGCCCGTGGCCGCGAGTACTTTCCGAATCTGCTCGGCCTTGGCGTCTTCCAAGGTCTCGCCAAGCGACTCCTTGCCCTCGCCATCGGCGATCGCGTCCCGCACCGCGGTTTCGTCGATCCGCCCCTGCGGCGCAAGAATCACCAGCCGTTCGATCATGTGCTGCAATTGCCGCACATTGCCCGGCCATGTGTAGCTGTCGAGCGCGCGCACGCCGCTCTCGGTCAATATTGCCCGCATGCCATAGCGCTCGTTGTAGCGGTCGAGAAACGTCTGCGCCAGCAGCGGCACGTCCCCGCGCCGCTCCCGCAACGACGGCAATTCCACACGTACGACATCGAGCCGGAACCACAAGTCTTCACGGAACTTGCCCTGCTCCACCAACTGCCGGACGTTCTTGTTGGTTGCGGCGACGATGCGGACATCGATCGGTTTCCCGCGCGGCGAGCCAAGCGGCCGGATCTCCCGCTCCTGCAACACGCGCAACAACTTCGCTTGAAAGTTCAAGTCGATGTCGCCAATCTCGTCCAGGAACACCGTCCCGTTGTTAGCTGCTTCGAACACGCCGACTCGATCCCGATCAGCCCCAGTGAACGACCCCTTCAAGGCGCCGAACAGTTCGCTTTCCAGCAGCGACGGAGGAATCGAGCCGCAATCCACCGCGACGAACCCTTTCTCCGATCGCTTCGAAAAGCGATGGATCATCCGCGCGATTAACTCTTTGCCGGTACCCGTCTCGCCTTCGATCAGCAGGGTCGCGTCCGTCGGCGCCACCTTGGCCAGCGTCTTAAAGATCTCGACGATCTGCGGCGACGACCCGATCATATCGGTCTCCGGGATATCGTCGATGCGCGCTTCCTTCTCCTCATCCACATCGAACGACGCCACGGCGCGCCGCACCTTCTCGACCATATCGTCGAGATCGAAGGGCTTCGCCAGATAGTCGAACGCGCCGCCACGAGTCGCAGCCATGACAGTTTCCATCGACCCGCGGCCCGACATCAGGATTACCGCGCAGTCCCCGCGCGCCGTTCTCGCCGCGCGCAGCACATCGAGGCCCGTTCGCTCGTCCAAATAGATATCGGAGAGCACGATCGCATACGACTCGGCATTCAAGCGGTCTAGCGCTTCCCGCGTGGTTCCTACTGAATCCACCTGAAAGCCTTCAAGCTCCAGGCAGGTCACGATATTGTTCCGGACGGCGCTATCGTCCTCAACAACGAGTAGACGTTGCAAAGGTCACTTCTCCATTTCCGGCAAGGGGGACGCGGAAGAAACCTGCGCCGGTACTTTCATCGTAAAGCACGAACCCTTCCCAAGGGAACTGGCTACCTCTAATTTTCCTCCGTGATGTTCGACAATTTGTCGAACGATCGACAGCCCAATGCCCGTGCCCGCCTCGCCTGACTGCTCGGCCCGCTTGGTCCGGAAGAACTTTTCGCCGATGCGTTTTACGTCTTCCTCGCTCATTCCCATGCCTTGATCACGCACCGCCACCGCCACCGAGCCGCCGTCCAATTCGCAATTCACCGTCACGCCTGTATCGGCCGGTGAGTATTTCACTGCGTTGGTCAGCAGGTTGTAGACGGCGTATTCCATCAGCTCTAAATCGCCTTCGACGATGGCGTCGGCCAGTTCGCCGGCTTCAATAGTGATTCTTTTTCGCTCCGCCAGCGGCTTCACCCGGTCGATGCATTGCCCGACGACGAATGCGATGCCGAACGGTTCGCGCTTTAACTGCATCTGTCCCGCGCTCAACCGTTCTACGTCGAGATAGATTTGAATCATTCGCGCCAGCCGCTTCGATTCCGTGTGAATCTGCTGCGACAGCTGCTTCTGCTTCTCCTCGCTGAGCTTATATCGGTTCATCAACTCGCTAGAGCCTTGGATCGCCTGCAGAGGGGTGCGCATCTCGTGCGTTACGAACTGAATTGCCTGTTGGTATCGCGAGCGTTCCCCTTCGGTGAGTTCAAGCGTCAACCGCGTCTGAAAATACTGCCACACCGCCGCGCACGTCACCGAGAACCACGCCGTCGCCATCGGCGCCACGAACGGGAAAACGATGTCGTTGACGAAGAACAGGTGCGGCAGCCCGTGCGCTAGTGCGATCATCCCCGCGCCGGCAAGATACGCCGCCAGTCCAGTCCATCGTAGGAATACAAACCCCGCGCCGCCGATCAGCGCCAGCGCGAGCAGCAACACCACGCTATTTCGCGCGTCGAGCAAAAAGAGACCTTGCACAATCGTCTCGTAGGCGTGGGCGTGAATCTCGACGCCCGGCATCGGCAGCAGCGTTGTGTACGGCGTCATCAATCGATCACGCGTCGCCGTCTGCGCGGTCGCCCCGACGAAGACAACCTTTCCGCGGAAAAGTTCCGGTGTCTCCGTCAGCGCGCGCTTCACCGACATCTGCGGAATCTGCGAGGCGCCATTAGTGTCCGGCGGATAGTAACGAATCCGAATGCGCCGCCAGTCGAACAGCGACGCTGGGATCGTGCGGTCTCCAACAATCAGCGCCTCCGGCGTTTCGATTATTCTCGCGTTGCGCGTCATCCGAAACGCTTCCAGCGACATCGCCCAAAACCTCTCTCTGGCGGCCGTCTTTTCCAGCGGCATCATGCGTTGAAAGCCATCCGCTTCTGGATCGGCCGCGACGTGCCCCAGCGCCGCCGCCGCCTCGCGCAACAGCGGTAGAGGCTTCGCCCAGCGGCTATCCAGTTGCTCGCACGCCAGCACGACATTGCCGAGCCGCTTGATCGCCGCCGCCAATCGCACGTTCTGATCGTCGTCGCCCGCATCGGAGAAAGTAACGTCGATGACCACCGCCTTCGGCTGCACTGCCGCCACGCGTTCCAGCGCCTCGGCCAACCTTACGCGCAACTGCCGCTGGCCGTTCATCATTTCGTAGGAATCGTCGTCGAGCGCCAGGATCGCCGATTCCAACGGCCAGGCCGCCGGCTTGTGCACGCGGAACAACCAATCGGCGCCGTAGCGATCGGCCTGCGCCGCCAGCGAGGTCCAACCGATCAGAAGCCCCGCCAGCCCCGCGCCGAAAACCGCCGCCCAGTACCTACCGTTTCCGCGCATGGAGGATTTTCTCGATCGCGTCCGGCTCTTTGGGCAGCGCGCCAGTCAACACGCGCGCGCCATCGGCGGTCACCAACAGCATGTCCTCGATGCGGATGCCGATCCCCTCTTCGGGGATGTAAATGCCCGGCTCGATCGTGATGACATTGCCCGCTTCGAGCGGCATCTGCGGCAACCCTGGATCGTGTACCTCAAGGCCCACATGATGCCCGATACCGTGTGTCATGAACTTGCCGAGCGGCTCGCCGCGCAGCGACTTCCCATGTGCGTTGAGATATTCCACCGCAATCTTAAAGAGACTCTTCTCGCCTTCGCGCGCGAGCAACATGCCGGGTTTCACAGCCGCTATCGCCGCTTCTTGCGCGCCGAGCAGGACATCGTATAGCTCCCGCTGTCGCTTCGAAAACGTTCCAGAAACCGGGATCGTCCGCGTAATATCGGCCGCGTACATCGAGCACTCGCCCGCGACGTCCATCAGCAACACGTCGCCGGAATCCATCCGCCGATCGTTGCGATTGTAGTGGAGCACCGTCGAGTTCGGCCCCGATCCGATGATCGGCGGATACGCGCTGCGTTCGCAACCCGCATCCGAATATACGTTTACCATCGTCGCGCCGATCTGATATTCAAACAGTCCCGAAGCGGCCCGCGCCCATGCCGCCCTGTGCGCGTCGATCGACACGTCGATCGAATGTTGGATCATCGCCAACTCCGACTTCGACTTTACCTGCCGTAGCGGAAATACGAGCGGCGCGAAATTTTCGATCGGCCGCGCGCCGACGAGTTTCTTCAGCTTCGACGTACGGTTGATATTGAGTAGTGCGTAGATCTTCTTCGCGCTCTCGAGTCTCTGGAAGAGCGTGATTTCGAACTTGCTCGCCGGCAGCACGTTCTTTATACCGCTAACTGTCTTGATGTTCGCGTCGTCGGCGCCCGCACGCCGCCCCGTGTAGGTGTCGCGAATCTCGCTGCGCGCCGGCAGAAACAGGTACTCGTCGTCTTCGGCCAACAACAGAACCGCGCCCGGCTCCACCCACCCGGTCAGGTAATAGAAGCTCGGCTCTTGGAAAAAGCGGCTGCGCAAATTGCCGCGTTCGTCTTCGGTGTCGCCGTATAAAACCAGTACGCCGTGATCCTCGGCGAGCCGCGTCTGGACCTTCGCGCGCCGCGCGCGGTACTCGTCCGCGGACATGGATATCGCGGCGGACAATCCACCCATCGCGCACAAAATTGCCAACATCCGCGCCGTCATGCTTCAACTATACCGAACCGAATGAGATAATGGCCTTTATGTCAATCCGAACGGAGTGGACCGCCGCCCGCGTCAACGACGCGGTCCGGACGCAAATGCACTACGCCCGCAAGGGCCTGATCACCGGCGAGATGGAGTATGTCGCCCGCCGCGAAAAACTTACTCCGGAAACTGTCCGCGACGAAGTCGCCCGCGGCCGGATGATCATCCCCGCCAACATCAACCATGGCGCGTTGGAACCGATGGCGATCGGCGTCAGGTCGACATGCAAAATCAACGCCAACATCGGCAACTCGTCGACGACCTCCGACGTCGAAGGTGAACTCGAAAAGCTGCGCTACTGCGTCAAATACGGCGCCGACACGGTCATGGATCTGTCCACCGGCGGCGACATCCCGCTCATCCGGAAGTCGATCATTCAACACTCGCCTGTGCCGATCGGGACCGTGCCGATCTACGAAGCTCTTTCCCGCGTTCGCCGCGTCGAGGACCTGAACAAGAACGTAATGCTCGAAGTCATCGAAGAGCAAGCCGAGCAAGGCGTTGACTACATGACGATCCACGCCGGCGTGCTCATTCAATACGTGCCGATGACGACCAAGCGCATCACCGGCATCGTTAGCCGCGGCGGCTCGATCTTGGCCGAATGGATGGTCAAGAATCACAAGCAGAACTTTTTGTACGAGTGCTTCGACGACATCTGCAAGATCTTCCAGAAGCACGACGTGAGCTTCTCTCTGGGTGACGGCCTGCGCCCCGGCTGTTTGGCCGACGCCTCCGACGAAGCCCAATTCGCCGAACTCAAGACGCTCGGCGAACTCACGCGCAAGGCCTGGCAGTGCGATGTGCAGGTGATGATCGAAGGTCCCGGCCACGTGCCGATGGACCAGATTCAGATGCAGGTCGAAAAGGAGAACGAGCTTTGCCACGAAGCGCCGTTCTACACGCTCGGGCCGCTTGTCACCGACTTCGCGCCCGGCTTCGATCACATCACCAGCGCGATCGGCGCGGCCATGATCGGCTGGTACGGCGCTTCGATGCTTTGCTATGTAACGCCCAAGGAACACCTCGGCCTTCCTAACAAGGAAGACGTGAAGCAAGGCATCATCGCGTATAGGATCGCCGCGCACGCGGCCGACGTCGCCCGCCACCGCCCCGGCGCCCGGGACCGTGACGACGAACTCTCCCGCGCACGCTACAAGTTTGACTGGCGCCGGCAGTTCGAACTGGCGCTCGACCCCGAGACCGCCCAGGCCTACCACGACGAGACGCTTCCGCAAGAAGGCTTCAAGGACGCGCACTTCTGCTCGATGTGCGGGCCAAAGTTTTGCTCGATGAATATTTCGTCAAAGGTGGAGGAGTTCTCCGCCGAGGACGCGCAAGCTGTTTTGGAAGGGCGGCAACCACTTGTTCAGTTTGGTGACTGATGGCGAAGTTCGCCCGAAGCACTGGATCTTCATCGAAATTGCCTGCCCGCCGTGCTATCCTGACTAGTTTGGAGCAGGTGTGGATAAGCACGAACGCGAACAACTGAAACACGACGTCTTTGTCGAAGAAGTCACGCACTCTATCGACTACGCAAAGCATCACCAGAAGCAGCTCACCATGTATGGCGGGATCGCCGTCGCCGCGCTGGCGGCGGGTTTTGGCTGGTGGTGGTGGTCCGACAAGCAACTGGCCGAACGCCAGAAAGCGCTGAAGGAAGCCGTCGAAATCCAGCAGGCCTCGATCGGACCGGGTCAGAATCCCTACGTCAAAGTCTTCCCGACGCAAGCGGAAAAGGATGCCGCCATTATCAAGTCTTTCAGCGGGTTGGCCGCGAAGTATCCTGGCAAGCAGGAAGGCGACATCGGCACCTATTTCTTGGGCATCGCGAACGCCGACCAGGGGAAGCTCGACGAAGCCGAAAAGGAATGGTTGAAGGCGGTTAACGGCGGTGGATCCGAAATCGCCGCGCTCGCCCGTTTCTCGCTGGGCCAGATGTACGTTCGCCAAAACAAGCTGGCCGAAGCCGAAAAGCATTTCCGGTATTTGGTCGATCACTCGACCACCTTTGTGTCCAAGGAAAACGCCCAAATCGAACTGGCCAAGGTTCTCGCAAAGACCAATCCGGCCGAGGCGCAAAAGATCCTTGAACCGCTCCGCCAGATGAGCACCCGCAATCAAGTCAGCCGCTGGGCCATTACGGCGTACGGTGACACGCGGCCCGGCCCTAAGCCTTAACCAAGTGAGCGCGCCCGACGGACCTCTTGCGTTTCTCCGGCTTGGGCCTGAGCGCTCGCGAGGCCGCCGGTTTCCCGAACTCCGTCATCCGTATCGGAACGACTTTCAACGCGACCGCGACCGCGTCATCCACACCCGCGCCTTTCGCCGTCTCGAAAACAAGACGCAGGTCTTTACGCCCGATCTGTCGGATCACTTCCGCAATCGCCTGACTCACTCGATCGAAGTCTCCCAGATGGCCCGTACCGTTGCCATCGCGCTTGGCATCGACGCCGATCTTACCGAGGCCCTCGCCCTAGTCCACGACATCGGCCACCCGCCCTTCGCGCATTCCGGCGAAGAGGAGTTGAATCGCCAGATGGCCCCCTACGGCGGCTCGTTCGATCACAACATTCACGCGCTCCACATTGTCGAAGAGTTCGAGCAGCGCTACGCCCGTTTTCCAGGCCTCAATCTGACATTCGAGATGCGCGAAGGCATCGTTAAACACTCGCGCGATCTGACGCCGGGCGAGAAACCCGATCTCGATGAATACCTGCCAGAGAAACGCCCGCCGCTCGAAGCGCAACTCATCGATATCGCCGACGAAATCGCCTACTCCGCAGCCGATCTCGACGATGCGCAGCAGGCTCAATTCTTCACTCTCGACGACGTCGCGCGAGCCGTCCCCGCCTGGGGCGATCTGTTCGAGTCGATCGAGTCCATGTACCCAGCCGCGCCCAAGCGTGTCCAGTTTCAGGAGAGCCTTCGGCTTCTCATCGATCTACTTGTAAGCGGCTTTGTCGAAGGCACCATCGCAGCCTGCCGCGAAGCCGGCGTCAGGAGCGTCGACGATGTGCGCGATCATCCGAAGCGGCTCGCGCGCATGACCCCGGATTCGGGGCGCACCGGCCAGCAGTTGAAGCAGTTCCTCCGCAAAAAGGTCTACTTCTCCGAGGAACTCAAAGCCGACCGGCAACGTTCGATCGATATGATCGGCGGGCTGTTCCGCTACTTCATGGACGACGTGAGCCGTCTCCCCGTCGGATACGCCGAACAGGCCAGGGAACGCGCGCCACACCTGGTGGTCTGCGATTACATCGCCGGTATGACCGACGGCTTTTGCGCGCGTATGTACGAAGCGCGCAACCCATCCTGAGTCGTCAGGGAGATCGCTGCATGGCTTTGGCCTGAACGGAAGTACCTGACCCAAAGCTCGCCATGCCTTCGACGTGGTCGCATTGGGCCAGGAGGTTCCCATCGTCTTCGCGGCTCGCCTAGGTAAATTCGCAGCCGCCCCACTCTGCGTTGATGAAGCCAAGGACATCGACTTGATTGCGCGCCACGCCGCTACAATCGAAGAGTGACTGAATTTGTAACCGTGCTTGGCGCCGGACTGGCCGGCTCCGAGGCGGCTTGGCAGCTTGCCGAAGCGGGTGTGCTCGTGCGGCTCTTCGAGATGCGGCCGCTCAAATCAACCTCGGCCCATCAGACCGGAAACATGGCCGAACTTGTCTGCTCGAATTCTTTGAAAAGCGAGTCGGAGAACTCCGCGCCCTGGCAACTGAAACGGGAACTGCGCCAGTTAAACAGCCTGCTCCTTCACGCCGCCGCCGAAACGCGCGTCCCTGCCGGTCATGCGCTCACGGTCGATCGCGAGGTGTTTTCGAAACTCGTTTCGGAGAAGATCGCCGGGCATCCGCGGATTAAACTCGTGCGCGAAGAGGTCACCGAAATTCCGCAGGAAGGCGTTGTGATCGTAGCCACCGGACCGCTGACCTCCGACGCGCTCGCACGCGACATCGCGCGCGCCACCGGCGCCGGCCGTCTCTACTTCTACGACGCAATCAGCCCCATTGTCGAGGCCGATTCCATCAACTACGACATCGCCTTCCGCGCCTCGCGTTATCGCAAATCGATCGACGGCGGCGACGACTACATCAACTGCCCGATGAACGCCGAAGAGTACAACCGCTTCATCGACGCCCTGCTCGAAGCGCGATCCTACGACCCACACATTCCCGAAGACAACACGCCCTATTTTGAATCGTGCCTGCCGATCGAAGAGATCGTTCGCCGAGGCCGCGATACGCTCCGTTTCGGCCCGATGAAGCCGGTCGGCCTCACCGACCCGCGTACCGGCCGCTGGCCCTACGCCGCCGTACAGTTGCGCCAGGAAAACCTGCGCGCCGATTCCTACAACCTCGTCGGTTTTCAAAACAGTCTGAAGTTCGGCGAACAGGCGCGCGTGCTGCGGTTGATCCCCGGTCTCGAAAACGCTGTATTCGTGCGCTACGGCCAAATCCATCGCAATACCTACATCAACGCGCCGTCTTGCCTCACGCCAACCTTGCAACTGCGCAACGACCCGCGCATCTTTTTCGCCGGGCAAATCTCGGGCGTCGAAGGTTACGTCGAATCGATCGCCACCGGCCTGATGGCCGGCCTGCATGCCGCGGCCTACATCCAAAACAAGACGCCTCGCGAATTCCCGAGGGAATCCGCCCTCGGTTCCTTGTGCTATTACATCACCGGCGCCGATCCCGCCAATTATCAGCCAGCCAACATTACGTTCGATTTACTGCCGCATCTCGACGACGCCACGCGCGCCAAACTCAAGCGCGACAAAAAAGCGCGTCACGCCGAAGTCTGCCGCCGCGCCGGCGCCTCGATGGAGGCATGGCTTGCCGGATGAGCGACCTCGGCGCAATGATCGGCGAATTCCTCGCGACGCTCCGCCGCGAGGACAAATCCGCGCACACCATCCGCAACTACGAAAGCGACCTCGATCAGTTTCTTGCCTACCTCACGCCGCCCGGCGGCAGCGCGCCGCCGCTCGAAGAGATCGACCTGCCCGTGCTGCGCGAATGGATGGGCGCGTTGTACAAGCAGAAGCTCGCGGCATCGAGCACGCGCCGAAAGATCGCGGCGCTGCGTGCGATGTTTCAGCATGCCCTTCGCGCCGGGGCGATAAAACGGAATCCCGCAAAATTGTTGTTGCTCCCGAAGATGCCGAAAGGTCTCCCCAAAGTTCCGACGGCCGAACAGGTCGGCGCGATCGTCGATGGCATCGAAGGCGCGAAACTCAATCGGCCCTACCCCAAGCGCGACCGCGCAATTTTTGAATTTCTCTACGGCTGCGGCTTGCGTGTCAGCGAACTCGCGGGTTTGAACATCGACGATATCGACCGCTCCGAGCGCTGGATTCTTGTACGCGGTAAAGGCCGCAAGGAACGCCAGACACCCTACGGCGGCAAGGCCGCCGAGGCGCTCGACGCCTGGCTCGCCGAACGCACAGCCGCTGTTGAAGAGCACGCCGTATTCGTCAACTTCCGAGGCGCCCGCCTAACCACGCGCGGGATTCATTGGATCGTCGAATTCTACGCGCGCATGCTCGCCGGCGATGGCGGCATGCATCCGCACACGCTGCGCCACGCCTACGCGACGCACCTTCTCGCCGATGGTGCCGATCTGCGCGCGATCCAGGAACTCCTCGGTCACGCGCAGTTATCGACGACGCAGAAGTATACGTCGGTCGCGCTTTCGGATTTGCTCGCGGTCTACGACAAGGCTCACCCCAAGGCGCGGTAAGTACTCAGGTAGTACTCACACCAGTTTGACGGAACCGTCGCTTCAATTTGGAATACGCTTTGCAACCCTTCGCTCGACACCCAAACGAACGAACACTCGAATTCGCGAATGCTCTTCACCCCGGGCGCCGCGGATCGCGGCTAGCGGTGTTCGCGATGCTCCGAATTTTGCCCACCCCGCCTCCGCTCTGTTATAAGCTAAGACCTCGCCCTCATGCCCCAACCCACCACATCGCACGTCCGCCATCGTGTCGTTGCCTTTTGCGTCGCGCTGGCCGCCATCACCTACATGGACCGCGTCGCGATCGCCAATCTCGCCAAGTTCGTCACGCGCGATCTCGCCCTCACAGACGAACAAATGAGCCTCGTCTTCAGCGCCTTCACCCTCGCCTACGGCAGCTTCGAAATTCCCACCGGCCGCTGGGGCGACAAGATCGGCACGCGGCGAGTCCTCATGCGTATCGTGTCATGGTGGAGCGCCTTCACCGTCGCCACCGCCGGCGCGTTTAACTACGCCTCGCTGCTCACGATTCGATTCCTCTTCGGCGCCGGAGAGGCGGGCGCGTGGCCGAACGCCGCCAAGACGTTTTCCAAATGGATTCCGCTCGCTGAGCGCGGCCGTACACAGGGCATCTTCTTCGCGGGCGCATTTTTCGGCGCCGCGTACACCCCGATTCTGATCCAGTGGCTGCTGACATTCCTTAACTGGCGCAGCGTTTTTCTCGTCTTCGGCTGTGTCGGTTTCGTGTGGGCGTTTCTCTGGTATCGCTGGTTCCGCGACGACCCCGCCGAACATCCCGATGTCAGTCCCGCCGAGCGCGAACTCATCGCCGCCGGCCGTGCGCCCGAGGCTTCGCACGACTTGAAGAACGCGCCATGGGCCGAAATCCTCCGCTCGCGCAACATCTGGCTGCTCTGCCTCATGTACTTCACGCAGAGCTACGGCTTCTACTTCTACCTGACTTGGATGCCGACCTACCTCGAACGCATCCGCGGCTTCTCTTCGACCGGCCTCAGCCTCTTCGCCGGCGCGCCGATGGTCGCCTGCATGATCGCCGGCGTCACCGGCGGCTTGACGACCGACAAACTCACGCCCAAACTCGGGCTGCGGCTCGGCCGGGGCATCGCCGGCGGCATCTCGTTTGTCTTCGCATCGCTGTTCACCTTCATCGGAGCCTCCGCCGCCGATCCCACCAGTGCCGCGATCCTGCTCGCCATTGCGGCGGGTTGGACGGCGTTCTGCCTCGGCGCCGCTTGGGGCGCCTGTCTCGACATCTCCGGCGAACACGCCGGTGTTGTCGGTGCGTGTATGAATACCGCGGGCCAGGTCGGCGGATTCCTGTCGCCAATCCTACTCGCGCAACTGGTCAAGCACTTCGGCGATTGGCAGATCGCGCTGCAAGTCAGTGGCGGATTATTTCTTGTCGGCGCCATCTGTTGGGTGTTCATCGATCCCACCCGGCCTCTCCGCGCCCGGAATTAGCCGTACACTATTCTTCATGCTCCAACGCGCCGCCGCGATTGTCTTCGCGGCCTCACTCTTCGCCCAGCAACCGCCCGCCGCCAAGCCAGAACCCGCGCCCGTCGTGAAGAAACATTCGATTTCGCTCGGCGGCAAGACGTACAACTACACGACGACCACGGGCCGCTTGCCGATCTCGAACGATCAAGGCGAAGTCGAAGCGCACATGTTCTTCATCGCCTACACGCTCGATGGGGCGCAACAAAAGCGGCCGCTCATGTTTTCCTTCAACGGCGGTCCCGGATCGGCCTCGGTCTGGCTGCATCTCGGCGTGCTGGGCCCCAAGATCGTTAAGATGCAGGACGACGGCGGCTATCCGCCTCCGCCGTTCCAACTTGTCGACAACGAGCATTCCTTCCTGCCCTTCACCGACATGGTCTTCATCGACCCCGTCGGTACCGGCTACTCGCGAGCCGCGCGCCCGGATCTCGGCAAGAAGTTCTTCGGCGTGCAGGGCGACATTCAATCGGTCGGCGAGTTCATCCGCCTCTGGCTGACGCGGTATCAGCGCTGGAACTCGCCGCTCTACCTGATCGGCGAAAGCTACGGAACCTTCCGCGCGGCCGGTGTTGCCGGATACCTCGTCGATCGCGGCGTCGCCTTCAACGGCGTGTGCCTGATTTCCAGCATCCTGAACTATCAGACCGCCCGTTTCGCACCGGGTAACGATCTCCCGTTCCAACTCTTTCTTCCCACCTACACCGCCATCGCCTGGTACCACAAGAAATTGCCCAAGGATCTGCAAGGCGATCTTCGCGAAGCGACCAAAGAGGCCGAACAATATGCCATCGGCGAGTATGCCACCGTACTGGCCAAGGGCGACCGCCTCAGCGCCGCCGAACGACAGAAAGCCATCGACAAACTGAATCGCCTCACCGGCATCGACAAGCGTTTTCTCGATCAGAACAACCTCCGAATCGAAATTCAACGCTTCACCAAGGAACTGCTGCGAGAGAAACAAACAACCGTCGGCCGTTTAGACGGACGGCTCACCGGCGTCGAAGGCCTGAACGGCGAGTTGTCGCCGGAGTTCGATCCTTCGATGACCGCGATCCGTGCGCCTTACACCGCGTTGTTCAACGAATACGCCCGTCGCGAACTGGGTTACGAAAGCGATCTGCACTACTACATCCTGGGAGGCGGAATCGGACCGTGGGATTACGGCCAGGGCGGCAATAATCGCTATGCCGAAACTGCCGACGCGCTCCGCTCCGCCTTCGCGAAAAACCCGTATATGAAGCTCTACATAGGCTCCGGCTTCTATGACCTCGCTACACCGTATTTCGCGACGGAATACACCTTTAGCCACATGGGGCTGCCATCGAAGTACAAGCAACAGATCACCTCGAAAATGTTTGAAGCCGGCCACATGTTCTACATTTGGAAGCCAGCGCTGGGGGCGTTGACCAGGGACATCGAGGGATTCGTCACGAAACCCTGAAGATGTTACGTGATACATCCAAGGGTGAGATCACTCTTGGATAGTTATGCGTATTATCGCGCTGTTCTTTGGATTCCTATCGATCGGCCACGCCGGCCGCTATCTGGTCGAACTGAAGGCGCCGTCACCCGCCGAGTCCGTGATCGCTTCGCGCGCGCGGAACCCGCGCGAAGCCGCGCTGCGAATGCGAACTGGCGTGCGCGCCGCGCTCGAACGCTCCCGGGCCGCGATAGGCCTCCGGGAAGCGGAGATCGTCTACCGCATGGACTTTCTGATCAACGGGTTTGCGGTCGACATCTCCGAAGAACCGACGCGGGAACTCGCCGCCAAACCGGAGGTGCGCGCCGTTCATGATCTCAACGCGCCGATGCGCTACATCCTGGATGAAGCGATCGGGCTTTTGAAGGTGCGCGAAGCCATGGCCCTTGTCTCTCCTGAAAAGTCCGGGGGCGCGGGCGTCAAGATAGGAATCATCGATTCAAGCCTCGATATCGTGCATCCGGCCTTTCAAGACCCGGAGTTGCCAATGCCGGAAGGCTTTCCGAAAGGAGATTTGACGAAGACCAGCAACAAGATCATCTCGTACAAAACGTACGGCGAGATCTCGGCCGGCGCGGGCCTTAACGTGCGACAGCACGGCACGTTCGTTGCCGCGGCGGCAGCGGGCGCGCTTCACGAAAGTCCGCTTGGTCCAATTTCGGGAATTGCGCCAAAAGCCTGGATCGCCTTCTGCGACGTCGGGGATCCAGAGACGCTCCGGATCCTGAAGGTGTTCGAAGACGCCGCCGCCGATGGGATAGACGTTCTCAATTTCAGCGTTGCGTTCCTACACTTCCCAAGGCCGTCCGGCCAACGATTCTTCGAAGTCGTTGCCGAGCGCGCGATGCAACTCGGAACTGCCATCGTGTGGGGGGCCGCAAACCAAGGACCCGAACGCACGACCATTTCGGCCAGTAGCGTTTCCGAGGCCAATCTGGTCGTCGGAGGGGCGCGTAACACCCGCTACATCGGCGGCACTCTGAAACTCGCCGACGGGGCTTCCTTCCCGATCGTTCCCTACGAAGGCATCACCCTTCCCGCCGAGCCGATTACCGCCCGTTTGCGACAGGTGCGCGACCTCGAAGCGGTGACTGGCGCCTGCAATCCATTGCCCGAAAATAGCCTCTCCGGACAAATCGCTCTCGTTGATCACATTTACCCCTGCCGCCTCGCTCAGCGGACCGCGAATCTCGTCAAGGCCGGCGCGAAAGCGATCATCGCCTATCGAACTGGCGTCCCTTTCACATCGAGTCCAGGCCCCGCATCGGAGGACATTCCCGCCGCTGCGATGGGCTTCGACGACGTGCTTGCTCTTCTGCAAACGGTATCCGCGGGCGCCGAAGTCACGCTTACGATTGCGCGCGAGAAGTTGCCCGCCGACCCCGCGCTCGCCTACAACGTCACCTCGGCGGGACCAACCCACGACTTCAAGATCAGACCGGACCTGGTGGGCGTTGCGCAGCACGTCTACGCTCCGCTGCCGGACAACTCCTGGGGCGTGCGGGATGGAACGAGCATCGCAACGCCGATGGTGGCCGGCGGACTCGCCGTGCTCAAGGCGGCGCGCCCGCAGCTTACGCCTCCGCAACTCTACTCCCTCGTCACCAACACTGCGACTCCAATGAATCTGCCCGTCATGGTGACTGGCGCGGGCCGCATGAACCTGGAAGCGGCCATGAAGGCGACCCTTACGGCGCTGCCGCGGTCTCTGTCATTCGGCGCCGGCGCGGCCAACGTCGATCAGACTCGTGAACTGACGATCACGAATCTGGGCGACAGCGTCGAAGTCGTCGAGCTGACCGCGCAAGCCGCCGAAGGGCAATCGATCCCCGCCATCTCTCCTCCGTCGATCAACGTCCCCGCCGGTCAGTCGGCCAAAGTCACTGTGCGCTTCCAGGCGTCGAATCTCCGGCCGAACGAGTATCAAGGCTTTGTTCGGGCCGTCGGTCAGGCATCGGGGACAGAACTGCGGATCGCCTATTGGTACGCGGTGCCATCGGGCGTTCCGGCGGCAATCAAGGTTCTCGGGCCGACCGAATTTAACGTGGGCTCGACCTACCGGCATTTTGACCAGATGCCCCAAATCCGGATACTCGACACTTCGGGTCTGCCGATGACCAATATTACGCCGCGCGTGTCGGTACTCTCCGGCGGTGCGACGCTGAACTTTCTCGACGCCTGGAGTGAGAACCCCGGGGTCTTCTATCCCAGACTACGTTTCGGTCCCAACGTAGGTAACGTCGTTCTCCGTGTTCAAGCCGGCGCGATCACAAAGGACCACATTCTGTCAGTGGGCGGGTCTGCCTACCCACACATCGAGTTCTCGATCAACGGCCTCGATTTTGGCGGTGTGCTTACGGGCTCTTCGCGAGACCTCGATTTCACCCTTAACAACACCGGCGGCGCGGCGCTCATTGTCTCCAATCCCGTGTTCTCCGATCCACAGTTCCGAATCGTCTCGCCAAATTTTCCGCTGACGATTGCTCCGGGCGCGTCGGCGCGCATTGTCATTCGCTTCACTCCCGCGCGCGCCGCCGCCGTCCAGGGCGCATCCGTCCGATTCGAAGCCAACGAGCCAGGTTTCGGACTGTTCGCTCTCCAGCTTGCTGGAACCGGCGCTCCGCCCGCCGGGCCGTTGACGCTGCAGGTCGACTCCGGCGTCTTCAGTAATTCCTTCGGCTACGGCGGCGGCGGTGCGCAGCAGGCGTTCTTCGTGAATCGCCTCACGCCTCCCAAATATCCGGCCGTACTACAAAGTGTGCAGATCTTCTTTTCGGATCGCCCGGACGGCCTCCGGCTCAACGTACCAATTACCGCGATCGCCCGACCGAATCCGGAGGGTGGTGAGCGGCTTCAGGCGTTTTCTTTTCTGCAATCGCCCGGAACGATCACCCGCCTGAACGCCTTCAACAGCTTTCCGTTTCCACAGAATCAGACGTTGCGCATCGAGTCGGGCGACTTCGTCGTCGGATTCTCCACGTCGAACCCGCAGGGCATTTTCCCTGCCGAAATCGATCGCAGTAACCCCTCCCAACGAAGGTCTTACACCTCCGCCGACGGCCAGCCATTCACGGTCATTGATGTCGAGAGTAATTTCCCCGGAAACTTCCTGATTCGCGCCGTGGTGACGTTTCCGTAGCGGATTGGCCGCGTCTGACTCCTTGTCTCGCGTTGCGCTTGCAGATAGAATCGGAGCAACCCGCTCTGATTCTTTCAAGGCTGACCGATATGTAGCCTGACTCGGTGTGTTAGGAGTTTGATGTCCAAATTGTGCCCAGGCCCCGGCGTGTCTTCTCTCGCCGCCTTCCTGCTGTTCGCCGGAGCGGCGGACGCGCAACATTACAACTTCCAACAATTCGGTCACGCGCAAGGATTACACAGCCTATCGCCCGACGCTTTCATGTTTGACCCGGTCGGCTACCTATGGGTAGGCACTGAGAACGGGCTCTATCGATTCGACGGCGAGCGGTTCCAGGCGTTCGGAACCAACTACACGGTACGCAGCATGCTCCGCAACCGCCAGTCGATGTGGCTGCGCACGCGAGATGGCGTAGCGGTTTTTCGCAACGGAAAGGTCGAGCCGCTCGATATTCATGGCCTCGATTTCGTCGGCGATACGCAGGTCTTCGCGCGCGGCCCGGAGGGATCGCTTTTTCTGGGTGCGAGGACCGGACTGGCCCACTGTGTCGAACAAGGCGCGGCATTGCAATGCAAGATCGTGCCGGGGAGCGAAAAACTTCGCATTCTGGCCATCGCCGGCGCGCAGACAGGGGACATCTGGTTCCTCGCCGAGGGTGAATTGTGGCGCTGGCACGATGGCCGCCTGTCCCGTTTCGGTCCCGAGGCCGGCGTATCCAACAAACGCTGGAGCGCGATCGGTTTTCATTCCGCTGGAACCGTATTCCTGCGCGCCCCCGAGTCGCTTTTGGTCTTTGACCGGGGAAAAGAACGCGCTGTTCGAGAAATCCCGATTGAAGATGTCGCCGATCTTCGGCACATCCTGCTCTATGTGGATCGCCACGACGTCGCGTGGTGGAATACCAAGGCCGGGCTCGCATCCTGGGACGGACGCCGTGTTCGGCGGTTCTCAACGCGCGAAAACGGATTGCCCAGCAACGTTGTTTCGGGCATGATCGAGGACGCCTCCGGCTCCTATTGGCTCGCCACCGATGGCGTCGGACTGTACCGTTGGGCCGGATTCCGCGATTGGATGGGCTGGGGGCCTGAAGCCGGCCTTCCGGCCGAGAGTATCCGCTCGATTCATCGCGATCGTGCGGGAACGCTCTGGATCGGTACCAACATGGGCCTCTTGCATTTGGACATTGCTACGAACCGTTGGATCCCCGCGCGAGGTCCGGCGGCGAAGATGGACATTCGCTCCATCGCCAGCTCGGCCAGCGGCCATTTGTGGATCTCGGGCGCCGGTTACGGCGTCGGAAGGATGCGCCCGGGAACCTCCGATTGGCGTTGGTTCGACCAAGCCGATGGCCTGCCGGCCAGCCCGATTCGTGACATGGCCGAGGTCGATGGCGATCTAATCTTCGCAGCCAAGGACGGTGTCTTCCGGCTGCGCGCTGGAGAATCGAGATTTTGCCCTGAACCGATGCCCGTCGGCGCAAAACTGAATATTTACAGCATGCATGTGGCCGCCGATGGCACGGCGCTTGTCGCCAGCCGAGGACTCTTGATTCTCGAAAAGGGCCGCTGGCGAAAGGTAGCGCCGCCCGATGGTTTGAAGGACGATTTGATTCGCAGCGCTTCCAAGGCGCCCGACGGAGCAATCTGGATCTCCTATCGCAATCCGCACGGGCTCACACGGCTAGTCGAGCGGAACGGCCAATTCACCGCGACCCACTACAGTGCTGAAGATGTCCTCAGTTCCGACCGCGTCAGTTTCGTGCGCCACGATCTGGCGGGCAACCTGTGGATTGGCGCCGACCGCGGCATCCAATCCTACGCCGCCGGCCGATGGCACGCTTGGACCCGGCAGGACGGTCTGATCTGGGACAATACGAACTCAACGGCGTTTCTGGCTCAGCCGGACGGCGGACTTTGGATCGGCACCAGCCGGGGCATTAGCCATTTCCGCCCCCCGGTGCTGCCACTCCCGGAACGCTCGATTCCGCTTTCGCTCGGGTCCCTTCGCTTTGGCGATTCGGCTGTCGAGGACTTCACCAACATCGAAATACCTTTCGACCGCCGCTGGATGACCGCCCGATTTTTGGTGCTGCAATTTGACCGGCGCGAGGACCTGCAGTACGAGTACCGTCTCGACGGTTTGTCGGACCGCTGGATACGCACCTCGAATACCGAAATTTCGTTACTGGCGCTTCCTGCCGGCGATTACACACTGCATTTTCGCGTCCGCGAGCGGAATCGGGAATGGAACACGCGCTTCAACGCGGCCACCTTTCGCATTCTGCCGCCCTGGTGGGCAACGTGGTGGTTTCGATCCGTCTGTGTTTCGCTCACTCTGGCCGGCATCGCGCTGGTTATTCAATGGCGGCTTCGAGATGGCATGCGGCGCCGCCAACAACTCGAGGAGTTAGTCCGGAGCCGTACCGAGGAACTGGCAACTGCGCGGGACGCCGCACTGGAGGCCAGTCGCGCCAAGGCAGCCTTTTTGGCCAACATGAGCCACGAGATCCGTACTCCGATGAACGGCGTCGTCGGTATGAACGATCTTCTGCTTCGATCGCCGCTCTCGGCCGAACAACGGGAATATGCCGGCGCCGTCAAGGAGTCGGCGGAATCGCTCTTGGTCATCCTCAACGATATCCTCGATTTTTCCAAGATCGAGGCGGGCAAGTTGCAGATCGAGTCCGCCGTCTTCGATCTCTGGAAGACCGTCGAGAGCTCCGTCGAGTTGTTTGACGAACGGGCGATGCAAAAAGACCTCCACTTGATCTGCCACATCGACCCTACCGTTCCGATTTCGGTCCGCGGCGACGCTGTGCGCGTTCGGCAGGTCTTGCTCAATCTCATCAGCAACGCCATCAAGTTCACTTCGACCGGCGGGGTGGATGTATGGGTTCGGACCGCCGAATCCGGCATACAGTTTGAGGTCGTCGATACGGGTATCGGTATTCCCGCCGACGCCGCGGGGCGCGTTTTTCAACACTTCTCGCAGGTCGACGATTCCACCACGCGCCGCTTCGGCGGCACCGGCCTCGGCTTGGCGATTTCCCGTCAGCTATGCCAGTTGATGGGTGGTTCGATCGGTTACTCCAGCAACCCGGGTGCGGGGTCGTCGTTCTGGTTCTACCTCCCGCTTCCGGCCGCCGCCGGAGACTTGACGCTGTTCGAGCCGCTGGCCGGCAAGACACTGCTCGTATTGGAAGACAACCCAGCCCAGCGTGCGAGTCTCATCGCGATTGCCGAGACCCTGCGACTCTCAGTTCTTCACGAATCGGCCCGTGCCGACTTTGCCTACGTCGGCAACATCCCGCGGGCGCGCGAGGTGGCCGAAGGGTTAGCCGCCGAGGGATCCCTTGTGCTCATGGCCGGCGCCGTGGCGGGGGCAGGCTGCATCGGCTACGAACAATCCCTCCATCGCCGCGAAGCCTTTGCTCGCCAACTCACGCAATCGCGCCTTGCCGCGCCAAGGCCGTCCGCTTCCCCTGTCGTTGCCGCCGGCCTCCGGATTCTCGTCGTCGAGGACAACCTCGTTAACCAGCGCCTGGCCGAACAGATCCTCAAGAAACTCGGCGCCTCGGTGGCCATCGCCGCCGACGGAGAGCAAGCCATTGACGCTTTCCGCCGTGGGCGTTTCGATCTCATCTTCATGGACTGCCAAATGCCCGTTATGGATGGATTCGAGGCCACGCGCGCCATTCGCACCATCGAGCCGCCCGGCCAGCACACTCCGATCATCGCCATGACTGCCAATGCCATGCCCGGTGACCGTCAGCAATGCCTCGACGCCGGCATGGACTACTATCTGTCCAAACCAGTCCGCGTCGACCAGATCGCCGCCGCGCTCGAACGTCTCCCGCAACGCGTTAGTGCGTAACCGGTTCGTCGCGCTCGATTTTGCCGTCCCGCAAGAACACAATCCTGTGCGCGTGCATAGCGATGTCGTGCTCGTGCGTAACCAGAATGATCGTGTTGCCAGCCTGATAAAGCCGCTCGAACAGGCCCATGATTTCCACGCCCGTCGCCGAGTCGAGCGCGCCGGTCGGTTCGTCGGCCAACAGAATCGAGGGCCGCGTTACCAGCGCCCGGGCGATCGCCACGCGCTGGCGTTGACCGCCCGATAGCTCGTTCGGCTTGTGGTACATGCGGTTTTCCAGATCGACCTGGCGCAACGCCTCCCGCGCCCGCGCGACACGTTCGTTCGCTTCGATTCCCGCGTAGATCAGTGGCAGTTCGACGTTGTGCAGGGCTGTCGCGCGCGGCAGCAGATTGAACGTCTGAAAGACGAATCCGACTTCTTTGTTCCGAATATGCGCCAACTGATCGTCGTTCATCGTCGACACCAGGTTGCCGTTAATGAAGTAGTCGCCGCTCGACGGCGTGTCCAGGCAGCCAATCAAGTTCATCAGCGTCGACTTGCCCGAGCCCGAAGGTCCCATAATGGCAACGTACTCGCCCTTTTTCACATCGAAAGTGATGCCGGAGCACGCGTTGATCGTCTGGTCGCCCATCACGTAGGTCTTCCAGAGGTTCATCGTTCGAATGATAATGCCTGTACGGCGAAGTTCTTCGCCCTGCGCCTGGGCGCTGATTGTGGCTGCCTGTGCCATGTTGTGTGCGGGTACTCTCTTACGATTCTGCTTTGACGGGCGACTTGTTATCTACCTTGATCTTAGCCTCATTGCGGAGAGTCCGTATCACCTTGTAGCTTCCCGTGATGATTTCGTCACCTTCGTTGAGGCCGCTCAGGACCTCGATGTCGGTCGCGCCGGTGATCCCTGTGTCTACCTTTTGGAAGACCGCACGCTCACCGCGGATGACAAATACGCCCTGAACTTCTTCTTTCTTGGCGCGTGCGAGGGCCGGGTCGGTTACAGGTTCGTCCTTTTGGCCCTCTTTCTTTTCCAGATCGCCCTTCGTTCTAACCGTAAGAGCCTGAATCGGAATAGAAATCGCCTTTGACCGCGTCGAAGTGACAATTTTTGCCGTCGACGACAACCCTGGCCGGATCTCGTCCGGCGGATTGTCAAGCGCGATGACGACCTTGAAATCCTTCGCTTCCTGGCTCGAAATGGCCGACTGAGATGCCGCCAGACCCGTTGACCGCAGAATCGCCGTATTGCCGATCTCGATCACGTGGCCCTTGAACGTTTTGCCGGGAATCGCATCGATCGTAATATCGGCCACCTGGTCCAGCTTCACATCCACGATATCGGTCTCGTCGACCTTGACTTCGGCAGTGATTAGCGACATATCGGCGATCGTCATGATCAGCGATGCCGGCGAATTCTGAATGCCCGGCACCACCGTTTCGCCAACGCGCACCGGAAGATTCGTGACAACGCCGTCAATTGGCGCCGTCGCCTGCGTGCGTTGCAGTGCGTCGGAGGCGCGACGCAAATTGGCCTGGCTCACGCCGATCCGCCGCTGCGAGGCCGCCAACTGCGCCGCGAACTGCTCCCGGCTCGCCCGCGCCTGCGCGATCCGCGATTCGGCTTCCGGAATCGCCGCCGTAAACGAGTCGAACGACGCCTTACGCGTGTCGAACTCCTGTCGCGACATCAAACCGGCGTCGACCAACTGCTTCGCCCGGTCGAAATCCGCCCTGGCCCTGGTCAGGTCCGCTTTGACACGGTCCAACCCTGCCTGTAACGTCCGGATGTTCGAATCCTGGGCTTTCAACGCCGCTTCGGCCGCCGACGATTCCGCTTCCGACGAGGTTACTGTCGCTCGCTGTGCCGCCACCTCCGCTTCCGGTTGAACGGACTCCAACTTCGCCAGCAACTGGCCCTTGCGCACCCGCGCGCCTTCGACGACGAGGATATCGGTGATCCGGGCCGCGCCATTGGCGTTCGACCCGATGTTGATGTAATTGCGGGGCTTAATCTCACCCGACGCGGTGACGATGCTAGTCAGATCCTGGCGCACGGCCTTTCCGGTCTGTACCGTGACGATGCCCTTTTGATTCCACTTGACACTCGCGTAGCCTGCGCCGGCCACAACCGCCACTGCGGCGACGCCGGCGACAATTTTCCACGTTTTCACAGGTTAAGCTGCTCCCAATTTGGATAGACGCCCCACTCCGGGCGAAAGTTCAATATTTCTATTGGTTAACGACCCTTCAGCCAAGTGACTTTGACCGGATTCGTCGCCTGACACTGGCCCGAATCGGTCATACCCGAGGAAATCTGCGCACATGCCACGCCAGTGGCGGTGTTCATCGCATCCGTTTCGCTCGATCCCACCGCCGTACCACAGGCCTGCCTCCCGCAAAATTCTTTGCAGACTTCGACCTTGTAGCCCCCCAGCGACATCGTCGAATACGCCATCAGCCCAATGAGCGCCGCACCCACTCCGGCGATGGCGATGATCACGTTCTTGTTCATTCCTCGAAAAAGCTCCCCATCTTGCGGAACTTCTCGTAGCGGTGCTCGATCAACTCCGCCGCGCTCATCGGCGCCAACTCCGCCAGCGCCCGCTCGATGGCCGCTTTCAGATTCGCCGCGGCACCGTCCCAGTTGGTATGCGCGCCGCCGGCCGGTTCGGGAATCACGCCGTCGATCAGCCCTAACTGGAGGAGATCCGGCGCCGTGAGCCGCAACGCATCGGCCGCCAATTCGGCTTTGCCGGCGTCGCGCCAAATAATCGCCGCGCACGACTCGGGGCTGATCACCGAATAGATTGCGTTTTCCATCATCAACACAGCATTCGCCACGCCCATAGCCAGCGCACCGCCCGAACCGCCTTCGCCGATCACGATCGAAACTACCGGCGACTTGAGCCTTGTCATCTCACGAAGGCTGACCGCGATGGCCTCCGCCTGCCCTCGTTCTTCGGCGTCGATGCCCGGATAGGCGCCCGGCGTATCGAGCAATGCCACGACCGGACGGTTGAATTTCGACGCCAGCTTCATCGTGCGCAGCGCCTTGCGATAGCCCTCCGGCTTGGGCATCGCGAAATTGCGGTGCAGCTTCTGTTTGGTGTCCCGGCCCTTCTGATGGCCGACGAGCATGATCGGCTTCTCGTCGAGAAAACCCATGCCCGCGACGATGGCCGGATCGTCGCCATAGAAGCGATCTCCGTGTATCTCGGAAAAGCCGGTCAGTATGCGTTCGACATAGTCGAGCGTGTGCGGGCGTTTTGGGTGGCGCGCCAACTGCACGCGCTGCCAGGTAAGGGCCATCGGAGACGAGCCGCCTTCGATTCCCAACGGGATTTCATCCATGGGCAACGTCACTATTGTAACGTGGCGGCGAACGGAAGCGCTTGGCGCTATACTGCAATCGATGGGTTCGTCAGCCGCAATTTTGGAACTGTTTCCCGCGCCCGGGGAGTGGGCCGAAGACGATTACTTCGAAGTCTCTGATCGCGGGCGGCTTGTCGAGTT
>VFZW01000019.1 GCA_016871055.1 Acidobacteriota bacterium
TACTTCAAATCAAAAACCGCATGCGCGCTCCGTCGGTACTCGGCCATCTTTCCATTTTGCAGTACCGTGGCTGAAAGCAGCCCGCCTGAAAGGCGGGGGGATTAGACCCGGCGCTGCGATACTAAAATAGAGTGCGTATCGACGCCCAACATTCCTTCAACCCGCCCGCGCAATCCCTCGAATGGTACGCCAAAATCCTTGCGCGCAATAAGTTCGAAGCGTCCGTCTACTTCGGCCCCGTCGCCGACGCCGCACCGTACCCGTTCATTCGCCGCGTGATCGCCAGCGAGCCGATCAGACACTCGCTCGTTCGCTCCGTTTTTCTTGCCGATCCAACTCCAGCGGCGATCGCCGCCGTCGAACAGGCGGGCCACAACATCGAAGCCCCCGCATCGGCTTGGCCGATGCAGACCGGCGCACCGGTGGCCCTCCACGGGTTCCCGGAATCCACCGGCCTCCCCGACAACGTGGTCATTAAATTGACCGGCTTTCGTCTCCCGGCCGACCCAGCCCGCACCGCTACCTTCCGGCGCTTTCTTCGCGAACTGGGGCCAGACCGTCTGATGTTCGCGTCCGATTGGCCTCTCGCCGGCTGCACCTGGAAAGAAACCCTCGCCGCATTTACCCAAGCGCTTGGCGCGATGCCCATCGAAATCCGGGAGCAACTGCTAGGCGGCACCGCCGCCAGATTCTACGGACTCTAAAGCCCGCCGCCCCAACCGCCGATAGATAGATCAGCATCGCCATGCGTCCACGCAATCGCGGCAGCGCGCTCTTGTTCACCCTCCTGGCCAGCACAGTCGGCTCGGCGATCCTCGGTCTCGCCATCGACACCGCGGCGCTTTTGGCCGTCCGCGCCCAACTGCAAACCGCCGGCGAGCTTGCGGCCGATTCGATCTCCCTTGAGAAATCCGCCGACGCCGGGGCTTCTATCGAGACTCTCGAAAAAGCGGCGCGAAACAGCCTCGACAAAAACGATTTCCCCTGGGTGACGATCACCCTCGACGCCGAATCGGTGCAGATCCGCCACCAGGCCGATGTCTTTTTCCTTCGCAGGATCCGTACCGAACCGGTCGCGGTCGAAGTCAGGGTCAAATTATGACCCGCCGAAATCAACGAGGCGCCGCGCTCATCGAACTCGCCGTCTCGCTGCCCTTTGTCGTCCTCCTCTTCATCGGGCTGCTCGACCTCACGATCTTCTTCTACCAGCGCACCCAAGTCCAACTCACGCTCCACTCGGCCGCCCAGTCGATTATCAAAAATCGTGCGCTCTATACGGATGCCCGCAACCTGGATCGCCTTTCCAACGAACTCTTCAAGGACGACGTCGCCTTCCAGCTCCGTCACGAAGACGGCCTCTTGCGTATCGACGCCGTTCGATCCATCACCCCTATGCTTCGCCCGCTGTCGGCCGCCGGTTATCCCTCCCAAATCTCCGCCCGCGCATTTATTCGCTTGAAATAGTGACGGACTATCCCTCCCGTCCTCGCGTGTCTAAGTGAAAGCCGCAAGGAGCTTCACCATGAACAGCACTGGCAAATTCCTCGTTTCCGCTCTTCTCCTTCATGCCGCCAACATCAAGAAACTTGGCGACACCCAGCAATCCATCCCGCTCCGACAGCCAAATAGCACTCCACCCGCAACCACAACTCCGCGCTAATCGTAGTGTTCTAATAGAACTTGCTTCGCAGCGCCGTATTCCTATTCTGCCTGCACTTCGTGTGTTTGGCCCAGCCGGCCGTTCACGCCGAGCGCGGCCTCGTCCGAGCCCAGAATCGCCCCCTCCCGGGCGCCCTTGTAACCGCTATCAGCGGCGACAAAAAGTTGACCTGCGCCACCGACGATAACGGCGCTTACTCGCTGGAACTTCCGGAAGGCGAATGGACCCTCTCGGTCGAGATGTTCGGTTTCCAAACCGCCACCCAGAAAATTCATCCTGCTCCAGGCGCTCCGCCGATCGAGTGGAAACTAGATCTCGTAGCCGCCGCGGCCGTTCGGCAGGCCGTCGCCGCCTCTCCGGGGCCCTCCGCGCCCGAACCGGTCGATTCTATTGCGCTTCCTCCGCCGGAGCCTGTCGAAGGAGGCGCGAACGAATCTTTCTTGCTCTCCGGCAGCCTCAGCCAAGCCCTGCCCCCCGGCATGGCCGAAAGCCCGCCGGAAGGCTTCGGACGAGGCCCCGACGGACCTCTCGGTCTCGGCGGCCCCGGCGGCTTTACGCCCGGTGAAGGCCCCGCCGCAGGTGCGGGCGGGCCTGTCGCAGGTTCCGGAGGCGGCCCTCGCGGTGGCGGCTCCGGCGGTGGTTTCGGATCCGGTGTCGGCGGCGGCTTCGGCGGCCGAGGCCCGGGAGGTCCCGGCGGCGGAGGCGGCCGGGGGGGCCCATCCGGTCCCGGTGGCAGAGGCGGTCCAGTTGATCGCCTTCGCCGCGCTCGCGCCGCGCAAACCAACGCCACCATCGGCAACCGCAATCGCCGCCCAACCCGCAACGCCATCCGCGGCCAGCTCACCTACGCCGCCCGTTCCTCGGCCTGGAACGCCCGGCCCTTTTCCATCACCGGCCTCAACTACGCCAAGCCCGATCAGGCGTCCAACCGTCTCTCTTTCACCGCCGGCGGCGGCATTCCAAAACTGGGCTCCAGCGCCAATTTCAGCATCTCCTACGACTTGCGCCGAGACCGCCGCGCCTTCAACGGCGTCGGCACAGTCCCCACCCTCCTCGAGCGCTCCGGCGACTTCTCCCAATCCGTTCAACGCACACCCGTAACGATATACGACCCCACCAACCGTCTCCCGTTCCCAGGCAACCGCATCCCGGCCAATCGCGTCGACTCCGCCGCCCGCGGCCTCGCCGAACTGATCCCGCTCCCCAACTTCAACGTCCCCATCCAGAACTACCAGTTCATCACCGGCGTCCCGCAAAACGGCCAGAATCTCTCCGCCCGCTTCAGCCGGTCGATCACCCGCAAAGATCGTTTTTCGGTCAACCAAACCTGGCGTACCCAGGACGGCGTTAGCGCCCAACTCTTCGGATTTCTCGACGACTCCGACGGCTCGGGCTGGTCCACCGACCTTTCCTGGACCCACAACACGACCCCTCGCCTCATCCAAACCATCCGCGCCCGCGCCAATCGCACCACCTCCACGCAAGTGCCGTTTTTCGCCAATCGCCGCAACGTCGCTGCCGAATTAGGCATAATTGGCACGGCGCAAGACCCGATCAACTGGGGGCCGCCCAACCTGTCGTTCACCAACTTCGGCGCGCTCCGCGACGGCACGCCCTCCTCTCGGCGCGACCTCCAGATCACGCTCTCCGCCGGCTGGAACTGGGTCCACGGAAGACATACCCTCGGCTTCGGCGCCGACCTCGCTCGCAACCGCCTCAACGTCCGCACCGATTCCAACGCCCGCGGGTCTTTTACCTTCTCCGGCCTCGCCACCTCCAGCTTCGACGCCCAAGGCGCTCCCCTTCCCACCTCCGGCTATGACTACGCCGATTTTCTCTTCGGCCGTCCGCAGTCCTCCTCCATCCGTTTCGGTTCGCCCTCCAACTACTTCCGTGGTTGGAACTACAACGGCTACGTCCAGGACGACTGGAAGGTTCGTCGCAACCTCTCGTTGACTCTCGGCCTCCGCTACGAACTCGTCGGCCCGTTCCTTGAGCGATACGGCCGGCTCGCCAACCTCGATATCGCCCCCGGTTTCACGGGCGTCGCCGTTGTCACGCCAGGTGCGACAGGCCCCTACGGCGGTCAATTCCCCGACGCCCTCGTCAACGCCGACCGCAACAACCTCTCTCCGCGCACCGGCCTGGCCTGGAAGGTCTCCGACAAACACCGGCTCACCGTTCGATCGGCCTACGGCATCTATTACAACAGCGGGGTCTATCAGAACTTCGCCACGCGCCTGGCTTCGCAGCCGCCCTTCGCGCAGTCGGGATCAGTAACCTCCTCCCCCTCGCGCGTCCTGACCATCCGCAACGGCTTCGCCACCACGCCGTCGCAAAGTATAACCAACACCTTCGCCGTCGATCGCTCTTATCTCGTCGGCTACGCCCAGAACTGGAACGCCTCGGTGTCGAAGGACGTTAAGCGCTCCTACGTCGTCGAAGCCGTTTATCTCGGCACCAAAGGCACTCGCCTCGACATGCAGCGCGCGCCAAACCGCGCCGCCCCCGGCTCGCAGTTAAACGCCGAAGAACGCCGCCGCATCGGCAACGCCGTTGGCTTCACGTTCGACTCCTCGGAAGCCAATTCCATCTACCACGCGCTCCAACTGCGCGTGACCCGCCGCTTCAGCCGCGGTGTATCATTCACGAACTCGTACATGTTCGGCAAGTCGATCGACAACGCCTCCACACTCGGCGGCGCCGGTGGATCGGTCGCGCAAGACGACAACAACCTGCGCGCCGAACGCGGCCTGTCCAGCTTCAACGCCGCGCACACGCTGAATTCTACTTTTGTCCTCGCCTCGCCGATTCGCGATCGCTCGCGTTCGCTCTGGGCCAACATCGCGCGCGGGTGGCTGCTCACCGGCGCCGTGACGGCGCGCAGCGGCACACCCCTCACCGCTCGCGTGCTCGGCAATCGTTCCGACTCCTCCGGCACCGGCGTCATCGGCGCCGGCCGCGCCGACTCGACCGGACAACCGGTCAACAGCGGCTCCGGCTTCTTCAATCTCGCCGCGTTCACATTGCCGCCCTCGGGCCGCCTCGGCAACGCCGGCCGCAACACCATCACCGCGCCCGCCCTCTTCGCACTCAACGGGTCTTTCGGCCGGGGCTTCCGCCTCGGCGACGCCCGCCGCCGCATCGAATTCCGTATGGAAGGCACGAATCTCACCAACCGCGTGACGATCTCCAGCCTCGGCACGGTTGTCAACGCTTCCAACTATGGTCTCGCTCTGGGCGCGGCGCCCATGCGCGTCGTGCAAGGCCAGATTCGTCTCCGCTTCTAAATCACCATGCGCCGATTCACCGCCCTCCTGATCAACACCATCCTCGTCGCACAGGAATTCAAGTTCGAGGCCAAGACACAACTGGTCATCGTCAATGTGACCGTCCGGGGCAAGGGAGGCGCGCCAGTCACCGGGCTCAAGCAGCCGGACTTCCGGATTCTCGAAGACGGCAAACCGGTCGATATCGCCGTCTTCGAATATCAAGAGCTGAGCAAAGACTCCCTCCCCGCCGTCGAAATTCCCAAGCCCGCGGCGCTCCCGAAAAAACCCACCGTGGAAGAAGAGGCCCCAAAGGAAACGCCCAACTTCCGCGACAAGCGCCTCCTTGTCCTCTACTTCGATTTCTCCAGCCTTCCCCAGACCGATCAAGTCCGCGCCAAAGACGCCGCCGCCGAATTCCTCGCCAAGCAGATGACGACCTCCGATCTGGTCTCCGTCTATACCTTCGCCACGTCGCTGAAGAAAGCCGTCGACTTCACCCAGGATCGCGATCTCCTGCTCCGCACCATCCAAAGTTTCGGCGTCGCCGACGCTGTCGAAATGGAAGCCGCCGATGCCGCCGAGCCCTCCGAAGACAACGAGGACACCGCCTCTATCGACGAGACCGAATTCGCCATCTTCAACACCGACCGCAAGTTCGCCGCTATCGAAGACCTGGCCAAGGAACTCGCGCCCATCCAGGAAAAGAAGGCCGTCGTCTACTTCTCCTCCGGCGTCGGCAAAAAAGGCGTCGAAAATCAATCGCAGATGCAATCGGCTGTGAACATGGCCGTGCGCTCGGGTGTGGCGTTGTATCCAATCGACGTGCGCGGACTGATGGCCATGCCGCCCGCCGGCGATGCCACCAAGTCTTCACCGAAAGGGCAAGGGATTTTCAGCGGGCGTGAACAAGGCCGCGTCCGCGAAAAGGCCAACGATTCGCAGGAAACCCTCTTCACGCTCGCGGCCGACACCGGCGGCAAGGCGCTGCTTGATTCCAACGATCTGGCCCTCGGCATTCGCCAGGCGCAGAAAGACATCGACAGCTACTACACCATCGCCTACTATTCGACCAACACCGCTAAAGACGGCCGCTTCCGCAAGATTAAGGTCGAACTCACCACGCCCAATAAGGACGCCAAGCTCGACTACCGCCCCGGCTACTACGCCGACAAAGTCTGGAGTCAGTTCGACTCCGCCGACAAGGAGAAGCAGTTGTCCGAAGCGATGTCGCTTGGTAATCCCGTCACCGAGCTCGACATGGCCGTCGAGCTCATGTACTTCCGCATCGAGAAGGGCCGCTACGCCGTTCCGCTCGCCGTCAAAATTCCCGGTTCGCAAGTCGGCCTCAAGTCCGGCCGCACCGAACTCGACTTCATCGGCGCCATCCGCGACGCCAAGGGCAAGACCGTCGCCACCCTTCGCGACAGCATCAAGGTGCGTCTGCCCGAAGGGGCGTCCGAGCAACTCGCCAAACGCAGCATGCTCTACGACGCCGGTTTTCAACTCGCTCCGGGCCAGTACCGCATCAAAGTTCTCGCCCGCGAAAATCAGGAAGGCAAACTCGGCACCTACGAGTCGAAGTTCACCATCCCCGATCTCGACGCGGGGCCTTCAGCCGGAGTCTCGAGCCTTGTCCTCGGCACCGCCCGCGAGCCTTTGAAAGCCGCCATCGGCAAAGCGGACGGCGGCAGAGAAAAGCCGATGAAGGAGCCCAAACCCGGCAAAGAGCCTAACCCCGAAAAGGCCATGCGCAAAGCCGGGAAAGCGCAAAAAACCACGCAGCAATCCGTCAACCCGCTCGTCCGCAACGGCGGCAAACTCGCCCCCAGTGTCACCCACGTCTTCCGCCGGGGCCAATCGCTCACCGCCTACGGCGAGACCTACTCCGACACCGCCTTCGCCCGCCTCGCCATCTACCGAGGCAAGGAGCGTATCTGGGAATCCGGCGGCCTCCGCCCCACCGCCGTCCGCGAAGGGGCATTCGGTTTCGAAACGGTTGTTCCGCTCCGCCAGCTCCGCCCCGGTGAATACACCTGCCAGTTAACGGTCATCGATCCCGTCGCGCAGAAGTTCGAAACCCGCCGCCAGGCTATGGCGATCGCTCCGTAATATGATCCGCCTCGCCCTACTCGCCGTCACAGTCCTCAGCGCGCAGAACATCTGCGTCAAAGTGGAGAAGGACGTCGCTACGCCGCCCGTATCCTTACATCAACGGCGAGGCCTGCTTCCGTAAGCATGGTCACCAGCGTGTCCATCGAGAACCGGCTGATCTTCCCCCGCACCAAATCCGATATCCGCGGTTGACTTACATTCAATCGCTTGGCCGCCTCTGCCTGCGTCCAACCTCGCTTCTCGATGTGATCGCTCAGCGCCGTCAGCATTTGCGAACGGAGACGCACGTTATGCGACTCCGCTGGCGAGAACCCCAGGTCGACGAACACATTGCCGCTTCCTTTGATCATCGTGAATTCAAAACTCAAACTTCAACGCCAACTGCATCACCCGCGGCCCGCCCCGCCCGCGATCCACCACCGCCGTCACCATCCCGCCCCCCAGCGCATTAAATACCCGGTCCGGCAGATTCAAATTCGCGTGGTTCAAGATGTTGAACAACTCATAGCGAATCTGCACCCGCCGCCGCTCCTTCAGTTGGAAGTTCTTCAGCATCGCCATGTTGATGTAATGCGCGCTCGGCCCATCGAGAATATTCCGTCCCGAATTGCCAAACGCAAACGGCGTGAATCCGAACGCGCTCGTCTCGCAAACGCTCCGCGACGCGCAGCGAGGTACCGCTTCGAAGTCACTCAACTTGAACCACGGATAATCGACCCCTCGCTTCCCCGCTCCCGGAATATCCTCCTGTATCCCAGTTCCAATCCGGTTTGGCCGCAGCGACTCTCCGAGATTCGGATCCACATTCGCCGACTGGATCGTCAGCGCCTGCCCCGTGTAGAAACTCGCGCTCCCAGACATCTGCCATCCCCCGAATAGGCCTTGCGAAAGACCCTTCGCCGTTCCGAAAAATCTCTTCCCGCGCCCAAACGGCAGCGGCGTCGAATACACCGCCGTGATGACATGCCGCCGGTCGAAGTCCGACCGCCCGCGCTCCGATCGCAAATCCCGCGAATTCTGCGCCCCCGCAAAGCCCCCGGCCGACGCACCGCTCAATTGCGATGCATCGTCAATCGACTTGCTCAGCGAATAGTTGAAGCGTACAAATGCGCCCCGCATCTGCCGCCGTAGCGATACCTGCCCGGCGTGGTAGTTCGAGTTCGATCCAAACGAGTAGTAGTTGATCGTGTTCACCCCCGTGATCGGCCTCGGAAACGGGATGTTAGCCTGATACGCCTCCAGGGATCGAATCGGCTGATTGATGTCGTAGATCCGGCCCAGATGGGTTCCCTTCGATCCCACGTAACCCATTTCCAGCGCCCAACCAGTCGCCAGTTCCCGCTCGATCGTAAAATTCCAGCTCTGCAAGTCGCCCATCTTCGGCCGCGCTTCATAGCCGTTCGAGTTCGTCGAATTCCCCTCGGTCGCGCGAATATCGGGAAACGGGTTCGCCAGTGTCACCAGCGTCGTATTCGAGGCCAACCGCGAAAACGTCTGGTTCACCGAGAACGGAAACCCCGTCATCAGCGACGTCCGGATCGGATTCAGCAAATGCCCCGTGAAGAAGATGCCATATCCTCCCCGAAACACCGTCGTCCGCTTGAAGTACGGCACACGCCACGCAAACCCAAGCCGCGGCGCGAAGTTCACTTTGTCCGCGATCACCAGCGACCGCGGCGCGCCAACGTCCTTGGCCAGCGCCACCCGGTCTTGCAAGTGAAACCGGGCAATCCGTTCATCGAAGTCCTGCACGTGCTTCGAGTCGGAAACGACGATTTTGTTGATCCCCGGCATGAAGTTCGACATGCGGTCGTAGGCATCCACCGGCGGCATGTCGAGTTCATACCGCATGCCGAGATTCAAGGTGAACGATCTCGTCACCTTGAAATCGTCCGCAAAAAACGTTCCCAGGCTCAACGAGCGCAGGTAGTTGCGCGTCGGTACCAGGGTACGCGTCGTCGATTGCAGCATCCCAAGCAACAGGTCCGCCACCGAGTGCTGCGTCCAGTTGCGCTGGAAGTTAAACGTCCCGCGCGAGTTGTCGTTGAATGGCTGATTAAATCGCGTGCGTTCGATGTCCCAGCCAAACTTCATCGCATGTTTCCCTCGGATCATCGTGAACTTGTTGCTCAACTGAAACATCGTCACGTGATAGCTAATTGGCTGGCCCGCCGCCGATCCCAGCGGCAGGTAGTCCTGAACGGTTATGCGTGGAAAGCCCATTAACAGCGGATCGGTCGTCGTTCCGGTGATGCCGAGTTGCTCGGCGATGTTCTGACCTTGAAACTTCGCGTGTTCTTCGGTCGCATTCCGGCTAACCCCGCCGCGAACTTCCATGATCACCGTCGGCGAAAACATGTGCGTATAATCCAGCCCCACCAGGTAACGCGGGTCGTTCACGAAGGTGGGCCACAGCGCCAGGGCGCTGCCGGCGGTCGGGTTCGTGTTATCCGCCACCCGCTGCTGAATACGAAACGCCATCGTATCGTTCGGGCCGAAGCGATGATCGGCCTTGCCCATGTAGCTCACCCATTTGTCGAAGTCCTTCGCCGTGGTGATGAAGTTGTTGTTCGGGTCCGCGCGATTCGGCAGCGGGTAATACTGCATCAGCCGCAGCGCGATCGGATCGAAGCGGCTCGCGGGGATCCGATTGCCCGGAAAACAACCGGCTGCGTTGGTCGCGTTACACGCCGGCGTCAGCAGCGGGTCTTTTAAAAACAACTTCGCGCCCGTCACCGGAACAACCGACGACGAAAAATCGCCCGCCCGCTGCGCCGCCGTCGGTACGTTGCCGATAAAACTCTGCCCCAGCACTTCGCGATACGCCTCCCAACTGAAGAGAAAGAACGTCCGGTCCTTGCCGTTGTAAACCTTCGGAATCGTCAAGGGCCCATGCAGCGTCGCGCCAAACTGATTCCGCCGCAGCGAGAGTTTCTCCCGATCGAAAAACGAGCGCGCGTCGAAAATGTCGTTGCGAATGTACTCAAACACATCGCCGTGATACCGGTTGGTGCCCGATCGCAGGACCATGTTCATCACACCGCCCGCCATCCGCCCATTCTCGGCCGAGAACCCCGAGACCTCCATCTTGAATTCTTGCATCGCGCTCATGTTCGGCCGCACGTATGTGCCGGCCCCTCGCGGATTTCGGTTGTTGAACCCATCGACCGAGTAGTTCGTCGAGTCCGACCGCGACCCGTTGACGTTCAGCCCCGAGCCCTGCCCGCCCTGCGCCATCGGCACCACGCCCGGCACCATCAACGCCAGATCGAAGAAGTCCCGGCCGTCCAGCGGAATCTCGTTGATCTGCTGGTTCGTCATGACCTCGCCCTTGATCGCACCCGACTCCGTATTGATGAGCGTGGCTTCGGCCGTCACCGAAACCGAATCGGCCACCGCGCCGACTTGTAAACGGACATCTTGCCGCAGCACCTGGCCGACCTCCAACGTCATGCCCGTCACCCGATGCGGCCGAAAGCCCTCTTTGTCGACCTGTAACTCATGTGTGCCCGGCACCAGATTCGTAATCGTGAACGAGCCCTCGCCATCGGTCGCCAGCTCCCGAACGGAGTTCGTATCGACGTGCCGAACCTTGACGGTCGCGGCCGGAATGACCCCGCCTTGTGTATCGCTAACGACGCCGGTGAGGCTGGCGGTCCCTTGCGCCCATGCCGGCAGCGCGATGAGAACGAAAAAAATCCCCGAACGCATTGCAACTAGATTTACAGATTTCGACTCCCAAACGCAACGGCGCTACGGTTTACTTCCGTGTAGAACCGCTTCTCGTCCGCTGCCGGGGCTTCCGATCTTGCTTTCTGAGATGTTCCAACACCTGCACCACCTTCGCCGCCGGCATCGAGTATCCCGGTTCGATCGCCAACGCCTCTCGCGTGCAGCAATCGACCATCGTCAGCAACCGCAACTGCCTCCGCACGCCGACACACCAGTCGGAGACGAAATCCATCGCCCACCGTTGATCGGCTTCCTTCGACGCTTCCTTGCTCGCCGCGGCCTGAGCCGCCCACTTGCGCCGTCGCCGCGTCCGCACTTGCAGCCCAAGTTCTTGCATGATTCGCTGCACATTGCGCCGGCTCACCGGCCGGCTCAGTTGCTTGCTCACCACCCTGGTAATCCGCCGATGCCCATAGCGGGAGTGTTTCAGCGCCGCTGCCTGCACATGCTGTTTCATCTCTTGGCCGTGACCCTTGAGTTTGTGCCGCGGTGACGATCGCGGGATGCCTACGAGCTTCGCGGTACGGCGCTCGCTGACTTCGGGATGCGCTTCCCGAATCTGCTTGGCCGCCTCCCACTTTTCCGGAAGCCCTACCATTTTTTTGCGTTCAGTTCTTTCAGAATCTGGTTGTCGAGCATCGCGTCGGCCAAGGCCCGTTTCAGTCTCGCGTTTTCCCGTTCCAACTGCTTCAACCGCTGCATAGTGTAGAGCACACGCCGAGTTGCTAATCCTTATTAATGATTTGTTTGCGATCGACGCGGAGGCGCGCGAGCGGAACTTATCGGTAACGGAACGGCGCCAACTGCGGCAAGACCGCGCGCCGGGTGTACTGGAGCGGTTGCGGCAGGCGCGCGACCGGGGGATTGGCGGCGCGCTGCCGGGGAGCACCGTTGGCAAGGGTCTTCGCTATTTGGTAGGCCAGTGGAGTAAGTTAGTGCGGGTGTTCGATCACGCCGAGGCGGAGTTATCGAATAACTTGGCGGAGAACTCGATGCGGCCGGTCGCGGTGGGCCGGAAGAACTGGATACATCTCGGCGGCGAGGGCGCCGGCCCGAAAGTGGCGGCGATTCTCTCGGCGATCGAGAGCTGCCGGCGGCTGGGTGTTCCGGTGCGCGACTACTTGGCCGCGGTGTTGCCGGGGCTGGGCGATCTGCCCGTGTCCCGCGTGGCAGGGCTAACGCCGTCGTGCAACTGTTGCAACTTCGCCTTTGTCGCCGCATCGGCGGCGCGCGACTCCGGTAATCCGTTGTGGTGTTGAAACGCGGTCAGCGCCGCGCGGAGTTGCTCGGTCATCTCATCGCTCTCGGGCCCGGGATCGAACCCCAAGTTCCGAAGCCGCGACTGCTGGCCGGAAATCGTATCCACGGGATTCAAGTGCCCCGCCGCGACCGGACACTCATATCCGATCTGCGTCTTTCGCGCGTCGGACCAGATCGTCAGAGTGCCGCCGGCCGTATCCGGTGGAATCTCGAAATCGATCAGACCGGAATCGGAAACGGTTCCTTCGAAGACCAAGCCGCCGAGTTCGACCTTATACGGCTTGCCCCACAACTCCTGTTCTTCATCGCCGTCCCGGGCGATCTGCACGCGGAAGAATGTCTTCTGGCCCTCGACCTTGAAGTCGTGCCACTGATCGGTCGCGGCGTCTTCGGTCTTGTCGGCCGTATCTGGGATGAAGAGCTGATCGCCCGGATTCAGAGTATTCGGATTCGGCCGCAGCCGCCGGAATTCGGCGTTAGAACCGTGATTGTAGATCGTGCGCCAATCGGCGAATCCGAACGTGTGGGCAATTGTCGCCAGACAATCCCCTTGCGCTACCGTGTACATCGGCATACGTTACGCCTTCCTCCAATCCGCGATTCCGGGGAACGACACCTTGCAGTTGCCTGGATCGATGTGCTCGACCTTGGCTTCGCCCTTTCCGTCCAGCGTTCCCGTATACACTTCGCCGTTTGGAAGTTCGATGCGGTAGTCCTGGCCGGGAACGGGTCTGCCGTAGTGGTCTTTCAGCCGGATGCCGATCCAGTTCGTCTTCGTCCGATTTTCCTCGGCCGCGGGATTATAGGATTCGTCCTCTTCGGCCGCGCGCGCTGCGTTGTCGGCGATCGCTTGCGCTTCCGCCGGGGAGAAGGTGAGCTGATTCTTCACGCGGTTGAACGGTCCCGGCCCGGTTTGTTCTCCGCCGGAATAGGTCTTCATCGCTCCCGGATCCGCCGTCGCGGCTTCGATTGCAGCGGCTGGATTTTGCACGGTGAGCTGGCTCACCGCCGTACCCGTCCCCGCCGAACCGCCGGAGTTGATCAACACCAGCGACCCGTTGATGGCGACTCCGGACGCCGAGATGTCCACAAAGTTGCTGCCGAGCTTGAGCGATATCTTCGTGCCCGCTTCGATGATCAGATTCTGCCCGGCCTTGAGGTAGATATTCGCGCCTTCGATCGACACGTCGCCAGTGACTTTCTCCCCCAGGTCGCCGCCGATCTTCCGGGTCGACGCGCCCGTGATTTCTATCGCCTGTTTGCCGGCGATCTTGAGATTATGGTCGCGCGTGATCTTTTGCACGACATCGCGGTCGATCGTCTGATTGATGTCGCGCTGGACGTGTTCATTTTGATCGCGAACGACCACGAGATGGCTATCTTGCCCGACCCACTCCATCCGGTCTTTCACCACGCGCAGGTTCATGTTTTTTTGCGCGTGGACAAAAACCTGCTCGGCGTCTTTCTTGTCCTCGAATCGGAGTTCGTTGAAGCCGCCGCCTCTCGGCGACGACAACGTCTTCCAGGTCGACATCGTCTTGTTGTCCGGCAACGTGTAGGCCGGCATCTGATCCGCGTTGTAGACGCTGCCGGTGATGATCGGCCGGTCCGGATCGCCTTCTTCGAACGCCACCACCACTTCCTGGCCAACCCGCGGCAGCGAGAAGAATCCCCAGTTTTTCCCCGGCGACGGCATCGCCACACGGCACCAGCACGAAGCGGTGCCGGAGTAACTCAGCGTCCGGTCCCAGAGCATCTGCACCTTGACGCGCCCATACTTGTCGGTGAAGATCTCCTCGCCTGGCGGCCCGAAAACAACGGCGGTTTGTGTGCCGTGTACCACCGGCTTCGGCGTCGCGCGCTGCGGGCGGAAAGGGAGTGCGATCGGTATACAGTCGAACGAAGCTTCGACAGGCGGGGGATACTCGCCTTCCTGCGATTCGCCCGAATACCCGCCGCGCTGCGGGATTGAGAACACCATTCGTGTGATCGCGTAGGCGCCATTGTCCTCCCAATGCGCGGCGAGCGTGAATTTATATCCGGTCGAAAGATGAACGGCGCTGGTGCGCGCCGAGATTCGCAGCGCCTGGACGCTCTCCTGCTGCATGCGGACTTTGGCCGTCCGCAGATTATCGGTGAAGATCTTCTCCAACGACGAGGCCTGTTCGGCGCTCGTCGGCGCGATGCCGTCGAATCGTTGTGCGTAAGCGCCGGGATAGTCGTAGAGTTCCAGCTTGTCGTTGCCCGCTAACTTCAACTTATGCGTCAGAGTGCCGACGGCAACTGTCTCTGGGGCGATATCGACGCCCTCCAAATTCCGATGCGGCAGTTCGAAGGTGTGATCCCAAAGTGTCACTTGCCCGGAACGCAATGTCTGGAGTTTGTTCCAATCGAAAACAAAAGCCTCCGGCTGATGCCCGCCCCAGATTTCCGTGTAGTGCAACTGCGGAAAATGATCGAGATCGGCGTGCGACTGGGGTGTATCGGCAACGAGCAATTGATGCCCGCGTTCGTTGTGTTTGAAGTAGAAGTAGATTCCTTCCTCCTCCATCAGCCGGCACGCGAAATCGTAGTCGGTCTCGCGATACTGCACGCAGTAGTCGCGCGGTTCGTAGGCGCCCTGCAACTCGTAGACGACATCGTTAAGCTACCCAAAAACCGTACGCAGGATATCGGGCACGCTTTTCTGCTGATAGATCGCCGAACCGGCTCGGCGCCCCAACAGCCACAACTCAGGCCCAAGGGTGAGCGTGTACGCGGTATGCGTGAAGCTGCGATTGCCCCTTGTAACCGAATGCACGATGCCGTTGAAGTAGCGGTACTTGTCGTCGTCGGCGACATGCACCTTCACACCGGCGTTGGTTCCAATCAGGCGGGAAAAGTCGATGACCGTGGAGTTGGGCGCGAAGCACTCGATGGAATAACGGTACAACTCGGAAATACCTTCCGATCCATCGATCGAACGAATCAGCAGGACATCTTCGCCCAGCGCGGTGGTGAGATTCAGAAGTCGGTTCTTTTGTGTGATCGCCACGCGACGCTTCTCCTCCGGGCTTCGCGCGCGGCCCGCCGGTTAGTACGTCGACGGATCGCCCGCAAGATCCCACTTGTGTTGCGGCTTGACGCCGTCAAACTCGCTCTTGGTAATCTTCTCACCACTCACCCTCGGCATGCGAGCGGTAAACGGGAAGAAAGGAATCGTCGGCGGTTTCGGGGGCGCCCCGGTGGCTGCGGCGTTCGAGTTCCAATCGTCGCGGTAACCCGTCAGATTCTGCCCGCCGGTGCCAAGTTGAAGGCCTTGATTCGTCGCCCGGTCCTTGATTTTCTGCAGCCGCGCCGCGACATTGCGCGCGTCGTCAACCGCCGACTTCGCCGCGTTCATGGCGCTTCGCGCGCCGCGTACCGCGGTGCCGATAGGGCCATCGATCTTGCCCAGCGTGTTGTCCATGATCAACTGCCACACCGGCATGAACGTGTTCCGGAAGTTGAGCGCGAGAATCCAAGGGAATACCCCGAGATAGGCTTCGTAAGCCAGCGCGTTGGCCGTCTGGCACTGCTGCCGCATCCCTTCGAGTTTGTCGACGCATTCGCCCATCGTCAGCTCCAGCGCGACGTTGAGGCGCCGCAGCACTTCGCTGTTCAACTCGTTGAGGCCATCGTCAAGCAGCGCCTGGCCGGGCTGAATATTAGCCCCCTGCAAATTGACGCCGAAGTCCTTGATCTGCCGCAGAAAGTCGATTTTATCCATCACGATCTGCACCAACCGATCGAGCATTCGCTTGCGGGCGGCTTCGTAGACTTGATCTTCATCAATGGGAGCAACGGCGGGCCGGTCCATCAAAATCTTGTAGAGTTCGCGCAGGAACTCGTTGTTCACCGTCGTAACTTCGACGATTACGGTTTCGACAAACCCGGGCAGGTTGTCCACACCCAGGCCCGCTTTGAAGCCGTTCTTGACGAGTTCAGCCAGTTCTTTCGGCGGCGCGGGCGGCTGGCCTGCCGCGGTCATCGGAGGCGGCGTGATCTGAAACGCCTGCTCCAGATACGGTTGCCCCGGCGCGGGAGGTGTGTCCGGATCGGGTTCAAGGAAGTCTCGAATCTCACCGGCGGTGTTTTCGATGCGTTGCCGGATGCGATTGAATTCTTCCATCGCGTTATCGAGAAATTCGATTCCCGTTCCGCCGCCGTCATCCGGCGTTGACCCGGGAGGAGGCGGCGGCGGGTTGTACCAGAGATAGAACGCCGGCGTGATGGGCCCTTGCAACGCGGCGACGGTGTAGCGCCGTACGGTTTTGTCGATCGACTTTTCGAGATCCATCGCCATTCGGACGTAGAAGTGGAGATAGACGTCCATCGGCTTGAAGGCAAAGCCGGTGACAAAGTTCAAGATGTCGCCGATGATTGGCGGCAGCGCGGGATCCAAGACGGGAATCTTGCCGAGCAGTCCGCTCGTCGGATCGTTCTTCGGCGGCTCTAGCAACTTGGCGAGAAACGCGCGGTAGTTCGCGCGGGCCTGCGCGAGATCGAGACCGCACTTGTGCATGTCCTTGTAGGTGAAGCTGGCGGTGTTGATCGGCGTCACGGCATTTGTAACCGCCTGTCCGAACGCATTGACGTCGGAGGCTTTTGGCGCTTGCGAACCGCCGCCGGAACCAAGCATGTCGGACGCCATGTCGACCATCGCGCCCAGCCCGCCCTTGGTCTTCTCCAGAGCGTCGAGTACCGACTGGCAACCGGTCATCTGCGACGCCAGCAGCACCGCTTCGCGGTGCAGCGCGGCGCGGTATTGAAACGCGCGCAGCTTCGCGCCCGGCGGGAAACTGACGCCAGAGACGTCGTTGTACGGCGTGTGGTGAAAGTTCTTCGACGTGTCCAAATGAATGTGGTTGATATGGACGAATTCAATCGTTGCGCCGGAGTCGATCGGCCGGCGATCTTCGGGCGCCTGCGCGCCTGCAAGACTTTGTTCCACCTGGCCGAGATTTTCGCCTTTGTAGAACTTCAGTTCCGCGTTTGCGGAGGGCCCGCCCGGCAGATTGCCGCCGAGGGCGCCGCTGACCGCATCCATCGCTCCAGATACTGCGCCTAGCATGTTGTTCTCCTACGTGTGCAACGCTTCGATCTTGCTCTTGGTCGCGCCGTCGACCTCACCGGTTTCCTTCAGCCCGTTTTCACCCTGGAACTGCGTGACCGCCTGCGAGAACGTTTCGGAAAGTTCGTTGCTGTCGTCGCCGCAGTGATAGCCGAGGTTATTCAGACGCTGCTTTTGGCCGCTGACCGTGTCGACGGGGTTCAAGTGGCCGACGTTGACCGGATACTCTTCCTTGCCGCCCTGCAGGATGATCTTGCCGCCTTTGGAGTTCGGCGGGATGAAGTGTTCCAGGTTCCCGTCGCCGTCGGTTGTGCCGTTTATACTCTTATCGTCGAGAATCAGTGTGTACTTCTCGTTGGCCCGCGGTTCGCCGAGCAGTTTCAACTGCATCTTGAGCTTCGCCGGTACGCCCTTTCGCTTGAAGGTATGGCGCGTATCGGTGCCCCCGGAGTAGTCCTTCACGCGAACGGCGGGAACGGTGACTTCGTCGCCGGGGTTGAGAATGTTCGGATTCTTGCGCTTACCCTTTAGCTCGGCATTCTCGCCGTGATTCCAAACAGTTTCCCAGAAGTGGCCGGCTTCGTGGGCGATGCTGGGGATGCTGTCGCCCAGGCCGACTGTGTGAACATATTCTTCGTGCGCAACTGGCATGTGATTCTCCTTCTATTGCGAGATTGCGTCCTGATCAAGATTGGGCCACCGGATCTTGCAGTTACCCGCGTCAATCTTGTCGATGCGAATGAGGCCGTCTTTGTTGGTCGACTTGGTGGCCTTCTTTCCATTCGGCAGGGTGATCTCGCACGTCTCGCCGACAACCGGCGCACCTGACTCGTCTTTGAGTTCGACCTCAATGTAATGTTTCTTGTCTTTATTCTCTTCCGACTTCGGATCGTGCGAGTTCGCCTCGGCGGCCGCCTTATCCGCCGGATTTTCGGTGGGCTTGGTTTCTTCCGGCTTCAACGCCTCGACCGGAGCCACCGGGACGTTCAAGACCACGCCTTCCAATGCGGGAGCCGAAGATGCCGCTCCGCCGGAGTTAATCAAAACAGTAGGACCGCTGATCTGAACCCCGCCTGCGTTGACGCAGACAAAACTACCGCCGGATTTGATCGTAACGCCCCCGGCTGACTCAATGACGACCGATGCTGTTCCTTTTATTCCGACGGTGCTGGGCGCATCGACAAGCACGTTCGAACCCAATGAGAGAAGCGCCAGTTCGCCTTGAGCGCGCACCAACACGTTACCTTTGGAAACGAAAGCGGCGTCGCCTTGCGCACTCATCGAATAATCGCTGCCCGTTTGATGGGAGGACCACCCGCTAACGTCAACGCTTTGGTTACCTTCGATCTTCATTTTCGAATTCGCGCCGACGTACTGATTGAAATCCACGCCAACGTTTGCGAAGTACGAATTCTTGCACCGGAAGTGTAGATCCTTCTCGCCATGGAAAAGAATGTACTCGTGCCCGATCTTGTCCTCAAATCGGATCTCGTTGAGATTTTGCGCGCCCGCCTTTGGCGTCGACCGGCTCTTGATTCCGCTCCAAGTTTTGTTCGCCGGCAGTTCATGCGGCGGCATTTCGTGCGCGTTGTACACGCTGTTGAGGATAATCGGTTGATCCGGATCGCCCTCTTCAAACGCCACGATCACTTCCTGGCCGATGCGCGGAATGTGGATCATGCCCCAGTTGTTGCCCGCCCATGCCGTGCCGACGCGGATCCAACACGAACTCTGATCGTTGTGTTTGCCTTCGCGGTCCCAGAAGAACTGTACCTTCACACGTCCGTATTTGTCGGTGAAAATCTCTTCGCCCGCGGGCCCGGTGACGACCGCCACCTGCGTGCCGTGAATCGACGGCCGCGCCGTCACACGCGACGGCGCGAACTGCAGTTCGAATGGAATGCAGTTGAATATCAGCTCGGGCGCGGGAACGGCGTCTTCCGCGCCGGAACTGCGATAGCTTTCCGGCTGTGCGATCGAATAGCCGTAAGACTTTTTTCCAACAACGCCGCCAGAACTGTATCTTTCCGGCAAGCCACCATCGGCCCAAGCTAATGCGGCCTTTTTTCCAACAACGCCGCCAGAACTGTATCTTTCCGGCTGTGCGATCGAATAGTTGACCTTCGTAATTACGTAGGTATCGTCGTCGCTGGGGTGGCGCTTGAGATCGAACTTATACCCCGGGCATATGTTCATGTAGTGCGTGTGCGCCGTGATCGTGATCATCCGGATCGCTTCCTGATTCGCCCGGATCTCGACCGTACGCTGGTTGTCGTCGCTGATCTTCTGAATTTCCGCGGGCCGTTCGCCACCCCCGGGGCTGATGCCGTCGAAGCGTTGCGCATAGGCGCCCGGATAATCGTAGACCTCCAGTTCGTTGGCCCCGCCCACGCGCAGTTTGTGCTCTTCCTCGCCGATCGGCAAGGTTTCGCGCACTTCGGTTTGCGCCTCGAAGTTCGAGCCCGGCTTTTCGAAGCTGTGATCCCACAACGTGACCTTGCCGGTACGCATCTCCTGCGTCTTTTCCCACTGATGAATGCGCTCGTCCACATCGGTGTGGTTCCAAACCATGTCGAAGTGGAGTTGAGGCGTATAGGGAAGCTCTTCGTGGGTCTGCGGGGAGTCGGCGACAACCAGTTCGTGCCGATCCTCATAGTGGCGGAAGAAATAGAAAATGCCCTCTTCTTCCATCAGCCGCGACCCAAACGCAAAATCGGTCTCGCGGTACTGCACGCAGTAGTCGCGCGGTTCATAAGTTCCCGTTAGCTCGTAGACAACGTCGAGGCTCTCGAGCACTTTCTTCAAGATGTCGGGAATCGAGATCTGTTGAAAAATCCGGCTACGCGAAACGTTCGTCAGCAACCAAAACTTCGGAACCACTTCCATGCGGTACTGCGCATGCGTTTCCAACCGGTCCACACAGGAGAACGATTTGACAATGCCATGAAACCAACGGCTGTCGCCGCTGGCCAGCCGCGCTTCCACCGCCACCGGTTGCCCGATGATATCGGCGAACTTCGGAAGATTGTCGTTATAGGCGAAAGCGTCGATGTCGAACTGGTAGAGTTCCGATATCGCCTCGGCGCCCACGAGAGTCTGGAATAGCAAGACGTCCTTGCCAAGCGGCGTGAAGAGCTCGAGGGTTCTGTTTTCCTGTGTGAATTTGGACATACTGTGCCGTCTGGGGGTCTAATCTGTTAAGCGAAAACGGGCCGGAAAACACATCTCGCGGGGCGGGCCGATATCGGCCCGCCCCGTGAAATGTTGTCAGGCGTAGTTGAAGTTGCCGTCTTCGCCGACCGTTACGGTGATCGACTCGGCGGTTTCCCCGCCGGCCATCATGGTCAGCAGCCGGTTGGAGATCTCCGGCAGCACTGTATTGGTCAGGATGTTGTCGACATTGCGGGCGCCGGACTCGACTTCGGTACAACGCGCGGCGATTTGCGAGAGCACATCGTCGCCGTAGACCAGCGACATCCCGTGATTCTGCTTCAGCCGCTTCTGGATCTTGCCCAGCTTCAAACGGATGATTTGTTTCAATGCTTCATCGCGCACCGGGTAGTACGGAATGATGACCATGCGTCCAAGGAAGGCGGGCTTGAAGACCTTGTCGAGTTCGGGCTTGATCGTTTTCGCGATCGCCGCCGCGCTCGGCGCCGTCTCCGGATCGGCCGTCAGCTTCATGATCTGATCGGTCGACGCGTTGGTCGTCAGAATGATGATCGTGTTCTTGAAGTCGATCTCGCGGCCTTCGCCGTCCTCCATCCGGCCCTTATCGAAGACCTGGAAGAACAGCTCTAACACGTCCGGGTGAGCCTTCTCGACTTCGTCGAGCAGCACGACCGAATACGGCCGCCGGCGCACGGCTTCGGTCAACACGCCACCCTCGCCGTAGCCCACGTATCCGGGAGGCGAACCCTTCAGCGTCGAGACCGTATGCGCTTCCTGGAACTCGCTCATGTTGATGGTGATGATGTTGCGCTCACCGCCGTAGAGCAGATCGGCCAGCGTGATCGCGGTCTCGGTTTTACCGACGCCGGACGGACCGACCAGCATGAACACGCCGATCGGCTTGTTCGGATCTTCCATCTTCGCTTTCGAAACCTTGATGCGCTGCGCGATGGTATCGAGTGCGTGATCCTGGCCGATGACGCGCTGCGTCAACTGTTCGGTCAGGTTGAGCATCGCCTCGATCTCGTCCTTCAGCATCTTGCCGACCGGAATGCCGGTCCACGAAGAGATGATTTCGCCCACCTGCTGCGCGTCGAGGCAGACGCCGACATAGGGATTTTCGCCCTGCAGCGTGGTCAGTTCGGTGTTCATCGCGTCGAGTTCGGCGCGCATCGGCCCGAGTTTCCCGGCGGCGTTGGCTTCCATCGCCGTGTCTTCCATCTTGCCACGCAACTCGCGGAGCTTGCCGACTAACTCGGACTCCTTCGCGAAACGGGCCTTCATCTCTTCGAGCGCCTTTTTCGACGATTCCTTCTCGGCCGCGATATCGGACAACCGCTTGTCATGCGCGCCGCCGGTGGCCTGTTCGCGGATGAGGGCCTTCTCCTGTACATCGAGGTCGTCCAGCCGCCGCTGCAAATCTTCAATCTGCGCGGGCGTGGAGTTCTGGCCCAACGCAAGCTTCGCGCATGCGGTATCGAGAACGCTTACCGCCTTATCGGGCAGTTGGCGTCCGGCGACGTAGCGGTGGGAGAGCTTGACGGCGGCGTCGAGGCCTTCGTCGAGAATCCGCACATTGTGGTGTTTTTCGAGCGCTCCGACGATGCCCCTCAGCATGACAAGACAGGTTTCGACGGTCGGCTCTTCGACCTTGACCACTTGGAAACGGCGCGTCAACGCCGGATCTTTTTCAAAGTACTTCTTAAACTCGCTCCACGTGGTGGCCGCGATGGTGCGCAGTTCGCCGCGCGCCAAGGCCGGCTTCAACAGATTGGCCGCGTCGCTGCCGCCCGCCTGTCCGCCCGCGCCGATCATTGTGTGCGCTTCGTCGATGAAGAGGATGATCGGTTTGGCGCTCGACTTCACTTCTTCGATCAGACCCTTCAACCGGTTCTCAAATTCGCCCTTGATGCCCGCGCCCGCTTGCAGCAGCGCCATGTCGAGCGAGTGCATCTCGACATTTTTTAGCGGCGGCGGCACATCGCCCTGCGCGATACGCAGCGCGAGTCCTTCGACGACCGCGGTCTTTCCGACGCCCGGTTCGCCGGTGAGAATCGGATTGTTCTGCCGGCGGCGCAGCAGGATGTCGATCATCTGGCGGATCTCGGTATCGCGGCCCAGCACGTTGTCAATCTTGCCGCGCCGCGCCTTGTCGGTAAGGTTTTCGGTGTAAGAGTCGAGATTCGGCCTCTTGCCCGCTCCGGCTTTCGCCGGAGCGCCGGGCGCGCCGGGTGCGCCCGCCGTACCGGCGGCGGCCAGAGGAGCCGTTTCCTCGGTGGAGTTCTGCGTGATAACGAGGAAGTCCTTCTTCAGTCCCTCGGCATTGATCTTCTGCAGTTCCTTCGAGAACTCTCGGACTTGGCGCGCGAGGTCTTCGTTGGTCAGCAGCGCGATGATCGCGTAGCCGCTGCGGATCTGCCCCGCGCCGAATTCGATCGAGCCGATAGTCCAGGCTTCGGTCAGCATTTTCAGCACGCTTTCGCTGATGGCGGGTGTGCGGGCGTTGCCGCGCTTGACCTTATCGAGACTGCGGTCGACCTCCTGCGTCAGCCGCAACGGGTCGATACCGAAGTGGCTCACGATATAGGCCAGATCGTTGTCCGATCCATCCATCAACATGCGAAGGAAGTGCTCGATTTCGATGTTGTAATTCGTTCGCGACAGGCACAGCTTGGCGCCTTCTTCCAGCGCCACACGGGTACTCGTGTTCAGCTTGCCAATCAGCGATTTAAGATTCACGCTCATGGGATTACCTTCCGGTTAGAGTATAGCGATTAAAAACGAAGAACGGTCTCAAAGGCGTCGGCCGTGCGCGGTTGGGTCTTCACCCACGTCGTCCAACCCAGTTGTAATTCATCCAGCATGGGGCCGGCCACCGGCGGCGGAGCTTGCGGTCTGCCGGTATGGCAGACAGGGACTTCCGCGGCGGCCAGTATCAACTGCACTTCAAAATCCATCGATGGTCCCGCGTAGAAGCGGGCCAAGTCCTTTAAGGGCCGGTTCGCGGTGCCGTCGGGCAAAAAGTCGCGGTACTGCTGTAAGTTCAGCGGGCCGATCACGAGCCGGACCGCCGACTGCTGATCGTAGACCTCGTCGCCGACAATGGCGCCGACGCCCATTTGTTCGGAGATATCGTCGGCCGATCCGAACACGCACAACGAATCGTCGTTCAAGGGGTACCACGCGCCGATGAACTGTTCGACTTCACACGGTACGTCGAAGTAGTCGGAAATCAGATTCGCAAGCCCGCAGGCCGGCCTTGTCCGATCGCTGAGGAGCCCAGCGTAGAAGATTAGCGCATCGTCGGGGACTTCCATGCGCCCGCGCAGGCCGGGCGTTCCCATCCCGGTCAGGTCGAGCAGCGTGTGGGAGAACCGGTCGCGATCGCCACGCTCGTAGGCGATCTGAAAGCGGTACTTCTCCCAAGCCTGGTAGAAAAGGGAAATCGCGCGGTGGTTGAAGAGATCTAAAAACGCACCGGGTGTCGTATCCCGCTGGCGCAACCGCTCCCGAAGATACTCGGTGTAGTAGTTGGGGAGCATTCCCTGAGGGCCTGTGAGTCCCATGAAATTCACCCACATCGACGCGCGACCGTCTTCGTCGAAGGTCAGACGCTGGATTTCGCTGGCAGGAAAGGAAAGCTGCTGATTGACCTTGAATTGAACAATCTCGCGGCCGGGAGGCGAGAAGCGGCCGACCGGATCGCGATCGGGCGCCAAGCGTTCCAGCAGCCGAACGGCTTGGAAGAATTCGAAGGTGAACGGCTCCTCTTCCATCCGGCCACGCATATAGGCGTGGCCCGGCGGGGGAAGCGCGATTCGCGTTTGCGGAGAAGCTACACCAGTATCTGGCGTCCCGCTCTCGGGGCCCATTTTCCGAGTGCCTCCTTTCGCTGTTTGCTCCGTACGGTCAGACGCGTAAAGCTGTTCATCGTCGTATAGAGCGCCAGGAACCGCTCGAGCATCGCCGCGAACAGGTACGCACCCGCGCCGACGAACTGTTCTTCATCGAGTTCGAGATCGATCGCCATGCCGCGCGCGAACGTGATCCCGTTCTCCGAGATCAACCGCGCGAACTCGCGTTTGCTCTGCAACTCGCTGATGCCCGCGATCTGCTTCTGCAAGTGTTGGAAGCCCGCATATTCGTACAGGCGCAGAATCTCCTGCAAAGCGTCTCGGCCATCTTCGACCAGAGATAGGTGATTCAGCGACAGATGCGAAATCAGCCGCCACAGGGCGCCCTTGCCGGTCGGAGGCCGCACGGTCGGCGTCATCTTGCGCAGCACGATCGCCTTTCGGATCGACGCCAGGCCGTGCGATTCGAGATCGCCCAATTCGTTGCCGACAGGCATGCGCGCGGGCAGGTCGCGGTTGGTGCACAACGTGCGGACGGTCAGCGCGTCGAAGTCGGGCCGCATGGGCTTGCCGAGCAGATCAACCAGTGTGATCGACACGTCGGTGCCGTCGTCGCCGCGACGGTTCGACGGCCGCCGCGCGGCGTGCCAGAATGTCTGGCGCCGCTCCCGGATTCCACCATGGCGGTAGGAGTAGAACGGCTCAAAGTAGGTCACCTCACCGGTCGACGCATTGGCGCTCAGCACCTCTTCGATCGAAAAGACCTCCATCGCGTTCCGCCGGCGCACGTCGGGGACAACTCGATGCTCGGTCTTGTTTTGGGTCAGCAGAATCGGCTCGGCCGTCTGCGCGAAGGTGTTCACGATCGGCGTGCAATTGAGCTTGATTGTCTTGTCTTCGACGGAAACCTCCAACTGCTGCATGCGCTCGAACCGTTCAAACCGGTCGATGAGAAACACGACTTCACATCCGTTGCGAAAGCCGGACGTCTTCAACGCATCAAGCCCCGTCAGCGTGAAGAAGAAGAACTTTTCGGGGCAGTGGAAGTACTCCTGAATCAGCCGGTATCCCTCAAACGACCGTTTCGGGTAGGGCAGGATTCCTTCGTTGAACTCAAACCCGCCGGCTTTCAAGTTCGACGGCGGCAGAACGATCGGCGGCCGCCGCGAGTTTGGCGCCAGATCGCGAAGTAAGATCTGGCTACAACTATTGGACAGCAGTTCGTAGAGCGTGTTGACGTTGGCCGATTCGCCGTTCAAATAGAAGCGCAGATCCTGCATCTGGAGCTTGTCGAAGGCGGCCTGCCCGGTGAGCTTCAGTTCGAACCGGAGCGCGGCGGCCGCGGAGGTCACTCTCGGCGGCGGGGTCAACCGGTCCGGCGTTTTCCATTGCGTACCCGCAACCGCCAGCGGCCAAAAGGTCACATCTTGGGACGTCTGGAACCGCAGCGGCAAGCCATCGACCGGACGGGATTGCAGTGCCGTTCCTCGCGGTACTTTCATGCCGTTCATTAGGCCGGCGTTTTCCAGGTCGGTGAACAGTTCGACGATGGACATCGACGGCACCGGCCGGATGAAGTGCGGATACACGATCGACAGCATCGCCTCGGTAATTTCCGGAAACTGATCGTCAATCTTCAGATGCACGCGCGCGGCGAGGAATGCGAACGCTTCGAGCAACCGCTCGACGTGCGGGTCCTCGCACTGAGTGGCTTCAAGCGTCAGGCGGCTGGCGATCTTCGGATACTTCTCGGCGAACTCGACGCCCATCTGGCGCAAGAAGGTGAGTTCGCGTTCGTAGTAGAAGAGCAGATCGTCGCGCATGGTCAGCTCTCCACGTTGTAATTCTGGCTGGCGAGATCAAGGGTCGTATCGAAGGTGATGCGCTCGGGCGCCGGATCCATCTGCAGAAGTCCGTCAACGCGGAACTTCACCTTCATCGAGCCATCCTCGGTTGGCACCATGAAGACTTTAGCGTTTTTCAGGCGTGGTTCAAACAACGCCACCGTTGATTCGAGCAGCCACCCGAGGCGGTTTTGATCCCGCGACGACCGCAGCGAAAAATGCGATGCGTCCGGGAGTCCGTAGTTGTAGAGAGAGCTTGTGAGCTCGGCCTTGGGATCGGTCGACTCGTCCTTGATGCGCCTGGTGTTCAGAAGCCATTCCAGATCGCGCCGCAACGCCTCCTTGAGTATCCGCACCGATTGGGCGCGTGTCGGCATGGCTTCCTGCGTGTTTCTCGGATCGCGATCGGTGATGCGGTCGAGAAAGGGAATGGTTACGCTACTTTCGAAGTCGTTGCGGGCCATGCATCACCTATCTCAGCACGTTCATCGCGGCGACGGGATCCAAGCGGCATAACTTCGCGTAGAGTTTCTTGGTCGCGTCGCCGTCTTTGTCCGAACGAGCCAGGCACCGGTAGAGCAGCGCGAGCGGTTGCGCGATCGTTTCCGAAGGTTCCCAGTTCTCCAAGCCGCGGGATTCGATCTCGGCCTCGATTTGTTCGAGGATCGGCATGGCCATCGGCTCGTTGCCGCTATCGATAAAGATGCGCGCCAACTGCGTGCGGCGGATGAATCGCCCGCGGCCGGACTGTTCCATTTTCGCTTCGCGGTCGATTAGTTCAACGGCTTCGCGCACGCGACCGCCGCGCATAGCCTGTTGCGCCAGATCCCACGCATCCGGCGGCGCCTCGACGCCATCTTCTTGTTCTTCGTAGTGCCGGGCCGGCGCGATGGCCGGCTCGTACGATTGCTCGGCCGGGCCTGAAGCAGCGGCCGTGACGACATCGTTGTCGAGCCACTGCACGGTCTCGGCATTGGCGACCGGCGTGTCGTCCATCAACGTCAGCTTGGGCAGGTCCGGATAATCGGCCACAAGCGCGCGGACGAGGCCGACGATGCCCTTGCGGAGGCCATCGTAATACCAGCCGAGTTCCGAGCACGCCCGAGCCGCGTAGCGGTGCATGTCGAGCCAGCCGCGGCCACAAGGCAAACCGGCGGCTTGTTCGGCGGTGTTAAGGACCTCAAGCCAGTTGCCTTCCATCGAAAGCTTCTTGAGATTCTGCCGCAGCTCGGAGGGAGGCGCTTCGAGTTTGCTTTGATCGAGCGTGTCACCGGAAGCGCGCAGTTCGCCGATCCGGAACCCGGCCAGCATCAAATACGGCGCGGGGGAATAGGCGTCCAGTTGCCGCACAAACTTCGCGGCCGAGATGATGCGGGCAATCGCGTCGTCGAGATCAACCGGTTCAGCCGAGAGTGCACCGCCCTTCTTTTTGGCGGCCCGAACCGGCGCACCGGATGCCGCTTCGGTTTCGTACTCCCCGGTTGCCTCTTCGGCCGTTTCCTCGTCCTCTGCCGGCTCCTCGCCGGGCGCCGGAGCATCCGGCTCTTTCTCGCGCTTGCGAGCGAGCAATATCCGGATGGTATTCCGCACCTCTTCCATCGATCCGCGGATCTTGGAGTAGCCCGGCGCGTAATCTCCGAACTTCTCTTCGCCGATGACATTGAGCCGTTCGATGGCATCCAGGCAGCCGCTCAGATTGGCCTCGTAGTCGACGTAGTATTGCTTGGACGTCTTGTCGAAGTCGGCGTCGAAGTCTTCGGCGGTGATTTTGCCTTCAGCGACCGCCGTTGTGTATTTTTCCAGCTTGTCGCCGCCTTCGGCTTCCGCTGCTTCCCGGGTGCCAATGGAACGGGAGTATTTGTAGTCGACCGTACTTTTGCCGCCCTTGGTAATGGTCAGCATGCGAAGCTGCAGGTCGAAGTTACCGAGCCAATTGAGCGGGGTCGCTCGAAATTCGCTGTCGCCGTCCTCGATCTCCGGGTACAGCGTGTCCCAGAACTGCTCCAGGAGTTGGGTGATGAACTCGATCGCGGCCTTGAATGAGCCGAAGCCCTCTTTGCGAAGATGGGCTTCGGCTAGCCAGGCCGCGATCTGAACGTCTTTCGTCTGTGTCGCCAGAGCATCGCCGGCAAGCTTGATGACCTGATTCCAGTCGGCGACCTTCCGCTCCCTGGCCCACACACCCGAGGGGCCGGAGTCATCGTCCTCACGCCTGGCTTCCTTGATCTTGTCGTAGATCGGCTGGTAGTAAAGATACACTCCGCTCGGATTGTCGCCAGGTATCGGTGCGAGGAGATCGTCGCGAAGCGGCATTGGTTCCTATCCGCCTACGCTTCGGCTTCCGAGCCGGCTTCATCCGGTTCGGGCTCACGGGCAAATTCGATCTTCCGTACTTCGAGCATCGGGATGTCTTCTCCATCGGCGAGAAGCATCTTCTGGCCGACCGGCTTGACGATCTCGCCATCCTCGATCCAATTCGTCATCCGTCCGAGCTTGACCTGCTCGTCGCCGGCCGAACTGGCGTCCCAGGTTAGCGCGGGGAGAAGGACTTCACCGAGCTCCATCATCTTGAAGGCCGGACCGGTCTTGACGAGTGCGGGTATCCAGAGCAGATCGCGCACGCGCTTTGGCGCTTCGCACTCGATCGACTCGATGTGTTTGTATGGGATCCAGATGTAGGCGCCGGCGGCGTACGCTTCCAGGCGTGGTCCGATCGTAGGATCGCCGTCGACGAGGGATTCAAACGGCTGGCCGTTGATCGTTCCCTTGAGGTCGCCGTCGGAGTCTCCAGCCTTTGCCGGAAAATCCTTCTTGATGAATAGGTCTTTGCGGGTTTTTTCCGCGTGCAACGAGGCCCGGTAGAGTACCGTTGCAAGCTTGGCCTCGTCGGAGGCGTCCGCCAGTATGTGAAGTTGCTTTTCCGCACGGTCGTATTCGCCGGCGAATGCGAGGAGTTCGAAAAGAAACGTCCGGCGCCGGACGTCGGCCGGGTTGTCCCGGACCTCGACGTTCAGCGCCGCGATCGCTTCCTTGAGTTTGCCTGCTTGATACAGTTCCCTGGCTGTCATTGTCGGAGAAGTTAGTCTAGGTAACCGCGTTGGTCTTGGCGTCGACGCTGAACGTGTTGCCGCCGACCTTGCTGCCGTCGGTGTTCTTCAACTGCGTGTAATCGACCGTCTTCTTGCCGAAGTTGAACGAAACCTGCTCAACGCCCATCGCACCTTCGTGGCCGCCTTGACTCATTTGATAGCTGGTCACCATCACATCTGTGAGCGTAATTTTTAAGTACTCGTGCTGGCCGTCGTTAACCGTGGCGAGCGAGACAATCTTGACTTCCTTGACATGCTTGCCGTTGGCGGCATGCTTCTGCAGGATGGCGCTGTGCAGGCCGACATTCATGGAGACGACAAGGTCTTGCAGGAAGACCTTGCCCTGGGACGCAGCGCCGCTGTGCGAGCGGTCGCCGGCGCGCTGATTCGTTAGGCCATCTGAAATCGATTCCAGCTGGATCCACTTTTCATAGCCCTTTTGCGTACATTCGCCAGGTGCCTCGGCGATATGCATTAACAGATTGTTTGGCATTCTAAATTCTCCTTAATTTGTTGTATGGAATGATATCCATGTTGATAGCCACGCGGCTGAGCGCGGCCCTGGTGAGGGCCGACGCACCGCAAACGATCGCGCAGGAAAACTTTGGAAATTGCCTGTTAGCCCTTAGCCGGCGGCGGGAGATCCGCCACCAAGCGGAGCGAAACGGACAGTTCGTCGAGTTGGAAATGCGGTTTGAGGAAAGCAACCGCGCGGTAGGCACCGGGCTTGCCCGGAACGTCGACCACATCGATGCGCGCCTCACGCAACGGATGCTTGGACTTGGCTTCTTTCGAAGCGTTATCGTCAAGCAGGACGTAGTTCGCGATCCAGTTGTTGAGGAACGACTCGCACTGCGACCGGGACATGAAGCTGCCGATCTTGTCGCGCATCATGGCCTTGAGGTAGTGTGCGAACCGGCTGACCGCGAAGATGTACGGCAACTGGGCGGATAGCCGAGCATTGGCGTTGGCCGCGTCCTTGTCGTAGAGCTTTGGCTTCTGCGCCGACTGCACCGAGAAGAATGCCGCGTAATCGGTATTCTTGCAGTGGACCAGCGGGATGAAGCCGAGGTCGGCGAGTTCTTTTTCGCGACGGTCGGTGACCGGCACTTCGGTCGGGCACTTCATCACGACATCACCGTCGTCGGTGCGGAAGTTGTGCACCGGGAGACCGTCCACCAAACCGCCGCCTTCCACACCGCGGATAGTTGCGCACCAGCGATGCATGGCGAACGACTGGGTGAGTTTGGCGCCCATGGCCCAGGAGGCGTTCATCCACAGGTACTTGCTGTGATCGGTGCCGTCCACGCCTTCTTCGTAGTTGAAGGCATCGCAAGGCTTGGTGTCCTTGCCGTAAGGCAGGCGACCGAGAACGCGAGGCAGCACGAGGCCGACATAGCGCGAGTCTTCCGATTGACGGAACGACTTCCACTTTGCGAATTCGGTGGTATCGAAGATCTTCGCCAGGTCGCGCGGTTGATCGAGCGAGGCAAACCCTTCGAGATTGAACATGCTCGGGTCGGCGCCAGCGATGAAGGGCGCGTGGGCCGAAGCGGCGACGTTGGAGACGCGTTCGAGAAGCTCAATGTCTTCGGGGTGTTTGCCAAAGGTATAGTCGCTGATGATGGAGGCGAACGGAGCGCCGCCGAATACACCGAACTCTTCTTCGTACACCTTTTTGAACATTGCGCTTTGGTCGAACTCTGGAGCGCGTTGCAGGTCGCGGAGGAGTTCGCGTTTGGAGCAGTTGAGGATTTTGATCTTCAACATGTCGGAGGTTTCCGACTGATCCATCATGTACTTCAGTCCGCGCCAGGTGGATTCCAGTTTCTGGAACGACTCATGGTGCATGATCTCGTTCAACTGGAGCGAAAGCAGATGATCGATCTGCGCGATACGGGCGTTAATGGTGGCTTCCGCGTCGCGGGAGACGGTCATCTGGCCCTGTAGAATCTGGTTGACGAATTCGCGAACCAGGCTCTTGCCACGCTCGTCGGTTTTGGCTACTTTGCCTTCCGCGCAGATTTGATCGAGCAGCGCGGATTCGAGAACTTGTTCTTGCGCCTGCGGTTGGGCGCGTTGGGCATCACTCATTTCCGCCTCCCATGCCGAGTTCGGCCTTAAGCGCTTCAAGCGCCTTGGGGTCCTTGGCGGTCTTCATGAGCGCATCTTCGAGCTGTTCGTTGGTCTGCAGCGTTCCGCGCAGATCCGACAGGCGTTGGCGGAGGTCCATGAGCTCACGCAGCGGCTTGACTTGGCGAACGACGTTTTCGGGAGCGAAATCGTCGAGGCTCTTGAAGTGGAGGTCGACCTTTAGCTGGCCGGCGTCGGGATCTTCGCTGAGTTTGTTTTCGACAGAGTAGGCCAGGTGCGGCTTCATACCCGCCAGGACCTGGTCAAAATTGTCTGGATTGACTTCCGTAAACTTGCGGTCGCGCAACCGGGGCAGCGGTTCGACGGCCTGTCCGGTGAAATCGCCCATGACGCCGAGCACGAAGGGAAGTTCCTTGATTTCGATTGCGTCGCCGATTTCTACGTCGTAGGTAATTTGGACGCGTGGTGGGCGAACCCGGTCCAGTTTGTGTTGCGTACTCTCTCTTGCCATAAGCTCCTCAAGTTGGGTCTGTGGAAACTGTGATTACTGAGTGCCGAAGCACCGGCTTTTGTACTACGAAAGAATGACTTCGCCGGTGGGACGGGAATGCAGTCCTGTTCGAGTGTATCCGCGCCCCCGCTGGCAGTCAAGGGCTTCTTTCACGGAAGCTTGTCGAACTTGCGTTCCGTCTGCCGTCTTCTGTCTGGTAAAGCGCGGACCACGGGGAAAACCCATCACAATCTCGCAGAAGAGTTGTGGTGCTCGCTTCCGAATCGTTACAACGATCTTCGAACCCGCCGAGAGGAGCCGTCGATGGCCCCTCTCCGGGTCTGGTACTCCCGGTCGATCCCGCTGTCAGCCTCCCTGATAAAGCTCAGGCGTTCAGGCGGGACTTTAGTACTGAGAGTCCTAGATCAAAAGTATACACGACGTCCTCGCTGCCGGTCAAGGAATCGGGATGTCAAGGCAAAGTAAGAATGTATGTCCCTTTGGGTGGATTTGAGAATAAGTCATGTTAGCGTGGTCGTGCCGGGATTTTCCAGCCGCGGAAAGGTAGCCTGGAAGAGATGGACGTTCAAATTGTTGGGGGCGGCATTATCGGGCTCAGTATTGCGTGGCGGCTTGCGCAGCGAGGCGTCAAGGTGGCTGTTTGCGAGAAAGGGCCGATCGCATCGGAGTCGAGTTGGGCGGGGGCGGGGATGCTGTCGCCGGGAGGGGAGTTCCGGGCCGATTCGCCGTGGACAAGACGGGCGATTGAGAGCCTCGCGCTTTTTACGCCTTTCATCGAAGAGTTGCGATCCGAGGGTGGGTTACCGATCGACTTCCATGTCTGCGGCGCGATGGAATTGGACAACCCGGAGCCGCCGGCGCCGGGCATAGAGTGGCAAGCGCTATCGCCGGACGAGGCAACACGCCGCGCACCGATTCCTGGCAGCGGCGCGGCGCGCTGGTTTCCTGGTGAGGCGCAGGCCGATCCGCGTTCAATCTGTAATGGACTTGCCGCCGTTTGCCGCGCGCGCGGGGTTCAGTTCCACGAACATACGCCGATAGACCGGCCGGCGTCGCCTTGCGTTATTGCGGCCGGGGCGTGGGCATCGCGGATCCGAACCGGCATTCCTCGGGCCTATCCAGTGCGAGGTACGCTCCTGGGATATCACCTTGAACCGGGCACGCTGTCCTGTATTGTGCGGCGTGGTCACCATTACGCATTGCAGCGGCAGTCCGGGTTCACGATTTTCGGCTCCGACCACACTCCCGACGTATGGACCTATGCACCGGATCCCGCGAGTGTGAATTTGTTGCGCCGGGCGGCTGGCGACTTGTTGCCGACCTTGCTCGATCGGCCGCCCGACGAAGTTTGGACCGGACTGCGGCCGGCGTCGGAGGCCTCCGATCCGGTCGTCGAGAAAATTCCCGGCGAGAACACTTGGCTCGCCTATGGGCACTTCCGAAACGGAATACTGCTCGCGCCGATCACGGCGAGAATGATCGCGGACTCGATCACGTCCACGCTGGGAACGGATTAGCGCGGCCGGTAGTGCATTCGGCGACCAGATCGGGAACGCGCTTGCGGCGGCGCATCAGGCCTTCGAGCAATTTTTCGAGTGCGCCGCGCTCATCACCCGGCAGCCATGACTCGGGAGTCTGCCGGAGGATGCGGTCCATCAATTCGGCCGGGACGCTTTCGATGCGCTCGAGCCAAGGTGCGAAATCGCCGACGCCGCGCACGCGGGCGTAAACTTGCGGACGGAAGAAGAGGCCAAACAGCGGGGAATCGTGGAATGCCCAGTTTGGGCCGTCGAACAGAAAGCCGTGATCCATCATTTGAGCGACGAAGCCAACCTGCAAGGGGTTGGCTGCGCCGGGCACCCATTCGCCGATGCGAGCGCGGAAGAAGATGGCTTGGCGAGAGTCGCTGTTGCCGGCCCATTTGTCGAAGGCGAGCACGGCGAGGAAGTCATCAGGATTGACGACCTTCTTGATTAGCGCGTCGGGCAAGATGTCGTAGACGGCTTGTGTGATCGGGTTGCCGGGGTATCGCGAACCGAAGTGCCAGCCGGGCGTGACGGCGCGGCGGGAAGAACCCATTTGAATGGAGACGTCGGGATTGGCGGCCAGGAACTCCGCGGAAACCTCAATGACACGAACCTCCGGGTGCGCGATGTCGAGGTAATCGAGAAGCATGGAGGCCACCCACTCGTTCACGAGCACGCGGCGGTGCTGGGGATTGTCGGTGAATTTGACGACGTAAAAGTGGCCGTCGTCGCCTTCCATGAGATGGGCCTGCGCGCCGCCCCGCATGCGGCGTAACTGTCGGCGGGCGAGAACCGGCATCTTAGTCTAGTCTAGATATATGGCAGATGAAAAAGCACCTGAGTCGAAATCGCCGGAAAAAAACAATCGCGACGAGGTCGCACTCGAGTTGATGAAATTCGTGGCCGTGACAACAGGCTATGGCAAGGGCTCGCCGGCCGCCGGGTTCGGCGGCAAGAGCGCGGCGCGGACTCCGGAGGAGTACGCCGATTCGTTGCTGGAGCTGTTCCAGCGGTGCCGGGAAGCCGTTGCGCAACCCGTGAAGGGCGGCGAAGCCGCTTAGTGGCGGGGCGCCAGTGCGCCCCGTTTTCGCCGAATACCGCTAGAGTTCTTGCGCCGCGCAAGGCGGCGCTTCCGTCCGTGCCCGGGCTGGTGTCAGGCTTGACACGTCTTCCCTAGTTCACTAGGGTAGCTGTCTAGAGATGGCACCGCTTGAGCTACTGATACTCAAAACCCTGAAAGCCGGTCCGAACCACGGCTTTGGTATTACGCTGCATGTACAAGAGGCATCGGGCGGGCTGCTCGGCGTCGAAGAAGGCTCGCTGTATCCGGCGTTGCACCGGCTGGAGAAGGACGGCGCGCTATCGGCGGAGTGGTCGACGACCCAAGCAGGCCGGCGCGCGCGTCTGTACCGATTAACCGCCGCGGGCCACAAACGCCTGGCGAAGGCGGAAGACCAGTGGAATACCGTTTCAAAGGGCATGGCGAAACTGATGAGGTTCGCATGAGTTGGCGCGACGAGATGGAGTCGCACATTGCGATGCGCGCGGAGATGAACGAGCGCGCGGGGATGCCGCCGGACGAAGCCCGGCGCGCCGCGGAACGGGCTTTCGGCAACCGCGGGTTGATCGGCGAGGAGGTGCGCGCTGTGTCAATGCCAATTTGGTTGGAACAGTTGGGCCGGGATCTTCGCTACGCGGTTCGCGGCTTGCGGCGATCGCCGGAATTCACGATCGCCGCCGTGGCGGCATTGACGATTGGAATCGGCGCGTCAACGGCGGTGTTTAGTTTCGTCGACCGGATCCTATTTCGCCCGTTGCCGTATGCGAACGAAAAGGAACTGGTCTGGTTCGGTATGACCGCACCGATCGCCGGTGCGTCGGAGTTCGTCATCGAAGAAAACTACGTGGCGTGGCGGAGGGAAGGCACACCGTTTGCCGCAATCACCGCGACATCGGGCGGCGACGATTGCAGCCTCTCCGAATTGGATCCGGTGCGATTGCGTTGCGCGGCGGTGGACTCGAATTTCCTCTCTCTTTTCGGTTACAGACCGATTGCGGGGCGCGACTTCAACGAAGAGGATACGCGCGACGGCGCGGCGCGGGTAGTGCTGATTTCGCATGCGCTGTGGAGGGACCGATTCGGCGGGCGTGATGTCAACGGCCAATCGATCGAGATCGACAGCGTTCGGCGCGAAATCGCCGGCGTCTTGCCTAAGGACTTCGAAATGCCGCAACTGACGAAAATCGACGTGTTGATGGTGTTGCAAATATTCGGGACAAAGCCGCCTAACTCCGGTTCACTGCTGCTTACGGCCTTCGGCCGTTTGAAGCCTGAGATGACTACAGACGAGGTACGCGCGCGGATGGAGCCACTGTTTCAAGCCGCGCTGGATACGGTGCCACGCGGCTTCCGCAAGGAAGTGAAACTGGCCGTCCATTCACTTCGAGACCGGCAGGTTCGTGACAGCTCGCGGGCGGCATGGCTGCTACTCGGCGCGGTCGGC